>JAUIHG010000033.1 GCA_030432405.1 Bacteroidia bacterium | reverse complement strand
GACCGAGGCCGGCGTTTTGCTGGGCCGTATGCTGTTTCACGATCCCCGCCTGAGTGCCGACAACAGCCAGGCCTGTGCCGATTGCCACATTCAGACGGATGGTTTTGGCGACCCGCGGCGCGTCAGCATCGGCATCCGCGGCGACGAAGGCACACGGCAGGCCATGGCGCTGCACAACATGGCCTGGCACCGACGCGGATTTTTCTGGGACCTGCGGGCGGCCACGCTCCGGGAACAGGCGCTCCTGCCCATTGAGGATCCCCTGGAAATGGACGCAGACCTGGAGGCCATCGTGGCCAAACTCAACGGGATACCCGGCTACCGGGACCAAAGCATACGCGCCTTCGGCGAAGCCGACCTGACGGCCGACCGCATGGGCCTGGCCATGGAGCAGTTCATGCTCACCCTGGTGACCAACAACAGCAAATACGATCGGGTTTTGCGCGGTCAACAGGCGTTTACGCCCTCCGAACAGCGCGGCCACGATATGTTCCACAGGGAGTTCGATCCCACCGGTGCGCTGAAGGCCGCGGAGTGTTTCCACTGCCATGCGGGCTTCAACTTCACCAACGACCAGGCCATGAACAACGGCCTGGATCCCGCCGGCAGTTTTGCCGACATCGGCCTGGAAGGCGTGACCGGTGACCCGGCCGATCGGGCCAAGTTCAAGGTGCCTTCCCTGCGCAACATCGCGGTCACCGCGCCCTATATGCACGACGGGCGTTTTACCAGCCTGGAAGAAGTGGTGGAGCACTACAACAGCGGCGTGCATCCTTCGCCCAGCACCTCGCCTTTGCTGCACGCCAGCATCAGCCCCGGTCTTGGCCTGGAAGCGGAGGACATCGCAGATGTGGTGGCGTTTCTGGAAACCCTGACCGATGAACAGTTCCTCAACGAGGCCGCGCATGCTGCGCCGGCCTTGCCATGACGGGGACTGTCCGGCAGCGCTTGGCCCGCGGGCGTAAACCATGCGGGTTTTGAGGTGTTTCCGTAAAAACCCACTGCCATGTTCGGAATGTTCAAGCGCAAAAGCGAAAAGGAAAAGCTCGAGGAACGCTACCGCAAACTGCTGGAAGAAGCCCATCGCTTGTCCACGTCGGACCGCAAGGCGGCCGACCTCAAAACCGCGGAGGCCGAGGAGGTGCTGCAGCGCATCGAGGCCATGCCGGACTGAATCTCCTATTGCGCCGGCTTTCCCGTTGTCCACAGCAGCATACGTTTTCCGCCTCCCGGCGAAGTCTTCGCCGAAGGCGGGCTACTTTTCGGTGTCCAACTGCCGCGCGGTGCGGCATCAGCAAGGCTCGGCGTGCCACCTGCGCATGTCCCGTTTGCCGTTTCCCCACAATCCTCCGCTATGCCCATTCAAGCCGATACGCTGGCCTTTCTGGCCGAATTGGAAAAGCACAACGACCGCGAGTGGTTCAAGGCCCGCAAGGACCGCTATGATGCAGCGCGGCATGACGCCGCGGCCTTGTCTGCGCAGCTGATGGATGCATGGTCCAAACTGGAGCCCATTCCGCCACAGGAACCGCTCAAGACCCTGTACCGGATCTACCGCGATGTGCGCTTCAGCAAGAACAAGGACCCCTACAAACCCTGGTTCAGTTTTTACATCAAGCGCGGGCCGGGCCGAGTGGGGCTTTTTGTGCACATCCGCCCCGGCGACCGCGGGATGATCGGCACGGGCATCTACGACCCGTCCAAGGAGCAATTGGCCGCCATCCGCCAGGAGATCGACTACAACGCCGCCACGTTGCGCAAGGTGCTCAAGGCCAAACGCTTCCAGGATACCTGGGGCGCCCTGGAGGGCGAACAACTCAAGCGTGCACCCAAAGGCTACGCCGTCGATGACCCCAACATCGACCTGCTGCGCTACAAGCAGCTGATGATCACCCGACCCGTGGCCGATGCCGAGTACCGGGGCAAGGGCATTGAAAAGACCCTCTTGGCGGACTTCAAAAAGGCCAGGCCTTTCATGGACTTTCTGGATGCCCCCTTGCAGGAAGCCCTGGAAAAGGAGGGTAAGGCCTGATCAGGGTCGTGCGTTAAGGCCTTTGGCTTGGCAGTGGGCATGGACCTGGTCCCGGATGCAAAACGGGCGGCTCCGATAACAGAGCCGCCCGTTTTGCTGTGCCGTGGTATGCTGGCGCGGTATTAGCGCTGCACCGTCAGGCGTTGGGTCTGGCGCTGGCCGTCCTGCTCCAGCTCCACGAGGTAGAAGCCATCGGCCAATGGACCGATGGCCAGGTCGATGCGCATGGGGCCGGCGCTGGCGTTGAATGCGTCGCTGAGTACCACACGTCCGCTCAAGTCCAGCACACGCACCCGGGCCATGCCTTCAGTGGCGGTCCAGTCCAACAGTACGCGGGACGTGGCGGGATTGGGCTGCAGGCTCAAGGGCTCGAGCTGGTCGGAGGCTTCCCGCAGGCCCGGCCAGGTGAAGCTGCCCAGGGCCGATTCGGGACTGCTCAGTCCGCCGGCGCATTGGGCTTGCACTTTCCATTCATAGGTCCATCCGGCACGGAGCTTGTTCTGTCCCACAAAGGCCGTGGTGGTCGGTTCGGCGATGGGCGCCAGGGTGCGGAAGGCGCTGCCGCCGGCACGGCGGCCGGATACCAGGTAGCTGAGGGCGCCTTCGCCCGCCAGGGAATTCCAGGACATGGTCACGCCGGTAGCGCCAATGGATGCGCTCAGGCCTGCGGGGGCATTGCTGCAATCGGGCACAGCCCCGGAATCGATGACCGTAAAGCGGTCGAAGGCGGCCTCCACGAGGTGCCCGGTGCTGCCGTCTGCGGTTTCCACGCTCAGGGTCATGTTCGCCGAAGGCGAAAGGAAATCCGAAACGCGGATCAGCTCCCGGGTCCAGCCGCCGGAAACGATACCGCTGCCGCCGATGCTGGCCACGATGGCGCTGCTGCTGCCGTTGTCCAGGCGGATGTTGAGTGCATCGTCGGGCGTGCCGCTGCCCCCATCGTTGAAGAACCACTGGCTCCAGCGGATCCAGGCATCGCTGTACCCGGAAAGGTCCATGGCGGGGCTGGTCAGGATGGCCGTGCCGCCGTCCACATCGTCGGTGCCGGCACTGCCGCCGCCGTTGCCGGTCATGAAGGCCAGGCTGCCGAAGTCCAGCGCGTCGGCGTCCGGATTGCAAAGCTGACCGGAGAAATCGGTACCGATGGGCTCGCCACGGGTCCAAAGGCCCGTGGAGGCCGTACCACTGGTGCTCCAGCCCAGGTCGAGCTCAAAGTTGTCGCGGTAGCCTTCCGGCAGCACGGTAGTCAGGCTGCTGCCGTCCAGCGCCACAGCCGCATTATAGGTGGTCTCAAAACCCCATTTGCCGGCAAACACGTCGTAAAACTGTCCGTCGATCAGGCCACTCAGGCTGTACTGACCGGCGGCATCCGTGGTGGCGTTGAAGGGGCCGGAGGGACCGAGGTACACCACGGCAGCTCCCGAAATGGGATTGCCTGCGGCATCTTCCACCGTGCCGTTCACGCTGACGGTGGGTGCCGGACCGATGGCCAGGGCCGCGGCGGCATTCACCCGACCCCAACCGTACGTGTTGTCAAAGCCGGTGCTCCCCATGTCGGTGGCCGTAGTGATGAGGGTGTTCTGGATGCTGGGGCCGGAAGCACCGGGGTTGGCGCTGACCACCAGAGCGGCCACGCCGGCTACCACCGGGCAGGCAGCGGAGGTACCGCCGAAGCCAGTGGTGTAATTGCCGGAGCTGTAGCCGGCACCACCCATCCGGTCGATGGTCCGCACGCCGGCACCGGGCTGGCCGGGAGCACTGTTGGAGGGAGCCACAATGTCCAGGTTGGGGCCTTCGTTGGAGTAATCCGAGTGATTGCCCTGGTTGGTCACTGAGCCTACGGACAAGACCGAATTGAGCTTCGAGGGGTAGTATACACAGGTGTTGTACCCGTTGCCGGAGCTGAAGGCCACTACGCTGCCCAGGCCCGAACGGCCGTTGGCGGCCACGTCGTTGATGGCGTTGGTCAGGTTGCTGAAACTCGTGAAGCAACTGGTATAACCCCAGCTGTTGGACAGGACATCCGCCCCGTTGTTCTTGGCAAAGGTGAAGGCGTCCGCCAGGTCCTGGCTGGTTTCGCCTCCGGCGAAGATGTTGAGCGGAAGGATCTGCACGTTCGGGGCGATGCCCTGCACGCCCAGGTTGTTGTGCGAAGCGGCGATGATGCCGGTACAGGCCTGGCCGTGGGCCGCGCCGCTGAGCGGCGAACCGTTTCCACCGGTGGCAGGGGTGAAGCCCGGAAGAACACGGCTGCTGCCGCTGCCGTTTTCCAGGTCTTCGTGGGCCTCCACACCATCGTCGATCACGGCCACAATGACCGAAGCAGAACCCAGGGTGAAGGTCCAGGCTTCCGGAGCGTTGCAATCGATGTCAAAAGCGCCGGTGAAGCCGTCAATGACCTGACCGGTATTGTTGAGCTGGAACTGGTCGCCGAACAAGGGGTCGTCGTGGCGTTCGATGCGCGCATAGAAGTCGGTGTGCGCAAAACGCACCAGTCCGCTGTTTTCCAGGGCATTGCCCAGGGCCAGGCCCTGGACGGGATTGTCCACTTCAGCCACCAGGGTGCCAAAGCGGTTGCGGCTGAACTGCGCACCATAGCGGTCCAGCAGGGGTTGCAGACTGCCGGAAACCACACCGGCCTTGGGCTGAAGCACCACATCGTGGGTCAGCCAGAGCATGTCGCCGTTTTCGGTCACAAAGGCGGGTACTGCACTGCGCAGCACGCCTGCGGGAAAGCCCTGCGCCTGGGCCCAGGCACGGGCGGTGGGGATGGGTTCGCCCGCTAAGGGCGCCGCCAACTCCACCAAAATGCGGTTGTGGTATGGGTGGACTTCCACGTCGGCCACACCGGCTGCAGCCTGGAGGGATTGCTGCAGCAGTCCCAGCTGCCCTTCATGGGCATGCAGCGCCAGATGGCTGGCGTCCGGGTTGAGGGCTACCGGCTGACCTTCGGCGATGTAGTGGAAACCGGTTTGGGGGGTATTGGCGGTTTGAGCGTAGAGGGTATTGCTCGCAACCAGACAAAAGGAGAGTAGTACGGCAAAGCGCCGGATCAAAGAGGGCATGATCGGATTGGAAAAAGGTGGTGAAAAGATGCAATGGCTTGAGCGCCAGCTTTTAAAGATGGCGCATTCAACCCAGCCTTCCTACCTCAAAACCGATTTGGGGCCGTTTTTCCGGCACCCCAATGCTGGTAGCGGCGCATCCACAGGGCCACCATGAAAAACAAGGCCCCATACTCAAGGATCAATGCGGTTACGCTGTGGTTGAACTGCCAATAGCGCGGTTCGGCATGTTTGAGCAGCACGGCCAGGCCCCAGATGCGCAGGGTATTCATGGCCTGTACCGCCAACATGGCCAGGGGGATGTACCACAGCTTGTGCTTCCAGGGGCCGGGATATACGGCGATGATGGCCCCGCAGATCAATGTGGCTGGAATGGCCAGGCAGTGCTCTTCAACCATAAAGCCGGGCGTGCCCAGGGGATACACCGCTTTGAAATGGTGGAAGGACATGGCATAGCCCGTGGCCTGCATAAGCTTGCCGACCAAGGTGGCAATGCCGTGTGCCATCTGGTCGGTCCAGCCTTCCCACCAGGCCAACAGGGGTGGGGTGTGGTTTACGGTGTATTGGAAGATTTTCCAGATGGCGTAAATGCCCATCAAGGGACCCACAAAGCCCAACCAGGCCCGGTGGACTTCAGGAATGCGATCCAGCCAATTGGGGGCTTTTGCAGGCATGGGCTTGGCTCCCGGGGAGCGCGGGCGGTTCAGGCTTGAGGACCCTGCTGCTTGTCCTTGCTGGCCCGGTACAGTTTGCGGGCACCGTAGGCGGCACCCGCCGCCAGCAGGATGGAAGCGCCACCGTCAATGGGAACCCCTCCGCCGGGTGGAGGGGGCGGTCCGATTTGGGCCATGGCTTCAAAAGCGCCCATCAGGGCGAAGACCAAACCGCAGAGGCGGAGCAGGGTGGACGTGGATAAACGCATGGAATGTGGCTATGGGATGCAGCTACGGAATGCAGCGATGCGGCTGATGCCCCGGTTGGGCTTGGAGGATCGGTTGCGTGAAACCTAGCGTACGAGGGCAATGGTGCGATGCACGATCCCCTCTTCGAGCTGAATGGCCAGGGTGTAGAAACCAGCGCCAGGCGCCTGGATGCTGCACTGCTGGTCCTGGCACATCCGCTGCGCCACCCTGCGGCCGGAAGCGTCAAAGAGGTGGACCTGCGCGATGGCCTCATCGGCCTGCAGGATCACCGTCAGGCCTTGAGCGCTCAGCGTCAACAGGGCTTCGGGATGCGCCAAACCGGTGCTGCCGCGCACCGCCACTTCGGTCTCGGTGGAACTGCTGCAGTTGTCTGCGGAGTACACGGTGTGGCGTACGGCATATAGTCCGCCACTGGTGTAGGTGTGCACCGGATTCAATTCGGCGATGCTGGCGGTCCCGTCGCCGAAGTCCCAGTCGGCCGAAACCGCTCTGGGGTCTTCGGTAAAGAATCCTTGCGGAAGCCCACTCTGTGGATCCGGGTTATCCATGCTGAATCCGGGATCGGCCGTTTCCAGTGCATCAACCGCAAAATGCTCTTCTGCGGTCCAGGTCCCCGCACTCAGCGAAAGCGTGTATGCATCGGCGCCGAGACTACTCCAGCTCATGCTGCTGCTGGGCACTCCCGCATCAATGGTGGCACCGCTTCCGTCCATCAAGGCGTAAGCGGTCCAGCCGTAAGGGGCACCGGTGCTGCCATCGCCGAGATCAACCGTCAGCGTGCCGGTTTCGCCGGTGCAACCGGCATCCATGATCATGGCTTCAAGACCGGGCTGGAGGTGGACCACAAAGCGGTCCGGATTGTCCAGTTCCGTCATGGAGAAGCTGTAGCTGCCCTGCTGGAGGTCGGTCCAGGTGCCGGTTTGCAAGTCTTCCAGGAAGATGCGCGCGGTGGCCGGGAAGTTGTCCCAGGTTTTAAGGCTGATGGAATAGCTGCCGTCGGCACCGGGCAACAGGCCCATGGGGATGCTGCGCGGGCCGTCGAGGGGGCCTTGTGCGTTGATAGAGGTCAGTTTAGCGTCGCACAGGGTGTAGAACGTAGGCTGGCCGTGTGCGCTGGGTTTTTTGTGCCCGTCAAAGGCGTCGTCCCAACCCACGGTACCGCCGGCGGAGAACATGACGGCCGTTTTGTCCATGAAGCCATTGCCGCTCACATCGAGCTCGACGAGCTGATCGTACCAGGAACTGCTGCGGTAAAACGCGGGGTCGCCGGTGACGCGGTCGGCATCGGTCAAGGTGAAGGTGGCCGGAGCTCCGGTTACGCGTACCTGAAAGCCCTGCATGGAACCGATCTGGCCTGCTCCGGAAGCCAACGGCTGGAAGGTGCCGTCGTAGGTGCCGGAGGTCTGCCAGAGCTGGGCCACACCGTCAAAGCCGGCGGGGGCATTCCAGTTGATGGGCGAAGGGAAAGGGTTGCCCACCAGGTGCCATCCGTCGCCTTCAGTCCCGGAATTGCTCAATGCTCCGTAGCTCACCGGGCTGCCGGGGACGCTGCCGTCGATGTCCATCGTGGTTCCGCTGGGGATGATGCAGGCATAGCCGCGTCCGGGCGTCATCGGGCCGCTGCTGACCACATACCAGGCGGATTGGTCGCACCCGGCCACGGGATAGGGGCCGGCTTCCCGCAATTCCATTACGTTGCCGTAAGGGCTGGACGGATCGGTCATGGTCGCGTCGCAGGTGGCCGTCGGAATGATCTGGCCGCTGCCGCTCGGGCCGATTTCGGAGAGGTCGCCGCTGATGGTGGCGCCGCTGAACGGCGAAGACAGGAAGTGGAAATCCGATCCTGACCCTGTGATCCTTCGTTGCTGAACGACCGTTCCAGAAACGCTTCCAGCGCCGCTGAAGTCGTCCAACCAGGCAGTACCGCCGGCATCCGACAGCAGGGTAAGCGTGCCGCCCGTGGTGGTGAAGGTTCCGTTGGTGCAGGTCATGCCGTCGTCGATCCGGACATCTGCGCCGGCACCAAGGGAAACGCCTGCAGCGTTGTCGATCAACAGAAAATCAAACGTGGTGGTTCCCCGAATCACCTGGGCGGAACCGCCGTCAAGAAAGACGGCCGCAGCACCGTTGTTGAAAGCACCGTCGTTCACCCAATCGCCGGCAACAAACAAGTCGTTGCCTACGCCGGTGGACATGGTGACGCTGCTTCCGGCACCAATGGTCAGATCACCGCTGACGAAGAAATCCGCCATGGCATCCAGCGTCAAGTCGGTGTTCCCATCAACCAGTACATTTACCGGTGTGGTGCCTTCCCATTCCAGGAACGTCCCGTAAGCCCCGTTGATGTTGTATGCCAGGGTGGATGCAGCCCCGTAAGCCGGACGGTTGGTGTTGATGAAACTGCCGTTGTTCAATTGCAGGGTGCCGTTGACCGTAGAGCCGGTCCCGAAGTTGACCCCGCCGCCGATGGAGACGTTGTTGAACGCAACGGTTCCGGAAACCGTTCCGCCTCCGGCGAAGGCGACTTCGCCGGAACCGGCGCTAAACGAACCGCCGGTGACCGCAAAAGTCCCACCGTCCTGAATGGTCAGGGTATTACCCGCTCCGCCGTCGGTCAGGGTGCTGCCGGCCAGGGTAAGGCTGGCAACTTCAGCGTCCACGTCCAGGTTAACACTGGCATTGATGGACACCATTGCCCCGACGGCGGGAACAGCGCCCGTATTCCAGGTGCCCGCATTGCTCCAGTTGCCGGCGCTGGTAGCTGAAGGATGCTCCACCGTGTAGCTGTAGTTGGCTCCGCCGTTGTTGTCGTAGTTGAGGGTGACCAGGTCAAAATCGGCACTTGGTGTCGTTTGCGTAGTGCTGAATACGTAGTACTCTACCGTGGTGCCGGCGCTTTGGGCGGGTATGGTGGCCGTGCCCGTACTGCCCACAAAGCTGCATGCGGCAAGCACGGAGCTTCCAAAACCGTCCGTGCTGTATCGGACGTACACATTTTCTTCGGCCGAAGGCCCTGCCGAAGCAGTCACTGTGATGGTGATCGGTTCATTGGCCGCAGCAACAGTGCCTCCCGTTCCCAAAGGTGCTGCGGTTACCCCGGTGATGGCCACCGGCGCGGCGCTGGTATACATCCAGATGGCCTTACAGTCGGAATAGCCGATGTCTTCAAAGTTGACCGTGTACACGCCGGCGCTCAGCGTGACGCTGTTGTCGGGGCCTGAGTTGAACGAATAGCTCTGGACATTGTCCACGCTCACAGCCACGTCTGCCCATTTGTTGTTGAACAGTCCTCCTGGTGCAGGCCCGCTGGTAAACAGCCACGTGTAACTCCCTGCAGCCACATCGCCGGGAACGGCGATTTCCGTGCGGATCCGCTGTACACCCAAACCAGCATCGACCACTAGATTTCCACTTGGGGATTGAATGGGATTCCGCAGCGCATCCACGGTCGGCGGATTGGAAAACCCATCATAGGTGCCGGGCATGTTGAGGCTTTCTCCGGCAAAGATTTGCGCACTTACGTTTGTCGCTAAGGTGACAACGCACGCGACTAAAGACAAAAATCTGACAACCAACGAATTGTTCATAAATGTTGGATTTATGGGAGTTTTGCGGGTTTCACAGTGTGTTTTGGACACCAAGCCGCAACCCACAATAATACACATGGATAATTGAATACAGAAATAACCTGTTGGTTGTCAGAGGGCTGAGGCATCTGACGGATGTGTGTTCATCCTTGATGGTTGCCGCAGTAGGAACCCTTTGTTGGGAGTTTAGTCTTCCGTTACAGGCGCTACCTTTGAATCCGCAAGCGGGAATAGCTCAGTTGGTAGAGCATCAGCTTCCCAAGCTGAGGGTCGCCGGTTCGAACCCGGTTTCCCGCTCCACAAGCGCTTCAGCATTTTTATGAACTACTGAAGCATACCATCCATCAAAACGGCCACCATCGGTGGCCGTTTTGCGTTAGGCGCCCGCGCGCTGTACAGGTATTGGCACGGTGAAAGGACGGAAATGCTGCAGCGAGCGGGTAGGCTATGGCTTTGACAACCGATGGTGGCGCAAGCCAGCTGCATTTCCTGCAACCAGGCTGCAGAATCTGAACACGGGACTCAAGGCCAGCAATCGCGCAAGGGCTCTTTCCATAGGTGCTGGCACGCCAGCCGTGGCCGAACGTTTTCGCCGGAGGCGAAATCTGCCCAAAAACCGTCCATTCATTCAGTATAATAATCTGGTTGGGGTGCACAAACCTATGCTATTGTCCTGTTTTTCGGATGCTGTTGTAATGTTTAAATAATTGTAAAACAGTGCTTAGTGGATTATAGCTGTAGTATAGATCGCTAGTATTGGTGCACAATGGAGACTGTACGATGGCCTGGATGTGTCCTTTCCAGAGGGGCATTCCAGCGGCACTTTTGGATCGTGAGCAGGGAAAACGGGCTGCTTTAAAGCCGCATCAACCCCGTTTCCCGCCGTCCCCAAACACCCTTGCCAAAACACAATCACACACCGCACCAAATCCGAAAGCCATGAACCGCACCCAACTGTTTACCCGCATTAGCGCTTTGTTGCTGGCCCTCTGCTGGGTTCCGCTCCTGCAAGCGCAGTACTACAACCTCTCCACGGACATCATCGACCGCGATGAAGTTCGAAACCTGCAGGTCCTCACGCCCGGCATTGCGCCGGTGGGAGGCGCTCATCATGTAACCACCGGGTTCAGCCAGGACCTCAGCGTTGCCGGCAGCCCCATCACCTTTGCCAACCTGACGGCATACGACATTGCGGGCACGCAAATCTGGACCCACATCTACGACTGGACGACCGGACTAAGCCGCGGCAATGCGGTGGAAGAATTGCCCTCCGGCGGCTTCATCATCGCCGGACACGGCATCAACCCGAACAGCGGGGTGCCCTCTGCGCTCGTTTTTGAAACCGACCCGACGGGCGGTGTGGTTTGGGCCCAGTTCTACGACTTCTTCAGCCCTTACAGCGAAGCGTTCTCCATCGAGGTGGTCGACGACCCGAGCCTCTTCGGCTACCGCTACGTGGTCACCGGCAGCTACCGCAACCCCTTCAACGGGACCATGGACGCTTTTGTCATGGGCCTGGACGGAGCCGGTTTTGTCATTGCCATGAGCCAGTTCGACTCCGGCATGGACGAGGAAGGCCTGTCTGTCAAAATCGGTCCCAGCAGCACCGGCGTGGCCTTCCCGGCCGTGTTTATCAGTGGCAAGACCACCTTTGGCGCACCTGGCGAAAACGTTCTGTTGGCCGAACTGGATCCCTTCCTGGCCCTGGCCTGGTCCATCAGCTATGGCGGCGTGGGCGATGAGTCCGGCAATACGCTGGAAGCCCTTCCTGGCGGCGATCTGGTCGTGGGCGGCTATTCCAACAGCTTTTCCAACGGCAACCTGGACGTCTTCATGAGCCGGCACCTGCCAGGCGGCGGCTTCCTGTGGAGCAACATTTACGGTCAGAAGAAAAACGAGGAAGCCCACTCCCTGGAATGCTTTTCCGACGGCACCATCGCTGTGACAGGCTGGACCGACCGAACCCCGATGGGGACCCGCGACGCCTTTTTGTTCAAAACGGATATGGCCGGCGGTTTGCTCTGGAGCCGCAGCTACGGTAGCCCGCGCGATGAGATCGGGTATTCCGTCAAAGAGACCTTCAATCCGTTCACCGGCGCTGCCGGCGAAATCATCATGGGCGGTGTCTTCGGTGCAGCCCTCGGCACCCCGGCCGACGACCGCGACCTCTACAACGTGCACACCGATGCCTTTGGTGGCGGCGCTTGCGAACGCAAGCCCAAATTCAAACAACTGGCCGTCGCGCCAACGGTGATCCCCGTGCCCCTGAACGAGGGCGACCTGTTCTACAGCGATCCCGTCATGCCGGCCGATCCCATTGTTCCCGTTGCCCAGAACGACGAGTGCTGCGACTGCAGCGACATGATGGTCTCCTTCAGCTACAGCCCGGCCGGATTCTGCGCCAGCGATGTGGTCACTTTCACCAACACCAGTTCCTGCGTGGAGCAGTTCCGTTGGACGGTGAATGGTTCGGTGGTCAGCTACTCGAACGACCTGTCCTACGTCTTCGGTACGCCCGGAACCTACACGGTGACCCTTGACGGACGCAATGCCGGATGCCCGATTGTGAGCTACAGCCAAACGTTCACCATCACCTGCCTGCGTGAAGAAGGCACGGCTGAAGCTGAGCTTTTCCCCAACCCCGCCAGCGATGTGGTGCGCGTTCGCGCCGACATCTCCGCCGAGCAGGCCGAAGGACAGCTCCTGTTGCGCGACGCCACTGGCCGAACGGTTCTGGAACGTACGGTCCAAACCACAGGTGCCCAACTGGACGAAGTCCTCAACGTGTCCGATCTGCCGGAAGGCTTCTACACGGTGGAGTTCCGCCAGGGCGAAAAGCAGTGGATTCAGCGCCTGGTGGTGCAGCACTAAGGCCATCGCCACACCTACCGAGGGCCAGGGCGCAACCGCTTGACACGCAGACCAATCCGCGACGCCGAGCACCAATACACCCGTTCCTGCCGCGCCTTGTGCCCCTCGGATCTTCTCCTCCCTTTGGATCTTGGTAAAGGGATCCTGCCGGCCAGCTCAGTGGAGCTGGCCGGATTTTTTTATGGCACGATGATCAGGCGCGCTTTTTTTCCTTTTCGCGGATGCGCTCCAACAGCCAATTGATGTCCGTGACTTCGCGGCGCTCTTCGATGCGTTCGCGCAGTTTGCGCAGGCGCTCGCGTTCGCCGGGAGGCGTAGAACTCAAACGGCGGACGGCCTTGATGAAATTCAAATTGATGGTCTTGTGGTAGCTGGACAAGACCTTGTTGCGCCGCAGGAAAACGGCAAAGGCGTCAAAAAGCGAATGAAGGGCCTCCCACTCTCCGGTTTCGTAATACACTTTTAGGAGCATGACCTTGGCATCGAGGGCATAGAACACGTCTTCGTATTCCACTTCGCGCAACAGCGGCAAGACGTCGTCGTAGCGCCGGACGGTGAAGTAGTATTTGGCCAGATTATAGGTGTAGGCGTTTTCGCGTTTGTCCGGTGGAAGCTTGCTGCGGTAGCTGCGGATGAAGCGTTGTACCCAGGGGTATTCGCCCACGCGCAGACCCACTGTGACGATGTTCTTGTACGTGGCGCTGGGCAGGTGGCCTCGGTCCAGCAGCACCTCCCGGTCCAGGGCTTCACGGTACAGGTCCAGCAACTCCTCCAGGTAGCGGGTTTCCCCGCGGTTGGCCTGGCGGATGCAGAAATTGACGGCATAGATATACAGGCCCTGCTGCTGTTCGCGCGGTAAGCGCTGACCGAGATGTTCGATGCGTTCCCGCAGGGTACGGTATGCCGCCTCCGGCGAAGCATCATCCAACAAGCCCCACACAGCCCGGTACAGGGCCACGGCCGGCTGTTCGCGGTGCTGTTCCTGGGCCATAAGGGGCGGAAGGCTCTCCGGCAATCCAACATCCCGATCCAATTGCAGGATGTGCTGGAGGTTGCGCAACTCACAGGTGAGCCGCAGGCGTTCGGCCAGGTAGGCCGCATCAAGGGCTTCGGCGGCATGGATGGGCGCCAGCCGGATGGATCGGCGTGATTCGCGTTCCGCGAAGCGATAGCGCACTTGCTGCAGGGCAAAGCGCTGACGCAACCAGCGTTCGTCCCGGAGGGGCGCTTTTTTCAATGCCTTTTCCTGCCGGCCCAGCACATAACGCAGGTGTTTGTCCATGGAGCGTTGCTCCAATTCCCCCAGCAGGATGCGGTCACGCTCCAGAGGCTGACGCTGGAGGTGGAGGTGGGCCAAAAACCCTTCCACATGCCGCAACAAATGCGTGCAGAGGGTGCGGAATGCGGCATCGTTGTAGGGCCGGTCCTCAAAGACGGCAGCCCAGGCCCGGTTTTTGTCCGGGATGCCTGCATCCAGGTGGAAGGCTTCGTCCAACAGGAAACGGTAAAAACGCTGGACGTCCTGGGAGGCCGAAAAGAAGGGCGAAGCCAGGTAATCGGCCAACCGCTCCCGTTCCCGCGTGCTCAAGCCCTCCAGTAAGCTCCAAACTTTCAGGGATTTCATGTTGTGGTGAAAATAGCATGTGTTGCACAATGTGACGCCATGGGCCCGTATTGTGCTATATGTATACCTGTAACAAGCATTAAATCAGTTGTTTGCATGAAACTGATCTCCAGCTTTGTGGCAATTTTTCCGCACAATCTCATGGAAACGTAGCTGGATTTACAGGGGCAAGCCTGCATCTTGTGCATGGAATGGTCCAAGCCATGGACCCCCACCCGAATCGCCGTACCTTAAAGAGGAGGAGCCATGCTGTTTTCAACCCAAACCCGCTTTCCCGGCTGTCCCGATGCAGCACGCCTTCGTTTCCGCCCAAGCCGGCATGCCGGAGTTGGATGGCGCAGCGGCCTGCGCCCCATGGTCCTTATTGCAGTGTTCGCCCTTTTGGGCGCTATGCTGGTTCCTCCGGCGAAGGCCCAGGTTGGCGGCGGGCCCTGTAGCGCCCAGCCCCTCGGTGTGCTGCCTATCGGCAGTCCCCTGATTGTCAACGGCAACAATACAGGAGGCGCCAGTCCGGATCCCTGGCCGGACTGCGGCGGCGGCATGAACAACCGCTGGTACCGTTTTTTCCTCCCGCCGGGGTATACCAATGTCCGCATTTCGGTCAATCCCCAGCTGCCCAGCATGGAGCTGGAGGCGGCGCTGTTTGATTCCACCGCTTGCAGTCCATTTTCAGGTGGAGCTTTCATTCCCGGAACGGATGTATGTCCGCCCCCGGGTGCTTCGGCACACCTGCCCCCACCCGGTACCTGCCTGCCCCGGGAGGCACCGCTCTTCCTGCGCATCGGCGGACCCGAGCCCGGCCCCTTTCAGGTGGTTTTTGAGGCCCTTGAACCCACGTGCGGGGACGGTTGTCAGAACGGTTTTGAAATCGGGGTGGATTCCCTGGAGCCGCCGCGCATCCTGACCAGTTCCGGAGACTCCAGCCTGTGCGCCGGCGATCTGGTGTTCCTGCAGGTCGAAAATCCTACCCTGTACAGCGGCATCGTCTGGGGTGGCGGCTTTACCGGACCCAGCCTACCGGTAAACGCCCCGGGCAGTTATCAGGTTTTGGTAGACGGAAGCACCGGTTGTACCGCGGTTGCCGAAATCGATTTGTTCTACGACACCATCTGTGTCTGGCCTGGCGATGTGGACCGCAACAACCGGGTACAGGCCCGGGACCTGTTGCCCATTGGACAGGGCCATGGCCGCACCGGACCACCGCGCATGCCTCCGGGCTCCGATCCATTTGTTTTTCTGGGCCAAAGCGGTACCGACTGGGGTCAGGTATTCCAAGGCATTTACAGTGGCCTTGATTTCAAGCACGCCGACGTGGACGGCAGCGGCCTGATCGATGAAAACGATAAAGCGGGCATCCTGCTCAACTACGGAGCGGAAGTCCCCATGGATGCCTTCGCCAGTGCGCGCTTCCACAGCGTGGAGCGCGCGATGGCAGGCGTACCCCTGACCTTCGAATTCAGCACCGACAGTTTTGAGGTGGGCGATACCCTGGCCGGCCGCGTCCTGAGCGGAGACAGCCTCAACACGCTGGAAGGCCTCTACGGCTATGCGCTGGAGTTGAACCTGCCGGAGGCTTTTATGGTAGACGGCAGTTTTGCGCTTGACTTTTCCGATGCCTGGCTCGACGACGACGGCAATGTGGACGGCCTTTGTGTGCAGGAATTTGGTGCGCCCTTTGCGGACATTTCCTACACCCGCACCGACCAGGTGGGCCGCTATGGCTACGGCGAACTGTTCAGTTTCAGCATCGTGGTGGAAGACAACCTGGACGGCCGTGTGGAGCAGAGCCGCATGTTGCCCTTCAGCTTCGACGCGCTGTTGGCCATCGATTCGGTGGGCGATACGCTGAGCCTGCTGCCGATTCCGGACAGCGTGTTGGTCAGCGAGTTCTGCGACTCCTACGGCATGAGCACGGCCTCGGAATACATCGACGGTTTCAAGGTCAACAGCAAAAAGGTCCTCTCCGGCGACGACGGGGGCTACTCGGAAACCATCGTCACCTCCGGGAAGCTGCAGGGCAACGTGACCTACAACTTCGGCTTCAAGCCGGGTTTCTACGGTCCGCCGACCGCACAGCACTGGCGCATGTGGCTTGACGTCAATGCCGACGGCGATTTTGACGATCCGGGGGAACTGCTGCTCGACCGCATAGACGCGGGCATTTTCTTCGAGAACATCACGCTGCCGGATACCGCCACGGCAGGCTGGACCACGCTGCGCGTGCAGATGAAGCGGGAAGACGGCATCCCGCCCGGGCCCTGTGACGTGTTTGCCTTCGGCGAAGTCCAGGACTACAAGGTGGAAATGCTCGCCGCCCTTCCGCGCCTGGCCGCTCCCAACCAAGACCTTGAGGTATGGCCCAATCCTGTGCGCGACCGCGTCCATGTGGCCCTGCCTGAAGGGCAGCGGCAGCTCTTGCAGGCGGCATCGGGGGCATGGGGCGTTGGCCCGCAAAGTGCTTCGCCGGAGGCGAAAACTCCGGGCACACTGGTCCTGCGCAACGCCATGGGCCAGCAAATGGCCCGCTGGCCGCTAAGGGCCGAAGCGGTTCAGCGCCCGGTAGTGTTGGACCTCGGTGGCCTCCCGGCCGGTTGGTACCAGCTCGAATGGGAGCAGGGTGGACAGCGCAGCTTCGGCCGCCTGTACCGCCAACCCTGATGCACCCGCGTGCCGGTTTGACGTCCTGATGGATGCCAAAGGGCCACAGGACACACGCGGCATATGCCTTGCGCGCTGTAGTTTACAGGATGCGCATACGATCACGCTTCGGCGCGGGCTGCCCGCACGCCCGCAAACGCACCGCATCCCGTTGGATGCCGGTATGGAAGGGGTGCAGCATGGTGCTGTTGATCTCCCTGCTTCTGGTTGGCTTCGGCTGTTCCAAAACGCCGCCTCCCGGCGAACCCTTCCCCCACGATCCGGTGGTGGCCGTACACGGTTTCCTGGCCTCCGGGGATACCTGGGCGCCGCTCTTCCAGCGCCTGGCCGACCGGGGCAGCTACCCGGACGCCTACCTGCGCGCTTACGATTACAACAGCCTGGGCGACGACGCGGTGAGCCTGGCGGGCCTGGACGCCTTCATCGACGGGGTGTTGGCCGAAACCGGAGCGCAGCGCGTGGTGCTGATCGGGCATTCCAAGGGCGGTGGGTTGAGCTATACCTACCTTGAGGATCCGGCGCATGTGGCCAAGGTCTCGCACTATGTGCATGTGGGCAGTTTTCCCTCCGACTCCACCGTGGGACCGATGGGGGACGAGCTGCCGATGCTCAACCTGTATTCGCCCGACGACCTGGTCGTCACGGGCGCCGACATTCCCGGTGCCGAGAACCGGTCGCTGGCGGGCCTGGACCATTATCAGGTGGCCACCGACCTGCAGAGCACCGAAGCCATATGGACCTTCGTGCACGACAGCCCGCTGCCCGAGGCCAACCCGGAAGCACCCGGCAGCGCCGAGTCCATTGGCGGCAAGGCTTTGGCGTTTGGGCAGAATACGCCCTTGAACGGCGCCATGGTGGAGGTCTGGCTGCGGGACGCGGAAGGCAAAGCGCGCGCCTCGGACCAGCCGGTGGCCACCTTTACGGTGGATGAGCAGGGCGCGTGGGGCCCGGTGGATCTGCTCAACGACCGCTTTTACGAGTTTGTGCTCCAGCCGGCCACGGGCCGCACGGTCTATACCTATACGCCGCAACTGGAGGGCAACCGCTGGCTGTACCTGCGCGGGGTTCCGCCGCCCACCAGCTTGGCAGGCCTGCTGCTTTCCGGCTTGCCCCAGGACCCCGACCAAAGCGTGGTGGCGCTGTTCATGGCCCGGCAAGCCGTTGTGGCCGGACGGGATGCGTTGGCGGTGGATGGGGTCAGCCTGAGCACGGAGGTCCTGGCCTCGGCCGACCAGACCAGCATTGCCTTTTTCCTCTACGACGACGGGGACCAATCCAGCTCCTACGATCCGGACCCGGCCTTTGCCGCCCTGCCGTTTGTCCAGGCCGTGGACGTTTTCCTGCCGCCGAACGGCGCGTTTTTCCGCGTGGAACGCGAAAGCGATTGGGTGGAAGTGCCGGCGCGTCCTTCGGACGAAGGCCTCAGTTTGGTAATCCTGCTGTAGGAGCCGGGGGAGGGGCCTGCTTCATACAGAAACCCGTTTGGGAGCGCATGCGGAAATCCCTGCGGAAACCGGCTGCACCAGCCCAAAATGATGCGAGGCACCCAAAAGGGTGCCCCGCATACCAAAGGAACAGAAACGACGAATTCACACACCGCGGCTTTGCTGGACCGCCTTTCGGCGAAACGCTGGGCCGTGGCTGACCCGCTGGTCTGACGGAGAAGAGCACAACGGGCGTGCTGGCTTTGCTTGCCGGATGGCGCCTTGCCTTGCGCGCATCCACCGTTCAGACGGGCCGCTTCGGGCTAGGTCACAGGGGCGACAAAAAAAGTTGTCTGCCGTTGTTGGTGATGCCCGCCTGCGGGTATGGCCCAAGCATACGGTTGCCGTACACTTGGAACGAAGGTATCCGCGCGGGCCTGCCGTTCCAAGCCATCGGGACAAAAAATTGAACACTTGTTTAAACGTTGCTGCCCCGTTGGTGCAACAAGCGCTCCTGCCGGCGTCGGCCTAGTGCTTCCATCCGGCGGCGCAACAGCGGCATGAGGCTGGGGAAAGCGGAAGCCAGTTTGGCCAGCCAACCGCGGTGGCGCGGCACGAGGATTTCGCGCGGCCGGGTCCTCAGGGCGTGCAGCACTGCATCGCCGATGCGTTCGACCGATAGGGCGCCCGGACCGGAAAAGGTGATGGCCGCCTCGGGGTGCTCCAATTGCGCGTCGAGCATGGGCGTATCCACCAGGTCCGGGCAGAGGACCGATACGGCAATGCCGTGTTCGCGGAGCTCCTCTGCGGCCACCAGGGACCAGGCACGGACGCCAAACTTGCTGGCCGAATAGGCGCCCAGGCCGGGCACGGGCGCTACGCCAGCCATACTGGCCACGTTGATGATGTGCGGTGCGTGGCGTCCTGAGCTGCCGCTTTGCCGGTGGTGCATCATGGCCTCGGCGCACAGCCGCGTACCCAGAACCACGCCTTTGAGGTTGACGTCCAACTGGCGTTCGAGCACCTCCATACTGCCCGCGTACACACGGCCCGGCACAATAACCCCGGCGTTGTTGATCAACAGCTGCAGCGGTCCAAAGGCGGCCCTTGCCCGGTCCAGGATCCGGCGCCAATCCGCCTCCCGGCGCACATCCAGGTGCAGGAATTGCAGGTGTTGGCTTTGGCGCTCTGCACCGGCGCGCTGTGCCGTGGTGGCAGCGGAATCGTCCCGATCAAAGCGGATGTCGGCTGCGGTTACCGCCCAGCCTTCGGCCAGCAGGCGCTCCACGAGGTGTGCACCGATGCCCGACGCTGCGCCGGTGACCAGCGCATGCGGCAGGGCGTCGGTGCGTGCCCCGCTGCTCAATCCGTCAGGATGAGGGATTGGACTTTGGGCAGGCCGTTTTGTTCCAGCACGATCCGGTACACGCCAGCCGGCAGGTTGGCCCGGTCGATGCTGTGGTTGCCGCTGCCGTCCGTGTCCAGGTCCATGCGCAGCATTTCGCGGCCCAGGTTGTCGTGGAGGCGCAGGCTAAGCGCTCCGCTGTTCCAGCCTTCCCACTGTACCGTGAAGGCTTCGCGGGCGGGGTTGGGATAAACGCTCAGGTTGGCGTCTTCGCCGGGCAGGCGAACACTGCTGCCCAGGGTGGTGAAGCGGTACCAGGAGCCGAAGTCCCCCGGGAATTCACCGCCGCTGAGGTTGGCACAGCGGCTGCGCATCCGGAACTCGTAGTTGGTGGCCGGGTCCAGGTTGTAGAGGTTGCGTTGGCTGCTGACCGGGATGTCAAACACGCCCAGCGAGCCGCTGGGATCGCGGGCCTCAATGCTGTAGCCGAAGCTGGCGTTGGGGTTGCGCAGCCACTTGATCTGCGCTTCCTCCAAACCAACCAGCGGCACGGTGATGCCGCGCGGCGGGTTGCACTGTTGCGTGGTGAACCAGGTGGGGTAGGACCAATCGCTGGTGCTGCTCAGCCCAAGGCCCACGTCGCAGAGCACGCGCACCTGGACTTCGTAGTCGCGGTCGGGAATCAGGTCCTTTTGCAGGTCGTCGTTGGTGGGCAGGATGCGGTAGCGCCAGGCGGTGTCCGCGCCGCTGCGCGCGCGAAGGCGGAGCTGATAGGCCACCGCGCCGTACACCGGCTGCCAGGTCAGGCGGACACGGTCCATGCCCACATCCAATACCTGAAGGGCGTTGGGCGGCATGCATTCCCCGTTGTTGAAACCCAGGGCATCCACGGTCACGGTTTGGGAGTGGCTGCGCGTGCACAGGGTGGCGGTATCGTTGCCGAAGAAGATCAGGTTGTCGATGGTATAGGTGCCCGGCATCTGGTAGGTGTGGCTGCCGGGATCGCGCAGCTCGGAGCTTGTACCGTCCCCGAAACGCCACAGGTAGCGTTTGATGCGGTCTTCGTTGACGTAGGTCGGGTTCTCGATCGTGACCGTATTGGAAGACTGGCCGACGTTGAAGAAGTTGTCGGGCCAGAACGCGGGGTTCAGATCCATGGTCAGGACGTCCTGCGCCACCACCTTTCCGCTGGCAACTTCAAAGACCTCGGCGTAGGCCAGGATGCGTTCGCCGGAGGCGAACTCCGCATTGGTCAGCAACTGCGGAATGGGCAGACGCAGCTTGTTGATGTTTATGAAGCTGGTGTCCCGGCCGGTCAACGCAAAGCGGTAGCGGAAATCGTAGGCCGGGGGCAGGGTATTGGCCGACATGCCGTCCGGTCGGTAAAAACGCGCCCGCAGGCGAATGGTGTCCGTATACCCGTATGCGCAGGCCAACTGGTCGCCGATCAGTTCGAGCGTGGGTGGGGTCTGGTTGTAAAAAGCGCTGTCGGCCACCCACTGGCTCAGGAAATCGCGTACCCCTTTGTAGCGGGGGTCATTGGCCAGGTTGTTGAACTCGTTGGGGTCGATGTCGCGGTAGCGGCCGATGTGGTAGAGTTCCTCTTCGATGTTGGCGTTGGCTGTATCGCAGGGATCAAATCCTGGGCCGGCAAAACCCTGGTGGCGGATGTAATGAAACTCGTCGCTGCGGATGCTGAACGTGGTGAAGCAGACCGAGCGGCCTTTGGGTTTGCGCAGTGCACCAAGCGCAGGACGGTTGATGTTGATGTTCGGCTTGTCGAGGTAGGGCACCAGGCTGATGCCATCCAGGTAGGCCTCCCCGTCCGGTTTTTTGGGATGCCCGATGCCGGCGAGGTCCAGCAGGGTGGGGAAAATGTCCAGCGTGGAGGCTGGCGCCAGGACGGAACCGCCAAAATCGCGGTCCGGATCCTTGATGACCAGGGGCACGCGCAGGTCGGTTTCCCAGGGCGCAAACTTGTGCCAGTGGCGCTTTTCGCCCAGGCTGTAGCCGTGGTCGGAGGTGAACACCACAAGGGTGTTTTCGGAAATGCCCAGGCTGTCCAGGGCATCCAGCACGCGGCCGATCTGGTAATCGGCAAAACGCACGCCGGCCAGATAGGCGGCCACGGCATTGGCGCGCTGGCTCTCGGATAGCATGAAATCCCGCTCGGCTTCCGTCAACGCGGTGTCGATGACCGGCTTGGGCGACAGCGAATCGTCGGGCCAATCGTCAAAACCCTTGGCCTGGTTGCCGCCCAAAGCCAGATCCTGCCCCAGGACACCAAGGGCGTAGAAATCCGCGTGTATGGGGTCGGGCTGCGGCGGCATGAACACGCCATTGGGCGGCCAGGTGCCCGGCGGATCGTTGTAGGAGGGATCGAAGGGGGTTTCGTAGAATTCGTGCGGCAGCAGGTAATCGTCCAGCCAGTGGCGTTCCGGGATGATCAGGGGTTTGTGCGGCAGGAAGATGCCCATGGCCAGGAAAAGCGGCCGGTTGCAATAGTTCCCGGGATTGGCGGCATAGGACTCCAGGATGCCGATGGTGGTATCCGCAGCAGCACGGTCGAACATCAGGGGTTCGATGGAATCCGGAATCTGGGACCAGATGTAGCCCCGGATGCCCAGGTCGCGGTAATCGACCAGAGATTGGTCGGGGGCGAACACGATGTAGTCGCTCCAGGAAAGGTCCCGGGTGCAGGGGTCCGGATTAATCGAGTCGAAGTCGTTGTCGAAAATCGGGTTCTTCCACCCGAAATACATTTTGTTGATGCCCACGGTGTAATAGCCCGAATCGCGCATCACTTCCGGGAGGGTGTAGACCAGGGTATCCTGCGCCAGTTCGCGAAAGTTGTCCCGGAAGACCGGGTACACGGTGTCGTTGTTCAGTACGCCGGTATAAATGGCGGATTTGCCGGACAGGAAGCTGGTCCTGGAGGGTGCGGATTTGGGTGCCGAACAATGGGTGTTCTGGAAGATCACCCCATTGCGGGCCAGGCGGTCCAGGTTGGGCGTTTCGGCCTGCGGATGCCCGTCCATGAGGTAATGCTGATAATCGTTGAGGTCATCGACCACAATCATCAGCACGTTGGGGCGGGGCTCGGTCTGTGCAAACAGCGGCTGGAGCTGCGTGGCCAGGGCCACCAGACCAAGGAGGTAGCGGAAAATGTGGGAACGCACGTATGGGAGATTTGGAAGGGAAACGGGGAGCCGGATAGGGGCGAGCCGTGCTAACGCTGAAAGGGAATCGAACGGTTCCCCAAGATAGTCCGAATACACGTCCCGCGAAAGCACAAATGCGCATCCGTGAAGGCTTGTTGAGCAAGCGCTCGAATGACGGAAACTTGCTATGGGTAAGGCGCTGTTTGTCAGTATGTTTGGTGAAGCTTTTTCGCCTCATGTTTGGCCCTTTTTCCGTATCTTTGAGCGGTTGCGGAAGCCGCTGATTTTCGCCCTTCCGGGCGAACCGGAAAGCAGGCCCGATATGGCCCAATCCGCACACGTGCACGGGTCCCCTTGCCCCCCGCAGGACGATCCAACCCATACCTTCACGAAGGTCTTCTCCGGAGATCTTCCCGAATCCTCGACAGCACCTTGAGCAACGTTCATTACGCGCCGGAAGGCGAACCGGAAATGGTCCAGGGCCAGCCCGCCGAGGGCAGCGCCAGCCTGGCCAAGGGCGCCTATACCGCTGCCAACATCCAGGTCCTTGAGGGCCTGGAAGCCGTGCGCAAGCGCCCGGCCATGTACATCGGCGACATTTCCGTCAAGGGCCTCCACCACCTGGTTTATGAGGTGGTCGACAACTCCATCGACGAGGCCCTGGCCGGCCACTGCGACACCATCGATGTGCGCATCCTGCAGGACAACTCCATTACGGTCCGCGACAACGGCCGCGGCATTCCCACGGAGATGCACCCCAAGGAAGGCAAGTCGGCCCTGGAGGTGGTCATGACGGTCTTGCACGCGGGCGGCAAGTTTGACAAGGACACCTATAAAGTCTCCGGCGGTCTGCACGGGGTAGGGGTATCCTGCGTCAATGCGCTGTCCTCCATGCTGCAGGCCACGGTTCACCGGGGCGGCAAGATCTGGCGCCAGGAATACCACCGCGGGGTGCCGCAAGCGCCTGCGGCCGTCATTGGCGATACCGACAAGACCGGCACCACGGTGCACTTCCTGCCGGACGACACCATCTTCACCGAAACGGTTTACAAGTTCGAGACCCTGGCCGCGCGATTGCGCGAACTGGCCTACCTCAACCGCGGCATCCGCATCACGCTGACCGACGAGCGCGAGACCGCCGATGACGGCAATCCCGTCTCCGCCGAATACTATTCCGAAGGCGGGTTGACGGAGTTTGTCCAGTTCCTGGACAGCACCCGCGAGCCCTTGATCGACACCCCGATCTACTCCAGCGGGGAGAGCGAAAACGTGGTGGTGGAGTTGGCGCTGCAGTACAATACCAGCTTCAACGAGAACATCCACTCCTACGTCAACAACATCAACACGATCGAGGGCGGCACCCATGTGGCCGGTTTCCGGCGCGCCTTAACCCGGACCTTCAAGGCCTATGCCGACAAGACCGGGGTGTTGGACAAAAACAAAATCACGGTCACCGGCGACGACTTCCGCGAGGGCCTCACCGCCCTGATTTCGGTCAAGGTGCCCGAGCCACAATTTGAGGGGCAGACCAAGACCAAGCTGGGCAACTCCGAGGTCTCCGGCATCGTGGACAAGGTCACCGGTGAGGCCCTGAGCATCTTTTTGGAGGAGCACCCCCGCATGGCCAAAACCGTGCTGGACAAGGTGGTGTTGGCCGCCAAGGCCCGGATTGCTGCGCGCAAAGCGCGCGAACAGGTGCAGCGCAAGAACGTGCTCACCGGCGCAGGCCTGCCGGGCAAACTGGCCGACTGCTCTTCGCGCAAGCCCGAAGAATCCGAAGTCTTCCTCGTAGAGGGCGACTCGGCCGGCGGTACGGCCAAACAGGGCCGGGACCGGACTTTCCAGGCCATCCTTCCGCTGCGGGGCAAGATCCTCAACGTGGAAAAGGCCATGGACCACAAGGTCTTCGACAACGAGGAAATCAAAAACATCTACACCGCGCTGGGCGTGGTGCCGCAGGAGGACAAGTCCATCGACCTTTCCAAGCTGCGTTACCACAAGATCATCATCATGTGTGACGCCGACGTCGACGGCAGCCACATCCGCACGCTGATCCTGACCTTCTTCTACCGCAAGCTGTTGCCGCTGGTCGAACAGGGCTTCATCTACATCGCCACGCCGCCGCTCTACCTGGTCAAAA
>JAUIHG010000254.1 GCA_030432405.1 Bacteroidia bacterium | reverse complement strand
CCGCCACACTTTCATGGTTCCGATCGGTCGCCGGGCACCACCCGAAAATCAAAGCGCTCATCGGGCGTGTTTTTGACCACCGGATGGTAGACCAGGGTGCGGTATGCGCTTTCCACAGTACGGAAATCCGGCTCGAAACTCCCGTCGTGGCAGCCCGGCTGGGCGCAGGTTTGGGCAAAGACGTGCGTGTGCAGGCCCAGGAAGGTGTTGCTGTCCACTGTGGACACCGAAGTGCCTCCACCCCCCGTAGTTTCAAAGGGGTTGGGCGGCAAATTGGGCGGGCTGAGGATGACCTCGCGGCAGGCCCCCAAAGCGATGGCCAGAAGCACCAGGGTCAGGCCCGCAGCCGGCAGCCGTCGCGTATGCGCCTTGTTGGTGGATGGGCAAACGGGCATCAGGCAAAAGCTTCGGTGAGTACCCGTCCCGGCAGAAAACCGGTTGGGATGTCGGGCAAAAAGCCGAGCAATTCGGCGATGGTCGGCACGATGTCGATGCTTTCCCCGACCGGGCTGGCCTCCGAACCCACGACGGCATTCTGACGAACGACTCCGGGAGGGCCGACGATCAGGCCGAAGATCTCCCGGGAGTTCTGGTCCTCTGTGTGGTCGTAGGCCAGCAGCCCGTTGTCGTCCGTCAGGGCATTGGGGGCAAGGTTGCGGCCATGTTCCGGCAGGCAGATCATGACCGTATCGTCCGCCAATACGGGGTCCGACTGAATCTTGTCCCAAAGCCAGCCCATGGCAAAGTCGGCCTTGTGGATTTGGCGGATGTAGCCGCTGAAGTCGTCGTGGCAGACGTCGGCGGCCGTGGTATTGATGACCATCAGTTCGGGCTGGAAGCGCTGCAGGATTTTCCAGGCCAGGGCTACGTTCACGCCATCTGCATTGACGTTCCACGGAGGAACGCCAACCGGCAGAGGCGGCTCCAGGACTTCATCGCCATTGAGCAGGCGCAGGTAGAGGTCCTGAATGGCTTCGCGGTCCGCGCGGCTGTTGTTCACACCGGGAATATCGCCAGGGCCTTTGTCAAAAAAGCCGTCCAGGGTGCCTTTCAGCGTCTGCAGGCGCGTGGCTTCTTCAGGATGCAAGACCTGCAGCCCGCCGAGGAATTCCTGCGCGGTTTCGCCCAGGGCATAGCCCGGCATGGCATAGTTGGCGCCATACTGCGGACCGTACTCCGGATGGCGGCTGTAGTTCAGCGAGGGATAGGGCCCCAGCTCGGTGGAGATCCACCAACTGTTCATGGCGCTGCGTGCCGGGTCGGTGTGCTTGCGGTAATACTCGAACACCGTCGGATACTCCGGATTGATGTTGAGGTTCAGGCCTGTGGCCGTGTAGTGGCCGGTCATGGCCACCGTATGCCCGTTGTAGTGGCCCGTGGGCCCCTGGGCATAGCGCATGGCCGGAAACAAGGTGCCGCGGGAGGCCAATGGCGGCCCAAGCGGTGTCCACGGATCGTAGAGCAGGGCACCAGAAGGTGCGGAGCCGCTCAGCATGCTGGGCATGATGTTGCCTGCCGGGCCCGCCCCCTGGTTGACCAGGTATTGCTGGCCTACGGACTCCTGGTTTCGGATGCCTCCGGCGAACAGCACGTACACCACATGGTTGACCCGCCGCGCACCGGTGGCCGCAAACAAGCGGCCCGAAGGCAGGATATAGGGCGCCGCCACCAGCCCCAATGCGGCGGTGCCTGAGCGTCGGATGAAATGCCTGCGGTTCATGCGCTTAATAGTAGAGGTATTCGTTGCTGTTGATGAAGGCCCGGTATACATCGATCGGGTCCATGTCCGGATCGGCTTCGATCAGACGCCGGACGGCCACCTGTTCGTAGGCTCCCGGCAGACGCTGGAAAAAGCGCAGGTAGGTGGATTCCACAAAGGCGTCCAGATCGGCGCGCATGTCCGCATTGCTGGGCATGGTGGCCTGGGCGGTTGGATCGTTGAGGAAATTTTCCAGCACGAGTTCGCCGATCAGGCCCTTGTCCCCGTTGGCCAGCCGTACCAGGGCCAGCTCATTGAGCGTGCTGGAGCCGATCGGCTGGAGGTACAGGTTGGCGTAAGCGGTGCCCAGGAATTGGCTTTCGCTTTTCAAGCGGGTCTTTTCCGCCGCCGAAGCGTACACCGGAATGGTGTCGATGCCGTACACCAGATCGTCGATCACGAGGTCCTTTTCCACCGGTTTGCAGGAAGGCCCGGCTATGGCCAGCACGCACGCGCCTGCGGCGAAAAGCAGGTACCGGAGGCCCTGCCGAAGCGCTGCGCCAGGGACTGCTGCACGGTGTGGTGCCCATGAGGCCAGCATGGTAAGGCGTTTAGAAACCGGCATAGGCAGGCAGTTGCAAAAGGTGGCGCTGCAGGCGCAGCAGGTCGTTTTCCGCACCGAGGATGTCCAGCGCCGTGCCCAATTCCGCCGTTTCCGGACGCCGGCCCAGCAGCGCTGTAAAGACTTCCAGGGCAAGGGCTTCGGAAAAGGGCCCACCGGAGGTTACAATGCGGTTGAAATCGGCACGGGAATCGCCATACTCGAGGAACAGGAATGCCCCGGTGCCGTCGATCATGCTGACCGAGGCATCCAGTTCATACGTGGTGGGTTGCCGGAAAAACAGGTCCTCGAAACAAGCCAGCGCATAGTTCTCGCTGCCCATGTTGATTTCGGTGAAAACGCCGTTGTTCAAATGCCGGACCACGTATTGAGACCAATCGATCTGGCCGCTGCGCAGGTCGTCCAGGGCATTTTGCAAATCCTGGTATTGCGCCAGCAGCTCGGCCACAAAAAGCGCAGTGAGCGTATCGCCGGTGCTCAACAGGTTGTCGTAGGTGTTTTGGGTGATCGCAATCCGTTCGGCAACCACCACGCTGTCCGTGCCGTTGAGGAATTTCTCGCGGAAACTGAGGTCCAGGTTCCGGTAGGCCGCGCCCGTCTGTTGAATGGACGTCAACAGGGCATCAATGCCTTCGCCGGTACCGGCGCGATCCCGCCATTCCTGCACAAAGGCCTCCCGCTCTCCACTGGTGGGGCCCCGGCCCAACAGGTCGATGTAGACTTTGGTGGCATACACGTTCAGTTCAGCGGTGGACACCCCGTTATAGGCTGGCGGGGTGTTGCCCTGCACGATGTAATCCTGCGGTTCGGTGCGCGAACAGGCCGCCACCAGGCACAGGCAACCAACCGCCACGAGGGCAGCATGCAAGGCACGGGGCCATGCTCCTTTGGGGATCACCGGATAGGGCATGGGGCTATGGGATGCGCGCAGCGCCTGCAGGTTTAAGTGCGGAGTGGCTGGATGGAGGGCATACCGGGTGCCGGCTTCGCCGGCGAAGCCGGCAGAATCCACGATTCAAGCGCACGGCTGTTCTCCGAAAGCTAACCCATTCAAAGAAAGCCGATGATCCTGCATGCTGCAGTTCAAACGCCAGGACGGCGTGACATCGTATGTGCAGGTGCATACGAGCCCTGTGGATTGTGCCGCTCAGCAGCCGGACTGCAAGGGCTATTCCACCACAAGGGTGTCGTAGGAGCTGCCATAAGCCGCAAAGATGCCCAGACCGCCTTCCACATTGCTCTTGACCACGGTAGCTGAACTGAACGGGCCACCACTGCCGGCATCAAATTCGAGGGTTGTCCAGAAATCGTACTCCTGCCGACCGATTTGGGCCAGTTTGAACACAATGGTATCGCCCTTCCAGAAGAAGCCGTAGGTATCCAAATCAAAACCGGCCGTGCGCGGTTGCCCCCGGTCCAGGGATATCTGCACCGTCTGGCCGTTGAACAACAGGTCGTCAATAACCGATGCCACGCCGGGGTACAGAGGCTCGGATTCGTTTTTGGCGGCATTGCTGCGGGACGTCCAATACCGGTAATGGTTGCCCAGGGTATCCGGATCGCTGATCTGGATGTTGAGCCGTACCAGGGAGTCGGCTTCGGGATCGGGATGCGGCCGCCACCATAAAGAGTCCGGTGGGTTAGGCTGTTGCATGGTGCTCACCGCGCGCAAGGTGTCCCCATCGGCCACGGCGGTCATGGTATACTGACGGCCGATGCTGCCCAACATGATGGGCCCGCCCAGAAAATCCACGGTATAGACACAAAAGTCCGCGCCGATGGCCGTGAGGCTGTCGGGGTCAAAACCGAACAAATCGGCTGCAATGGGCAGAAACTCGGGCGGCAAGTCCCCCAGGCACAACTCGATCAGGTCTACCGTGGTACTGCCGTCGGAGATCTGCACGTCGGCATCGTGCACAAAAAAGCCCGTCAGGTCGTTGAGGTCAAACTCCCCAAAAAACGGTGCGCTCTTGGTCAACACCACCACCGGCGGCAGACCGGGTTCGATGCTGCCCTCCACCACCACCTTGGTGCTGGCATCGGGCAAATCCACGGTGATGTCCTTTTCGCAGGAGGCCAGCGCCA
>JAUIHG010000253.1 GCA_030432405.1 Bacteroidia bacterium | reverse complement strand
GGATGCGGGGATTGCCCATGTACGAGATGTCAAACGGCTGCGATGTCAGGCGTACCACACCGTCGTCCACGTCGTCGGTGCCCGCACCACCACCGCCATTGCCCGTGATGTAGGCCAGCTCTCCGAAATCGCCGGAGGCGTCGGCATTCGGATTGACCGCAACAGGACCGTCAAAGGTGCCCACCGGTTCGTCGCGGACCCAGAATCCCGTGGCCGTGCCCGGGCTGGAGCTGGCCGACCAGCCAAAATCGAACAGGAAATCGTCGTACCAGCCCCGGTTGATTTCCAGGCTGAGCGGACCGCCTCCCGGCGAAAGGTTCAAGGGGCCGTAGCGCTTGGTCTTCCAGCCCCAGGCGCCCGTGTAGACGGTATAGTCCCCGGCCAACATGCCGGTTTTGCTGAATTGGCCCAGCGCATCCGCGGTCAGGTCGAAGGCCACTCCATCGATTTCCAAACGCACGTCGGCAAAAGGAACGGGCTGTCCGGTCACCGAATCGATCACTGCCCCGGCCAGATCAAAACTGGGCAGGGGTGCCAACTCCGCGTTCAGGATGGTTTCCACTCCGCTGCTCAGTGCCGTGGCGGGGAAGCTTTTGTCTGCATAGCCAAACGCGGAGACGGCCACCGCGTAGCTGCCGGGATAGGCCGTCCCGGTGGCATAGGCGCCCAGGATGTCCGTGCTCGAAGGATCGGCATCCGGTACGGCCAGCACGTCCACACTGGCCCCTGGAATTGGTGCTCCGGTGATCGAATCGGTCACCAGGCCGCGGAGGTACGCCGCCTGCACGTAGGCCACGTCCAGGCAGATCAGCCCGTTTTCGATGTCCGAGGCAATGACCGTTCCGGAGGGCAGGTAGGGGTATACCCCCCAGGCCCCGTTGAAGCCGTCGCCGCTCAGCGGCGAAGAATCGTAGAACCCGGTTTGGATCAAGTTGTCCGGGTAGGTGGCATCGGTGACCGTGACCCCGTCCCGATAGTAGGAAGTGATCACAAAGTCGCCGTACACGAAGGCGTTGTGCGGAACAACCCCGCTGCCGGGATTGCTCTGCCAGGTGTCCAGGCGCTGGATGTCGCTGAGGTCGGACACGTCGTAGGCATCGATGTTGGCCGCGCTGACTTCATCGGTGGTGAACAGGGTGGTGCCGTCGTCGGTCAGCCAGGTATTGTGGGTGAAATCGCTGGTGGTGGACTGGGTGGCCATCACGCTCGGGGCGGATTTGTTGCTCACGTCCACCACGCTGAAGATGCCGTCGTTGACCTCCGCAGACCACATGGTGTCGCCACGCACGTACAGATCGTGCACATAGCGCAGCGTGTAGGAGCCCAACAGCGGTGGGTTGGTCGGATTGGCCGCACAGTCCAGAAACAGGGTGCCCAGGCTGCCGTTGGAGCCGCAGAGGTAGGCCACCCCGTTTTCGTCCATGAAAATGTTGTGTGCCGATGAAAAGCCCACGCCACCAGTCCAGGAATAGGTGTTGATGCTGCCCGGCAGACCACTGAGGTCCACGATCAATAGGCCACCGCTGGCTTCGTTGGTCACGTAGGCGTAGTTGCCCCACGTTTTGACATCGCGCCAAATGGTGCTGGGCCCCGGCACAAACTGGACCTCAACCGGGGCGGCCGGGTTGCTCACGTCCACGATGGAAAAGCCGTCGTTGACGCCAACCAGCGCATATTCTTTACCATCGGCCGGGTTTCGCCAACCCCAGATGTCGGACAGGTCTTCGGAATAGTTGAGCTGGCCCAGCAAGCTCATGTTTAATTGCGCCTGAACGGCGAAGGGCAGCAGGAGTCCGGCGCAAAGCACCAAGCGTTGTAGGAGCTGGCGGCCATGCGCAGGAAATGAATAGGTCATTCTACAGAGGTGGAGGAGAAGAGGGAAGGTAATGGTGGATACGGCAGATCGGCTCCCGGGTTGGGGGCCAGGGACTGCGGCCATTATGGCCCTACGACCTGCAGGGGCACAGCGTGGGACCAGGCATTGCCCCGCAGTTCCACAAGGTAGGATCCGGCCTGCAGCCTGCTCAGGTCAAGCGACAGCCGCTGTGCCCCACCGGTCCAGGATACCGGCACATAGGCCATGGTCTTGCCGTCCAGGCTCAGGATGCGGTATTCGCCCGGTCCCGGGCGAAGGCTGGTGAGCTCAACCACTGCAGCACCACGGGCCGGGTTGGGAAACAGGGAAACCGACTCAAGCCCTTCCCGCATGGCGGGGGTGCTGAAGATTTCCAACGGCGAAAACGGACTGATGCTGCCGTCGGCACAGCGGACGCGGACCTGCCATTCGTAGGTATTGCCCGGTGAAAGCACGTTCACGTCCCGGAAGGTCGAGGTGGTGTTGAGCTTCTTGAAGCTGCCGGCACCGACCGGTCGGCCTTGCACCTGGTAGCCGAAAGCGCCGGGAATCGGGTCCCAGGTCAGGCGTGCCGAGGTCATGGTCAAGTTGATTTCCTGCAGGTTGACCGGTGCATTGCACACCGGCGCAGCAGCGTCCAGCACGCGGAATGCGTCCAGACCGGCCTCGACCAAATGGCCTGTGGCCGGCCGGTCGGCCGTGCGGATGGTCAGTTGCATGTTCGCCGTAGGCGAAAGAAAATCGGCTACGCGGAAGCTGCGGTCCGCCCAGCTGCTCTCGTCGGGATCGCCGTTCACGGCAACCTCCAGCGTGGCGGTCGTGCTCCCGTTGCTCAGCTCAACGACCAGCGAATCGTTGGGTGCACCCGAGCCTCCATCGTTGAACCACCAGCGGCTGTATTCAAGCATCGGATCGGTGGCACTGCTGAGGTCAAAAACCGGCGAGGTCAGCAGCACGGTTCCGGCGTCCACATCGTCGCTGCCCACGGCGCCGCCCCCGTTGCCGGTGACGTAGCACAGTCCGCCCTGGTCGCTGGCCACGTCCACATCTGGGTTGGCCGTTGAACCGGAGAAGTCGGTGCCAATGGGTTCACCGCGTTCCCATGCGCCGGTACTGGCCGTGCCACTGGAAATCCACCCCAGGTCGAGGTTGAAATCGTCGGCATAGCCGGCATCCAGGTTGATGGTCAATGGCGCCCCCGTGAGGCTGAGGCCGGTTTGGTACAATTCCTCGTAGCCCCATTTTCCGGCCACGGCATCGTACACATCGCCCGGCAGGCCGGGAATGCTGAAGTTGCCCGAGCCGTCTGTGGTGGCGCCATAGGTGCCCGTGAGGCTCGTAAACTGCACCTGTGCACCGGGAATGGCCGCCCCGGTGGCCTGGTCGAGCACCTGGCCGGTTTGTGTAAAGGCGGTGCTCGGCACCAGCGCCACGTCAAGAGTGGTGGTGCTGCCGGCCGTCAGGCTGACGCCCGGAATGTTTTGGGTCACGTAGCCTGCGCGGGCCACGGTCACGGTGTAGGTCCCGCTGGAGGCTGTACCGGTGGCATATTGGCCAAAAAGATCCGAGGCCGTTGTGTTGCCGTCCAGGACAATGCTCGCGTCAAACAGCGGTGCGCCCGAGCTGTTGTCGGTGACCTGGCCCTCCAGGAAGGCGGCGCCCGTGTAGCTCGGTGTGACCACAAACAGTCCTTCTTCAATGTCCGAGATGAGCACATGCCCGGAAGGCAGATAGGGGTAGGTGCCCCAGGCCCCATTGAAACCGTTGCCGCTCAACGGGGAAGAATCGTAAAATCCGACTTCGATCAGGTTGTCCGGTTGGGTCGCATCGGTGATGCGAAGGCCATCCCGGTACCATGCCGTCAAAATGAAATTGTCCTTGACAAAGGCATTGTGTGGAATGGAGCTCGGTCCGGTGGGCGGACGGAAGCGGTCCACTTCGGTGATGTCTGTCAGGTCCGAAACGTCGTAGGCATCCACATTGGCGCCGCTGACTTCATCCGTGGTAAACACGGTGGCGCCATCGTCGCTCAACCAGATGTTGTGGGTGAAGTTGCTGGAGGTGCTTTGGGTGGCCAGCACCGATGGTGCGGCCTTGTTGCTCACATCCACCACACTGAAGATGCCGTTGTTGATTTCGGCCGTCCACATCGTATCGCCGCGCACGTAGAGATCGTGCACATAACGCAGCGTATAGCTGCCTACAATGGGCGGGTTGGTCGGGTTGGCATCCACATCGATCATGACCGTACCCAGGCCCCCGTTGGAGCCGCAGAGGTAAGCAATGCCGTTTTCGTCGATGAAATGACGGCTGACAACACCGATCGCGTGGAACGAATGGTTGCCGAACTGCATGGCGAAGTGCGCAGCATGCAGCAGTCACACCGGACCGATCAGGAAGAGATGATGTCCGCTATCCACACGCAATTGCAGGAGTTACGGGCAATATTGGAGAAGATGCGGGACGGCGGCGACTGAGACGGGCTGGGAGTGGTTTCTGGTTTCTGGTTTCTGGTTTCTGGTTTCTGGTTTCACTCAACACTTCCCTGTGTTTCGCCTTTC
>JAUIHG010000252.1 GCA_030432405.1 Bacteroidia bacterium | reverse complement strand
TTGATGCACCTCGCCGATGTAATGGATGCCCACGTCCCATTCAAAGCGCTTGCGCTTGAACACATGCGTGAAGCCGCCGGGGGTGTAGTGCCGCTCCAGGATCAATACGCTTTTGCCGCGCCGGGCCAACAGCGTGCCCAAAACTTGACAAGACAGGCCGCTGCCGACCAATATGGCGTCCCAGCCTTTGCCGTCGGGACCGTTTTTGTCGGGTTTGGTTTGTTTGTAGGACCGGGTCAGGGCTTCGGGCTGGGGCATGGCGGTGGAGGATCGATAAAGACAGGTGCCACAAGATAGAAAAGGGCCGTCCGCCTTTGGCGAAGCCGGACCAAGGCATACGGAGCTGCTTGCGTTGCAACCATTTGCGTCCGTTGTGCGTTGCTTTTACTGTGGATGGGCCGTAATGCCCATTCCATGATGCTATTGCTTCCGTTGTATGTACGGACCATCTTCACCGTTCAAGGGCATTTTTCACTATGGGTATCTTCCAACGCTTGTTCAGCAACAACGAACAACATGTAGCCGCTGATGCTGGTCAACGCAGCGATTCCGGTGCGCCGCATTGGCATCCCCTGACCTCCGAAGCACAGCTGGACCACCTGCTGGCCGCCAGCCACGAGCAGCCGGTGTTGCTCTTCAAACACTCCACCCGCTGCAGCATTTCCACCGTGGCCCTGAGCCGTGTGGAGCGGGGTTGGGCTTTCGCCGAAGGCGAAATCCAGGCCTGGTTTTTGGATCTCATCCAATACCGCAGCGTGTCCAATGCCGTGGCGCAACGCCTCGGCGTGCAACACCAATCGCCGCAGGCGCTGTTGATCAAGGATGGCCAAGTGGTTTACCACGCCTCGCACGGGGCCATTGATGTGCCTTCGCTGCAGGCGGCATTGGCCGCTTGAACCGATCTTTACCGGCCATGGCCGGATTTTCCCACCTCAACTTCCGGCCGGGGCAGCGCTTGCGCCGGCTCCGGCTCGGCCTTTTGTTGATGCTCGCGGCATGCGGGTTTCAACAAAGCATTTCTGCCCAGTCCATCCTGTTCACCGAGCTGAACTACAATTCGGACAGCGTGGTCGACCCGGGCAATTGGATCGAACTCTACAATCCCGCGGGTACGGCCCAGGACCTCACCGGCTGGTACCTCAAGGATTCCAACCCGCTGAACCGCTACGATTTTCCGGGCGGGACCAGCCTGGGGCCGGGGGAATACCTCGTGGTGTGTTCGGACCTGGCCGATTTTGCGGTCGTGCACCCCACGGTGCTCAACGCCCTGGGTGGGTTGGGCTTTGGACTGGCCAACGGCGGAGAAACCGTCACCCTCTACAATGCGCTGGACCAGCCGGTGGAGGCGCTGAGCTACGAAGATTCCATCCCCTGGCCGCAATGCGCCGACGGGGAGGGCCGCACCCTGGAACGCCTGGATTACGCCGGACCGGCGAACGATCCGCGCAACTGGTTTGACGGCTGCATGTTCGGCTCTCCGGGCCGGGCCTGGCAACCCTGCGACCCGCCCCTGGTTTTCAGCGAAATCAACTACAACCCGCCCTTTGATGCGGCCACGGATGCAGGCGACTGGGTGGAGCTCTTCAACCGCGGCAATACACCCCTGCTGCTGGGCGGCTACACCTTCCGCGACCAGCGCGACACCAACCTGTTGACCATCCCGGCGGGTACTATCCTCAACCCGGGCGCTTACCTGCTGCTGGTCCGCGACCAGGCCAAATTCACCAGCGTACACCCGGGTGTAGGTCCCTTCATCGGCGACTTCGGCTTCAACCTTTCCGGAGACGGCGAGGTAATCCGGCTTTACGACCCCACGGGGGCCATCGTCTTCTCCACCTTCTACAACGACGCGCTGCCCTGGCCCCTGCCCCCGGACGGCTTCGGTCCGACGCTCGAGCTGCTCGACGCCACGGGGCGCATGAGCCGCTGGGACAACTGGTTTGACGGGTGCCCGTTGGGTTCGCCGGGAACGGCGTTTGAGCCCTGGTGTTGGGCCACAGGTACGGAAGATCCAGCCGCCTTGCCGGCGAACACCTTCCGCGCCTGGGCCCTACCCGGTGCGGTGGAGCTCGATTGGCGCAGCACCGAAAACGGCCGGGTGCGGATCTTTGACGGCGCCGGCAGGCTCGTTTTGGAACAATCGATCCAAAAAGGACAGCAGCGCCTGAATCTGCCCGGTGCCGGTTGGCACCTCCTGCACATGCATAGTGCAGCAGGGGAGGCCCGGAAAGCCGTTTGGGTGCCCCGGCCCTGAACCCAACTTCTGCAACACGACACCAGGCCCATGGCCGAACGCGGCATCCTGCGCGCTCCTGATCCACCGGACCCCGGCACGGGCGATCTGGATCCGCAGCTGTCCACCATGGATCCGGCCTGGCGGGATTCGCCGCTTTGGTCCGAGGACCTCGCGCCGGTCCCCGCCCGCGGCCGCACCTGGACGCGGGGCCACATCGCCGCCATCTGGGTCGGCATGGCCGTGTGCATCCCCACCTACATGCTGGCCGCCAGCATGATGCAGGCGGGACTCGGCTGGGTGGAAGCCCTGGTGCTCATCGGCCTGGCCAACCTGCTGATTGCCGTGCCGATGGTGCTCAACGGGCACGCAGGGGTGCGCTACGGCATTCCCTTTCCCGTGCTGGGCCGGGCGGCATTCGGGTGGCGCGGTGTACACATCCCGGCCATGGCCCGCGCCCTGGTGGCCTGCGGCTGGTTCGGCATCCAAACCTGGGTCGGCGGGGTGGCCATTTACGCGCTGGGTTGCGTTCTCGCCGGAACGGCGTTTCAACCCGGTTTGGTGGCGGGCAAATTCATCGGCTTCGGCCTCTTCTGGATGATGAACGTCTGGTTCATCTGGAAGGGCACCGAGAGCATCAAGCGCCTGGAAGCCTGGTCCGCGCCGGTCTTGCTGGTCATGGGCGTGGCGCTCGTGGTTTGGGGCGCGGTGCACGGCGGCGGCATCCGTCCGGTGTTGGACAAAGGCCGCGCGCTGCAGCAGCCCACCCTGCACCTGGAAGCCAGCCCCAACGGCCCCCTGCTGCACCTGCGGCCGCTCACGGATTTTTCCGGTGCGCGCAAAGCGCGCGAACGCCAATTGCAGGTCCTGGCCCTGGACGGCAACAGCCGCGACACCCTGGCCCTTGGCCCCTGGACCACACTGCGTGCCGAGCCGGCCGCCATCGGCCTGAGCGGCAGTTTCCCGGAGCAGTTCGGCCGGGCGGCCGAACCAAACGGCCGTGAGGACAGCGCCACCTCCACACGCCCCCTGCGCATCGAAGCCCGTTTCCGCGGACCCTCCGAAGCCGGCAAGCCCCGCGCCGAAAGCAGCTGGGTGGGGCTGGACTGGCCCGCCGATGCGCAAGCAGGCCCACCCCTGCCGCCCGGCACGGGGCTTTCCCCGGAGCAGGCCAAAGGTGCCGCAACTGTAGCCCGCCGGAACCTGAGCGGCCGCCTGGGTTTGTGGCTCTTTTGGCTCACCGGCATGGTCGGTTTCTGGGCCACGATGAGCCTGAGCATTGCCGACATCACCCGCTATGCCCGCTCCCAACGCGACCAGATCCAGGGGCAGTTTCTGGGCCTGCCCGGCACCATGGTGGCCTACAGCTTCGTCGGCATTTTTGCCACTTGCGCCGCACTGGGCCTCTTTGCCGATGTGCTGGTGGTGGAGGACGCGCCCTGGGATCCGGCCAGCCTGCTGGCGCGTTTTGAGCGTCCGGGCGTGGTCATCCTGGCCCAGCTTTCCCTGCTGGTGGCCACCTTGAGCACCAACATCGCGGCCAACGTGATCGCGCCGGCCAACGCCTTCGCCAATTGGGCGCCCCAACGGATTTCCTTCCGCACGGGTGGGCTGATGGCGGCCGGCCTGGGCGTGCTGCTGATGCCCTGGTGGCTCGTGGACCGGATTGCGCCGGCGCTGCTGGTGATCTCCGCGTTTTTTGGCCCCATCCTCGGCGTGATGCTGGCCGACTATTGGACCCTGCGGCGGCAACGCCTGGACCTGGACGGGCTCTACCGCACCGACGGCCCCTACCGCTACACCCGGGGCTTTCACCGTGCCGCGCTTTGGGCCCTGGCACTGGGGACCCTGCCCACTCTGCTCGGCTACCTGGTACCCGCCCTTTCGCTGCTTTACGACGGCAGCTGGTTCATCGGTTTTGCAGTGGCCTTCGCGGTCTATCTGCGCTTCGCGCGAAGCGCAAGCCCGGGCCACGGACCGCGATAGGTCCGGTGAAGGGAGGTCCCCGACCGCCTCTTGGGGCTTCGATGCATGTTGCGTAGCTTCATGTGTTCACCCTGCGGGGCCGCTTTGTAGCCCTCCCGCGCCAACACCTCAATCAGCTCCTCAGTACCCAGCCGGCGCTTGGATGGCCCCCGTCGTCGGCCGCATCACTTCTCGCTTTGGACAACAGCGCGAAGGCG
>JAUIHG010000032.1 GCA_030432405.1 Bacteroidia bacterium | reverse complement strand
TCCGGGTAAATCAGCACATTGCTGCCCTGGTACTGCATCATGGTTTCGAAATTCAGCGTGGTGGCGTCGATCCCGCCACAACGTTGCCAGAAACCGCGGATCAAAAAGGCGTTCATCAGGCGGATGCGGTTCAATGCCGGTGCCACCAGCGGCCGCCAGGCCCGCCGGATGTCGAAGCCTACCCGTTCCAGCATGCCCGAAGTCAGCATGACCGCATCCCAGGGGAAGGTCATCCCGGAGTGGTTGCCGAAATAGATCAGGGGCCGCTCGGGATCATTACGCTCGGGGATTTTTTCAAAACCAATCCAACGCACGCGGAAATAATTGCGGTCCAGTTCCCGCGCGATGTTGCGCTGCACCGAATAGGCGTAATCCGGATCGAACCAGCGCTCGTAAATGAAGCGGTTAGCATCAATGGCCTGAGCCAGTTCCGCATCGGTCATGCGGGGGGCAGCTTCCCCTGCCGCAGCGGAGCCCGCACCGGGTTCAGCCGTGGTACGGACATCGGCCGAATGGCCTGCGCTGCCCATGCCTGCGGGCAGACCATCCCCGGATGCCTTCGCCCGATAGGGCGATGGGTCTGCTGCATCCAACGGTTCGGGGGTATTCCGGTCGGCCACTTGCTGAAATTCGGGCATATGATCCGGAATGGGAACCAAACATGCTGCAGGGCTGTTTGTCTTTAGGCTAAATGCTATCTTTTAAGATGTTCTGGCCTGTGCCGGACTGTACAAACCACCTCGTCATGTTGAACCCCTACCCCGTCATGCCTTCGCCTCCGGCGAAAACCCGCCCCATCCGCAGCCTGGCGGGCGCCCTGATGCTCGCCGCTGCCCTGGCGTTCTCGGTGCCCCATCTCGATGCCCAGTCCACCGACCGGGTAGCCCTGATCGAACAGGTCACTTCAGCTTCCTGTGGCCCCTGCGCGAGCCAGAATCCCGGGTTCAACGCCTTGTTGGAGGACAACGCCGATCATGTAGCCGTCATCAAATACCAGCGGGGCGGCGGCAGCTATGTAGACCCGATGTGGTCCTTCAATCCCAGCCAGGTAGACAACCGCATCGCGGGCTATTACGGAACCACCTCCTTCCCGCAGGCTTGGATCAACGGCGCCTACAACGGCACACCCGGTAGCATCAACCAAGGCGACATCGATGCCGCCCTGAGCCAGCCGGCCTGGTGGGACATCCAGATTGAACAGCAGTACAACGCCGCCACCAAAGAATTGGAAGTGGGCGTCAACTTCACCGCTTTGCGGGACATGATGGACGCCGGTGACGATGCCCTCCGCGCCTTCATTGTAGTGATCGAAGAGGAAGTCAACTATACCTCGCCCCCCGGCTACAACAGCGAGAGCGATTTCTTCTGGGTCATGCGCCGCATGTTGTCCGGGGTGGATGGAGAAGTCCTCGGCCAACAAAGCAGCGGAAACATTACGCCCCTCTCCTACACCTACCTGGTGGACACGGAAGAAATCGACCCGGCCCGCCTGCGGGTGGTGGCCTTCGTCCAGAACCGCAGCACCATGGATGTAGCGCAGGCCGCGGTATACCGCGAAGGCAGCACCACGGGCATTGAAGCGCCGGAAGTGCTCGCCGATTTTTCGCTTGCCCCCACCGTTACCGATGGCTTGCTGACCCTGTCCTGGAAGGTCTTGGAAAGCCGCGATGCCCGCATCGGCCTGTACAACGCCCAGGGTGCCCTGGTGCAGGAATTGGTCAACGAAACCCTGAGCCCGGGAGCGCAACAGCGCAGTTTTGTGCTCGATCAACTGGCGCCCGGCACCTACCATGCCGTCCTGCAAAGCGGCCGCGAACAACGCATGGCCCGTTTTGTGGTGGCGCGCTAAGCCCAAAGGCCTGCTGCGGGCCACGACCGCGCACGCATCATGCGCCTGACACCGGTCGCATTCAAACACGAAAAGGCTGCCCTCAACCGGGCAGCCTTTTTGCTTCAAACGTGCTCGCAAAAATCGGTTCTCCCGGAGCCTGAGCAGAAACCGGGAGCAGAACGGGGATCAAATCCCGGTTCTGGTAGTCATGGCAGCAAGGCGATCGCTCAAACCAGGCCTTGCAGGGTGAGACCAATCAGGGTAACCACAATACATAAAATGCGGTAGGGGGACTTCATCGCTTTGTGTCGTTTTGCACGAACGGGATCCACGGCAAGTGCTTTCCCATATGGTGTTTGTGCCATACGAAGCTAACCGCGACGCCTTGTGACACGGATGTCAGGACACATTCAAATGTGACAGGGTTTGCATTGCGCGCATTTGGCACAAGTGCACCAAGCGCTATACCGGTTCTTCCAATGGAACCGGTATCTGTGCCCCTTCCAGATAGGCCACATTGTAGTAACGCTGCAGGAAGGCATCCACGTTTTTGTACATCAACTTGGCCACCAGTTCGTCCGGGTCCATGCCGAACATCAGGTGTTTGATGGTCTCCTTGTCCAGGTTCTCCTCCGGTATGGACAAGGGCCGGTGGAGGAACTGCCGAATATGCGTGGTCAGCATTTCCATAGCCCCGTAATCCGGGTAGATGTCCAAATCGTTGACCAAACCATCAAAATCGCTCCCGATGCAGAAGACATCCCAGGCGGATGCATTGTTGATGGCTTTAACCATTCCAAACAGGTTGGCCATCAGAAGCCGCACATAGCTATCGCGCAACGCATCCGTATCACCAGCCTCCCGGTATGCCTTGATGTACATTTTCCCGAGGTCGCCGGAAATCCGGTCTTCGTGCAAAATGAGGCCGATCAGTCCACGTGATGCATGGATGAAATAGACATCCTCATCCGTCAGGTTGATGCCCCATCGGTTGATAAAGGATTGCTCATTGTATCGATCGATGTCCTCCTTCAAACGTTCATCTGCCAGGCACTGAAGCCCGTTGTAGGCCGCATGGCTGCACACAATGGGAAACAGGTCATTTTGTTCCCGATACTGCTTCCACAGGCCATAAAATTGCTTTCTGGCCGGTACGCTGAGGTGCTTCACATCAATGAGCACCCGCCGTCCGTTTTCCCGGCTGAGCAACAACTGGATGACCTCTTTGCCCAGACCGGTCAAGCCGACTTTGCCGTACTTCTTGTGCGCTTGATTGACGCCAAAACCGCCGATGAATCCCCGGAAGGTTCGGGCGTGGCCCCCCATGAGGTTCCAGAAGTGGTGGTTCAGTGTTACAAAAAGCGGCGCATGTTTGCCATCACCCCAGCGCTTCATGGTCTGGATGTTCTCGCGGAATTCCTTCAGCTGTTCGGTGAAGAAACTGTGCGGGTATTCCAGCTCCGCCAGGGCAGCGTCAAGGTCTCCATACGTTTTGAACCGGGTCAAATTGTGCGCCCCTTCTATGGTGGGAATGAAGACCACGGTGTCTGGTTCCCCCAGCAACGTTGCAACATGTTCGTAGTCTTCGCCGAAGGCAAAAACGCCGGCCTTGGCGTGTTTGAGGCAATACGCATACTCGGCCTGCAGATCATCAAAATAGGCCACTGGGTGCTCCGGTGTCCGCACCTCCCTGATCAACGCGTTGACCCTGGATGCCGAAAAGCCGGTGATGCACTGCGCGAGGTATTTTTCTTTTTGTTTTCCCAGAACGAGATTGGCCACATTGCGCAAATCAAAAAAAGGCCTTTCGGGGGCCATAAGGCTGGCAAACATCAAGCGTACATTACCGGTTTTGGCGGCGCTTAAATGGGTCTGGGATCGCGTTACAATGGAATTGGTCAGGCCGAAAATGTTGAGGACTCCGAGCTTTTGGCAGGCATCGGAACTTGGAATGGGATCCAGCATCCCTCCATCACCACCTCCGTTTGCCGGTTTGAAACTGGGATGGCAGTGCAAATCCGCGATATAGGGCAGTTTCATAGGGTTGGATTTTTTGTCAAGGAACAAAAAATCGAATGAACCCTCCTATGGTGTACCTCAATACAGCATCCGCGTACGGATGGTCCCTTCAACCTCCTGCAAAGCCTTGACCAGGCTGCGCGAGCGTTTGGCATCCACATCCAGCACCACGTAACCGATGGCGTCGTTGGTGGCCAGGAACTGTCCGGTGATATTGGCATTGGCCTTGCCCAGGGCCCCGTTGATGGCGGACAAGACGCCCGGCTGGTTGGCGTGGATGTGCAGGATGCGGTGGCTGCCGTCCTGCCGGGGCAGGTTGAGCGGCGGTACCGAATGCGAATTGATGGTGCGTCCCGATTCGATGAAGGACAGGAGTTTGTCGCTCACGTCCAGGCCAATGGCTGCCTGGGCCTCCTGGGTGCTGCCGCCGATGTGCGGGGTGAGGATCACGTTGGGCAGGCCCTGCAGGGCGTTTTCAAACGCGTCCTGGTTGGCCTTCGGTTCCACGGGATGCACGTCCACCGATGCCCCGCCAAGCTTCCCGGCGGTCAGGGCTTCCTTGAGCGCTTCGGTGTCCACCACTGTACCCCGCGCCAAATTCAGCAGGATGGCCCCCTTCTTCATGGCCGCAAGGGCCTTGGGGCCCATCAGGTTGTCCGTACCCTTGCCGCCCGGCACGTGCAGGGTAACCACATCGGACTGCTCCAACAAGGCCTTCAGGCTGCGGGCCGGCTGGGCATTGCCCAGGGGCAAGACCGGCGCAATGTCGTGGTAGATGACCTTGAAGCCCAGCGACTCGGCCAATACCGACACCTGGGAACCGATGTGCCCATAGCCGATGATGCCCATGGTCTTGCCCCGGGCCTCAAAGGAGCGTTTGGCGTCTTTCATCCAGCGGCCAGCGTGGGCGGCCGTGCTGCGTTCGGGAATGCGGCGCAGCAGCATGATGGCCTGGGCCACCACCAATTCGGCCACCGAACGCGTGTTGGAATACGGCGCATTGAACACAGGGATGCCCTTGGCCGTGGCGGTGGGCAGATCCACCTGGTTGGTGCCGATGCAAAAACACCCGATGGCCAGCAACTTTTCGGCCTGCTCCAGCACTTCCGCCGTCAATTTGGTTTTGGAGCGGATGCCGAGAATGTGCGCTTCGCGCATAATGCGCGAAAGCTCTTCTCCGGTGGCCGTGCGCTTGAGCCGGACGATATCCTTGTAGCCCGCCTTGCGGAAGGCGTTGGCCGCGCCGGTATGGATGTCTTCCAGCAGCACCACCTTGATGCGCTCGCGGGGATAGGAGGTCCGGCCCGACTTGCCGGTTTTGGCGCGGACGGACTTGGGAGCAGCAGACTTGGACGTTCGGGAGGATGCGGCGGCCATGGAGTTGGGGTTCAGCGCTGGGCAAATGGTTCGCCTTCCGGCGAACGCCAAAGGTCGGAAAGCCGCCCAAGAGCATCTGCAACCCGGGGCACACAGCCTGGTGCTGGCCTCGGTCCGGTCAAGCGGCTGCCGGCTTGCGCGCCAGGACCTGCACCACCGCCGAGCGGCCGTTGTGGTAGCGGCCCTCCCGAATCATGCGTTCGCCCTCCCGGGCGATCACAAATTCCAGGCCTTGGAGCTCTTCCCGCAAGGCCTCGAGGGTCATGAGCATTTCCTCCGATTTTGGACCGCCCGTTCCAAATTTTAGCTGGCGTGGATGATAGGCTTCCAAAATCAAATGTCCTCCAGGCTGGAGCGCATGCACCACACCGGCGTGCACGTGTCGGCGCAACTCCGGGGGCAGGTGGGCAAAGGTCGAGACGACCGTGCCCCAGGCGGCCTGACCGAGATCATACCCGGCCAGATCCGCACACACCGTTTCCAGCGGCAGCCCGGCCTGCTCCGCCAATGTTGCCGCACGCTGCAGGCCGACATCCGAGCGATCCACGGCCGTAACCGCATGGCCGCGTGCGGCCAGAAACAGCGCATTGCGGCCTTGCCCGGCAGCCAGACAGAGCACAGGCCCTGCACCTACAAGCGGCGCTTGCTCGCGCAAAAAATCGTTGGGGGCTTCGCCGTAGGCAAGTTCAGCATCAGCATACCGATCGTTCCAAAACTTGGCCGGATCGCGGGGCAGGGCAGCGTCTTTCATCAAAGCAGGCGTTCAAAGCGATGCATTGGCGTGGGTGCCGGGTTCGTGCTCCGGGGCAAATCGGACCCAGAACATGCCGCGGAAGTCACCTTCGGCAAAACCAGTGGCTTCATCCTGAGGATAGGCTTCAGCGAGGGCCTCCGACACCGCAGGCATCAGATTGGGACCGTGGCAGGTCAGGCAAATGCCCTGCATGCGGATGGGCTCTACATACACGTGACTGCCGTCCTCAAGGCGCTTGGTCTGCGGCTCCAGATCCCCTGGCTCGGCCGCGCGGTAGGCCTGCAGGAAGTCCTGCATCCAGGCACTGGGGGCATTGCCCGTGTTGCGCACTTTGTGGCTGGTCCGGCCCAGGGTCCAGGTAGCCCCTCCTGCCTGCTCGGGCAAGCCCGGCGCTTTGAGCCGACAAGCTTCAATGGCCGCTTGCGGACCGTTGGGCATGGCTTCCATGAGGGCCCCCATCAAAGAAGCCTTGAAGGGCTGGACCACCGCCGCGCCTTCGGCCTTCCAGGCCGCCTCCGGCGAAAGCGCCTTCCCGGCATCGACGTCCGGGGATCCGTGTGCCGTCCCGGACGCATGCGGGTCTGTCCCACTCTGCCCGTCGGAACCACCGCTCCCGCTGCAGCCCATGGCCAGCAGGCCGGTGCCCAAAACAAAAACAAGGGTCCAACGAAATGCAAAAGCAGGCATGATCAAAAGGTTGTGCATGCGGCCATTTGACAGGCTGCGTGTGTTGTAAAAAGCCGGCCTCAATGCACCCGCTCCAGGTCCTGGAATTGATCGGCCACCTTTTCCAGTTCTCCGGTATCGTGCTGCCAGAACCACAGGGCCGGAGCCAGGGAGGGCAAATCGCCGTTGTCCTCCGCGGCCTGCTGGGGTTCCGGCAAAAAGCACAGCTGGTCGCCCAGGCCATTGTCGGCGATGGCCACCGCACCGTCCGGGAACAGGCTTCGCCCGCGCCGGGCGGAGGTTTCTGAAACCACATCCCCGTAAGCATTGTGGCCTACACGTTGCTCCGGCCAGCCGGGCACGGGATACAATTCCCAGAGGTCGGTATCGGTAGGCAACTCACCGCCATTGTGGTTGTGCATGGCAGCAGCATAGGCTTCGGGAAGCCGGCACTGCAGCTTCCGTTCCACGGTGCGGAGGGCGTCCCAATCGGGCGTGTCGTTTGATGAATGGGGCATTCGGACTCGGGCTGCTAAAATGAAAAAAGAATAGGGGCCCTACGGTGTGTCAAGTTACGTTGTGCCGGCAGGTCCCACGACTTCCACGGGGTTGCCGTCCGGATCGCGGACCGCCAAATGGCGAAGCCCATCCTGCACCCGCTCCGGTCCAAAGGCACTGCCTCCGTATTTCTCGGCCAGGGCCAGGACTGCCTCCGGATCGTCTACCCGGAATCCGAGCTGATGGCTGGGCACCTCATCGCGTTCCCGGGCATCGGACAGCGGCACCAGCTTGAGCGTAAAACCGTTCAGGCGGCCAAACTGCGCGTCCATGCCACCGACCGCCACGGCTTCAAACGCAAAACCAAACGCATCCTGGTAAAAGGCCACCATGGCCTCCATGCGGAAGCAGCGCAAGGCCACGCTGACCAGGCGGCATGGCGCATCGTCAGCAGCAGGATCAGCGGTGTGGGCAGGCTCGGGCATGCGCCAAAGGACGCGAAAGGCTGCCGAAGGCACAAGGGCAAGGGCGCGCCCGGTCAGGGCATTTTGGGCAGCCTTTTGGCCTTCTTGCGTTTGCGTTTCGACTTCTGGATTTTGCGGACCACGTTTTCGTAAAAAAAACTGGCCGGGCTCAAGGGCGTGGCTTTGGGCTCCCGTGGGTTGTCCACCCGATGGAAGCCGGCATAAGGGGCAATGTCGTCCACGGGATCATGCACATCGGTGGTCAACAACGCCCGGCGCAATTCCCCGCGGTCCGGCCAGGGATAGACGTTCGCCGGCGCCAGCCGGACGGTATCCGCCTGCAGGCGAACCGCCACACTGACCAAATGGCCCGTTACGGTGTCCGGCACCACGCTCTGCCAGGGCTTGAAACCCACAGCGCTGATGCGCACGGTGTCTGCGGTGAACACCACCAACGAAAAAAAGCCGCTGGCATCCGCGGCTGTGCCGCGGTAGGTGCCGGGCAGGTAGATATCTGCATAGGGAATGGGCCGGTCGTCGGCTGCACGCAACACCAGGCCGCTCAATTGCACGGCACGGCCGGCCCGTTTCAGGCTGTCCTGCGCCTGCAGGGTTTCCGAACCGAGCCACAGGAATACCACCAGCAGGCTCAAGGCACTGGGCCAGTCCTTCCTCCGGGTATGGCATGCCTTCGGCCGAAGCCCCCACAAAAAAATGGGCTCCAACACAGCAAAACCGCGGGATCGTGCGCGGGGCAGAGGCATGGTGCATCAGTGCCGCAGGAAAAACCCGAAGTGGAGCAACCTGCTGCTCCGGACAAGATAGGCGCCTACAGGGCAGGCGTCGCGGACATTAACCAACTTTAGGACCAGACCCTCAGCGCCATGGCCAATCCCGCATCCACCCAACGCTTTGCCGACCGCGTGGCCGATTACCGCCGCTACCGGCCACGCTACCCCTATGCCTGGGCCCGGAACATGCTGGAGGAACTCCGATGGCCGGCGCCGGATTGGGCGCGCAAACGCCTGGTGGACGTGGGCTGCGGGACCGGTTTCAGCGCTGCGCCGTTTTTGGGCTTGGGCCTGCACGTCCAAGGGCTGGAACCCAACGACGCCATGCGCCTGGCCGCGGCAGAAGACCTGCACAAACACCTGAAGGGAGGCCGGCTGCGCCTTTCGGCCGGCACGGCCGAACACACCGCATTGCCCGACCGCTGCGCCGACGTGGTGCTGGCCGGGCAGGCCTTCCACTGGTTTGACCGGGACGCCTTTGCCGGCGAATGCCGCCGGATCCTCGACGGCCCTGGCCCCGTCCTGTTGTGCTGGAACGACCGGGACACCACCGGCGATGCCTTCCACCGCGAATACGAGGCGCTGATTCTGCGCCACGCCACCGACTACACGCAGATCAACCACCAAAACCTGGATGCGCCGGTTTTTGACGCCTTTTTTGGCGAAGGCCGCTGGCGGCTGCACGAGTTGGACAATTTCCAGGAGCTGGACCGCGAAGGCCTCTGGGGCCGCCTGATCTCTTCGAGCTATGTGCCATCGGCCGACAGCCCGCAGGCCCGTCCGATGCGCGCCGAACTGGATGCCCTTTTTGACCGCCACGCGCAACAGGGCCGCATCCACATGCGCTACCGCCTGCGGACCTGGTGGGGGTTTTTGAACGATTGATCCAGCCCCCGCGGAATGGATGGCCTTGCCCACGAGTCCTGTTGTGCGGCATGGGACACCATCATTGGCTCAACCCGCGCTCCAGTCCAGGGCCGTGCGTTCGCCGGAGGCGGGCCAGCAGCCCTGCGCACAGGGCCGTGACACGGCATGCTCCAGTGCCTCCAGGAAGCGGGGCCGTGGCCACAGTTGTGCGCCCAGGCGTTCGAGGTGGGCGTTGTGCACCTGCGCGTCCACCAGCGGAAAGCCATGCCGGGTCAGGTGCCGCATGAGGTGCGCAAAGGCCACTTTGGAGGCGTTGGGCTGCAGGCTGAACATGTTTTCGCCGTAAAAGGCGGACCCGATGGCCACGCCGTAGACCCCACCGACCAAGGCATCGCCTGCCCAGGCCTCCACGCTGTGTGCGTGGCCCGCACGGTGCAAGGCTATATAGGCGTCCAGCATCTGTGGACCGATCCAGGTACCGTCCTGCCCCGGCCGGGGCACGCTGCTGCAGTGCCGGATCACGCCCTCAAAATCGGCGTTGAGGGTGACCCGGAAGGCCTTGCGGTTGAGCAGCGGCCGCAAACTGCGCTGCGCGCGAAATGCTTCGGGCACAAAAACAGCCCTCGGATCCGGCGACCACCACAAAATGGGCTCGCCTTCGCTGAACCAGGGGAAAATCCCGTTGCGGTAGGCTTCCAGCAGCCTGGGCACGGAAAGGTCTCCCCCAACAGCCAGCAGGCCATCGGCGAGCGCATGTTGCGGGGGCGGAAAAAGGATGCGGTTGTCGAGCCCGTAGAGGGGCATGGACCGGAATGCTTCGGGCCGGGTGGATGGAGGTCGGGTAAAATCGACGCGGGCCTCGGGTGGATTATTCCACCGTGGCGTTGATGCCGCGGTCGACCAGTCCCCGGCGCATGGTGTTCAGCTCGCGTTGTGCACCCTGCTTGACGGCATATTTGCCGCTGAAGTGGATGATGTAGGCACACTGTTCGGCCTGCTCCATGGTGTGGCGGCAAATTTTGACCAGGGATTCAATCACCCAATCGAAGGTGTTGACCTCGTCGTTGTGCACCACCAGGCTGACGCCGGTATCGTCCAATACGGCTTCTTCCAGTACCGGTTGTTCCAACAAACCGGGTATTTCGTGCATCGAAGACATGGGGGTATAAGCTTGATCTGCGATAGCTTAAAGGTACGCAAGGCAGGGCGTTCGCCCAATGTCCAAGCGCCGGGCAACGGGGCTGCATGGTCCTTTTCCGGGATGGACCGTGGACGCATCTTGTGCAGCGGACAAGCCGGCCGCTTGCCGCATTGGGGGGAAAACGCTGGATCGAATGCGCTGATGCGCCTAACTTGAGCTTCCATGAACCGCCCGTACCCCACGCCATCAGCCCCTTTGGGCGTTTCGGCGGCCGCCTCTGACAGGACCAGCACCCGATCGGTTTTCCAGCCCAATCCCGCCCAGCGCAAGCTCTTGGAACGCCTGAACCGGGGTTGGGTTTTCCGGCTCTTCCTGCTGGCCAAAATGCCCATTGCCTGGGTGGCGGGCCTGCGCCTGGTGGACATCGACGGAAAGCAATGCCGGGCCTCGATGCCCTATTGGTGGCTGTCCCAAAATCCGTTCCGCTCCACGTATTTCGCCACGCAGGCGATGGCCGCTGAATTGTCCACCGGTGCCCTGGCCATGGTGGCCATTGAGGGCGCTCAACCCAGCTTGAGCATGCTGGTGACCGGCATGCAGGCCACGTACGGCAAAAAGGCCACGCGCAAAGCCACCTTCACCTGCTCGGAAGGGCATTTGATCCATGAAGCGGTGCGCAAAGCCATCGCCTCCGGCGAAGGCCAGGAAGTGACCGTGGAAACCATCGGTGTGCTTCCTGACGGCACCGAAGTGTCCCGCTTCCGCTTTACCTGGTCCTTCAAGGTCCGATCCCGCTGAGCCACGTTTATCCGGCCATGTCAAAAACCCACAGGTCCTTTTCCATGCCTTCAACCCGCCTTGTACAGCGCTTATCGAGGGGCTTGATGGTGCTGGTGTTGGTGTTTTTCGCCGCTTGCGGCACCCGGAAAAACACCAATCCCCTGCCGCCCACACCGCCCGAAGCCGTGGGTACCCCCTCATCGGTGGAAGCCCAGTGCCAGATCATGCGGCGCATCACCCTGTTCCAGAACGGCCGGGAGTTTTACCTCATCAACGTCTGCCCTTCCGACAAGGAAATCGAGCGGGTCAACCTGGCGCTGAACATCGCCCTGCCGGGCGAAGAACCCGTCACGACCTATTTCGACACCATGTTGTCCTTCCCGGACGAAGAAAGCGCCCGCATGTATGCGCGCGACCAGGGCCTGTTCGATGTGTTTTTCGAACAGGCGGCGGGGAGCTATTGATGCGGGTTCAGCGGGCCGTTGCTGGCGCTGGCTGCCGTCTGCCGCGGGTGCTGTGTGCGTTCAGAGGGCCAGGACGTCCTGCGGATTGTTCGCCAGAATGGCGCGGGTACCTCGGACCACGATGGGGGCCTTGATGAGGTCCGGGTTGCGGATGAGCACGTTGAGCCAGTCTTCTTCGCTGAAATCCCGACCACGCACATTGAGCTGGTAATACGGATGCGCCTTGTTGAGCAAGTGCTTGGGTTTCATGCGCAGGCGCTCAAGCAACTGGCGCCACATGGTTGGGGTAAACGGCGTTTTGTGGTACTCCACCTCATGCACCGGTACGCGCATGTCGCGGATATAGGCGAGGACCTTTTTGGACTGGCTGTTGTTTCGGTCGTAGTATACCAGGATTTCGTGTTCTGACTTTTTCATGGGGCCTGCGTTGAATATGGAACGTGGGATACCTTATGATAATACAAAAATTCACCTGATTCTCCTAGCAAAAGCCCTGCGCCGCGGCTGCAAACACCGCTAAATGGGGAGGGCAAAAAAAGGGGCCGTCCGGTGAAGGACAGCCCCTTGATGTGGGACAAAACCGCGGTCCGAAGACCGTAAAAGGGTTGACCGTGGAGGGCATCCGCCATGGGATGGGCCACGGCCTTCGCCGGAGGCGATTACACGTACTCGGCGAGTTCTTTGCCGGCCTTGAACTTGACGATTTTCTTGGCCTTGATCTTGATGGACTCGCCGGTTTGCGGGTTGCGTCCGGTGCGGGCAGCACGCTTGGTGATGGAGAACGTACCGAAGCCGACCAGGGTCACCTTGTCGCCTTTCTTGAGCGCTTTGCGGATGGAGGTCAGGGCACTGTTCAGGGCTTCCGTAGCCTGGACCTTGGAGATGCCGGCATCGGCGGCCATCTGATCGATCAGATCACCTTTGTTCATGTCTGTGGATTTGTTCGGTTAAGGTAGACAGACCGTCGTCCGGTCTAAGACTAAGTTACACGCCTGCGGATCGCCGCAAACGGCCTTTTTCCGTATAACCCCCCTATTTTCAGGGGCTTATGAACATTAGTGTTTTTTTGGATGCGTTAACCCCACATCGTCCACTGGTTAAGGGGCCTTCCTGCCAAACCCATAGTGGATAAAATGATGTTCACAAAGGGCCGAAAACCCTTGCAGGGCGCGGGTTTCCGGCGAAAACGGCCATTTGTACGACGCTTTGGGAACCAATGCCCCACCTCCTACGTACCTTAAAAGCATGGCCTTACGCTCGAATTCAAGCCCCAGCTCCAGCCCCAGCGGACCCTGGCGCTCCAGCCTGGCCGGCATGTTGCTGCTTCGTCGGAGCAGCTGCCTGATCCTGTTGTGTGCGGGCCTGATGCTGGGCCTGCCCTCCTGCCAGCGGAACGTCTGCCCTTCGGTAGGCAACAGCACCATGGACGACCCCACCAAGGCCAAAAAGCAGCGCAAGCCCCAAAGCGGTTTGTTTGGGGGTAAAGGGGGACCTCGGGCTCCGCGTTAGATCGATGCCAGCATAACCGCAGCCCGACCCATCCGGATGCTGCAACGACGGGCACTCCGTAGCCACCGCCAGGCCGCTTCAGGAAATCCGGCTCCAATCTCCTTTCAGGCGGCGTTCGGCCACCAGATGCGCGGCCAACGGGTGGTGCTCGGGCCGCTCCAGCCGCGGGTCCTCTTCCACAATCTGCTGCGCGGCTGCCCGCGCCTCTTCCAACAGCTCCCGGTCCAGGACCAAATCGGCGGCGTGCAGGTTTTCGATGCCGCTCTGCCGCGTGCCCGCCATTTCTCCCGGTCCGCGCAGCTTCATGTCCACTTCAGAAATGCGGAACCCGTCGTTGGTTTCGCACATGGTGCGGATGCGGGTTCGTCCGTCGGACGAAAGCTTGTCCGAGGTCATCAGGATGCAATAACTCTGCTCGGCACCGCGCCCTACCCGTCCGCGCAGCTGGTGCAACTGCGCCAGGCCAAAGCGCTCGGCCGATTCGATGACCATCACCGACGCGTTGGGTACATTGACGCCCACTTCGATGACCGTGGTGGCCACCATGATCTTGGCCTGCCCAGAAGCAAAGCGCTGCATTTCGGCGTCTTTGTCGTGTGCTTTCTGGCGGCCATGCACAATGGCAATGGGATAGTTCGGGAAGGCCCGGCAGACGCTCTCATACCCGTCCATCAGGTCCTTGTAATCCATGTTGGCGCTCTCCTCGATGAGCGGATAGACGATGTAGGCCTGACGGCCTTTTTCGATTTCTTCTTTCAGAAAACCGAACACCGCCAGGCGCTGCGGATCGCGGCGGTGCACCGTTTGGATCGGTTTTCGCCCGGGGGGCAATTCATCGATCACCGAGGTGTCGAGGTCCCCGTACAGGGTCATGGCCAGCACGTGTGGAGGTCGGACGTTCTTTTTCCAAAGCCGTGCGCGTTGCGCCACGCCGAAGCGGTGCTGCTCGTCGATGACCACCAGGCCCAGGTTCTGAAAGACCACCGGATCTTCCAGCAGAGCGTGGGTGCCGATGAGCAAATCCAGGTGACCGGTCTTGAGGGCCATGAAGAGGTCCTTGCGCGGCTTGCCTTTGACCGAACCGGTGAGCAGGCCCACGCGGACCGGCAGGTCGCCGAGCGCTTCCTGAATGGAGGCCAGGTGCTGTTGGGCCAGAATTTCCGTTGGCGCCATCACGGCGGCCTGGAAACCGTTGTCGATGGCCATCAAAGCCACCATCAGGGCCACAATGGTTTTGCCGCTGCCCACGTCGCCTTGCAGCAGGCGGTTCATTTGGGCTCCGCTGCGGGTGTCCTGGCGGATTTCGCGGAGCACGCGTTTTTGCGCGCCGGTCAATTCAAAGCCAAGCCGCTGGTGGTAAAAGCGGTCAAAGACCCCGTCGATGCGGTCAAAGACAAAGCCTTTCAATTTGCGTTGGGTGGCGGCCTTGGTCAGCAGCAACCCGAGCTGGATGCCGAAAAACTCTTCGAATTTGAGCCTTCGCCGGGAGGCTTCCAGCGCCTTTTGATCCACGGGAAAATGGATGTCGCGCAAAGCGCGGTCCCGGCCCACCAGGCGGCGTTGGCGGCGGAGTTCGGCGGGAATGAATTCGGGCAGGTCGGCGGGCACGAGGGTGTCCAGGAGGCTTCGGACCAATCGTTCCAAACCCTTGCTGTCCAGACCCCGCTTGCGGAGTTGGTCGGTGCTGGAATAAACCGGTTGGAAGCGCATGGCCGAGGCCTGGCCTTCGCCGAGCTCCATTTCCGGATGGGGAATGGAAAATTTGCCCCGGTAGTAGTTGGGTTTGCCGTAAACGGTATAGGTGGCGCCCTTTTTGAGGATCTTTTCTATGTTGACCACGGCCCTGAACCAGATAAGCTCCACCACACCGCTGTCGTCTTGCAACAAGGCCACCAGGCGCTTGCGCCGCGGTGGTCCGGTGATGGAAAAGCCAGTCAATAGACCACGGAGCTGGATGGCGGGCAAGTTGGGCCGCAAATCCCGGACCTGTTGGATTTCCGCCCGGTCGATGTGGCGGAAGGGCAGGTGCCACAACAAGTCCCGGAAGCGGTGCAGGTTGAGTTCCCTGGCCAGCAACTCCGCCTTGGCCGGACCCACGCCTTTCAGATACACCAGTGCCGTATGGAGTTTGTCCGCCATGATGCCGAAAGCGACCAAATTTAACCGTTCATGGAACGCACGCCGGAACCTTCATCCACATCCGGGCAGATGTCCGAAGAAAATGCACCGGTCGACGCCGACGGCCAACGCGCGGACAAACCCGAAGGCAAACCGTGGTATAAGCGCCACGGCAGCGACATTGCCTGGGTATTGGGCATCGTGCTGCTCTGGCAAACGGGCGGCCTGGCCTGGTTGCAAGCACAACTCCTGCGCCTGACCGCTCCTACCCCGAAGGTCGAAGCGCTTGCGGATGCCTCCTCGACGGCCCTGCCGCAATCCGCCTGGGACTGGCGCTTGCGCCGCCTCGACGGTCCGCTGGAAGCCCAGTTTTTCCACCTGTCCGAATTGCGTGGCCGCCCATTGTTTGTCAACCGCTGGGCCACCTGGTGCGGACCCTGCCGCGCGGAGTTGCCCTCCATCCGGGACCTGCACGCCGCCTACGGCGAAGACCTGGCCATGCTCTTGATCACCGATGAAAACCCGGAAGAAGTCCGGGCCTGGCTGGAAAAAAACGGCTATGCCGATTTGCCGGTCTACCGGAGTGCTTCCGCGGCTCCTGCCCCCTTTGATGTGCGCAGCATCCCTGCCTCCTGGCTCGTCCATCCCGATGGCCGTATTCTGGCCGAGCACAAAGGCGCGGCACGCTGGGATGCGGCATCCGTACGCAGCGCTGTGGACGCCATGCTGACGGAAACGCGCTGAAAGGCATTCGAAGGACCCGGCACCACGGTTCGTTGAGGGGGATGTCAGTCCCGCGACCGCCCCATATAGCTGCGGTCCCAATCCTTCCAAACCGGCTCATAGCCGGCACGGCGGATGACCCCGGCAATCTCGGCCGGGGAGCGTTCGTCGGAGATTTCGAACTGCTCCAGGGACTGCGGTTCGCAGGCGTAGCCGCCCGGATTGGTTTTGGAGCCTGCGCTGAAGGTGGTCACGCCCAGCGGGATGACGTGGTTGCGGAAATGTTCGCTTTCCCGCGTGGAAATGGACAGCTCCAGGTCGGCGTCAAAGAGCCGGTAAGCGCACATCAACTGCACGAGCTGCCGGTCGCTCATTATGCTTTTGGGCACGACCACACCCGGCCTGCGCGCTGCGGTGGATTCCGTTTCAAGGCCATCGGCATGCGTTTCGCCCGCGTGCGGGCGAAGCCTCGGGAAACTCAGGCTGTATTGCGTTTTCCAGTAGCGCCGCGAGAGGTATTGCAGGTGCAGGGCGGTGAAAAAACTGTCCGTTCGCCAATCCTCCAGGCCGATCAAAACCCCCAGACCGATTTTGTGCACCCCCGCCCGTCCCAGGCGTTCCGGGGTTTCCAGGCGGTAACGAAAATTCGATTTTCGGCCCTTGGGGTGGTGTTTTTTGTAGGTCTGCTCCCGGTAGGTTTCCTGGTAAACCAGCACCCCGTGCAGGCCCAGTTCGGTGAGTTCGCGGTAATCCGCCTCGTCCAGCGGCTGGACCTCCAGGCTCAGCTGGCTGAAATGCGGACGGATGATCCGGAAGGCCTGGCGGAAGTAGTCCATGCCCACCGTACGGTTGGCCTCCCCGGTCACGATCAGCACATGCTCGTAACCCATGTCCTTGAGCACGGCGATCTCCTTGAGAATCTCACCGGGCTTGAGGGTCTTGCGTTCCAGTTTGTTGTCCAAACTGAAGCCGCAATAGGTGCAGATGTTCTGGCACTCGTTGCTCAGATAAAGCGGGGCATAAAGGCGGATGGCCTTGCCAAAGCGTTCGAGGGTACGCGCCTGGCTGAAGCGCGCCATGCGTTCCAAAAAGCCTTCCGCCTCCGGCGAAATCAGCGCCGCAAAATCCTCCAGGTCCAACGGCTGCTTGGACGCCGCGCGGCTAAGGGCCCGCTCCACGTCCTGCGTTGTTTTGGAACGGACATTCCGTTCCACTTCCGCCCAATCGTACTGCTGGAAGCGTTCGTAGAACCCGCCATCCCGGCCCGCCGGTGCAGCGGGCTGGTCGGGTGCCAAAGGGGTTTCGGGATGGCGTTTGCGCGTGTTCATGCCGGGTCGGCCTTTTGCGGCGCATCCGATGCGGCAAAGCCCTCCTTCAAGCCTGCGGACAAGCCGGCCGTCTGCAGGGTATTGGAATCCGGAGCTTCATCCAAAAAGGCCGTCAGCGGACTGGAGGCTTCTGCACCCAGGCGTTGGGTCGGGGTTCCGGCTTCGAAGGCCTGGCGTCCCGCTTCCACCCCTTGTTTGAAGGCCAGGGCCATGGCCACCGGATCGCCGGCCACGGCGATGGCGGTATTGACCAGTACGGCATCCGCACCCATCTCCAGGGCCAGCGCCGCATCAGAAGGACGGCCAATGCCGGCATCCACCACTACGGGCACCCCGGCCTGCTCGATGATGATCTCCAGAAAACGCCGCGTCTCCAGGCCCTGGTTGCTGCCAATCGGCGAGCCCAGGGGCATGACGGCCGCACAACCCACCTCTTCCAGGCGCTTGCACAGCACCGGGTCGGCGTGCACATAGGGCAGGACCACAAAGCCATCGCGGACCAGGGCCTCGGCGGCCTGCAAGGTCTCCACCGGGTCCGGCATGAGGTAGCGCGGGTCGGGATGGATTTCCAGTTTGAGCCAATTGGTCTCCAGGGCTTCACGGGCCAGTTGGGCGGCAAACACCGCCTCTTTGGCGCTGCGCACCCCGCTGGTATTGGGCAGCAAATGGAATTGCTCTTGGCGCAGGTGGGCCAGCATATCGTCCTGTTCGGCCTGCTGGCGGTCCTGGACCTCGACCCGCTTAAGGGCCACGGTCACCAACTGGCTGCCGGAGGCCAGCAGCGCTTCGGCCATCAGGCCGTTGGACGCAAACTTGCCCGTGCCGGTGAACAGGCGGGAATCGAAGGTGCGGTCAGCGATGTGCAGCGGCTGCATCGGAGGGGTGGAATTGGTCCAGGAGGGCGTGGATGCCGTCAACCAGATCGCGTTTGCGCGGGCTGCGCGTGATCAGGCCGGAGATGGCCACGCCATGCAGGCCGGTGGCCAACAGTTCCCGGATGTCGTCAAAAAGAATGCCGCCGATGGCGACGATGGGCAGATCGATGCCCTTGAGTTTGGCCTGGATGAGGGCCCGCCGATAGCCTTCCAGGCCGAGGACCGGCGAAAGTTTGCGCTTGGTTTCCGTGAACCGGAAAGGGCCTAGCCCGGCATAGTCGACGCCGGCGGCATGCAGGCGCTGCAGGTCCTCGATGGAATTGGCCGTGCCGCCGATGACAAAGGCATCGCCAAGCAGGTCCCGGGCCGCAGCTGGCTCCATGTCTTCGCCGCCCAGGTGCACGCCATGGGCCTCGGCGGCCAACGCCACATGCGGGTAGTCGTTGACGATCAGCTTGGCGCCGTATTCGCCGCAGATGCGGCGAGCCTTCACCGCCATGTCCATGACGGTGTTTTCCGGCTGGTCCTTGACGCGGAGCTGCACCCAACGCACGCCGGCTGCACAGGCCTCCTGGATGTGTTCCAGGTGACCGCCACGGGCGTCGGCCTGGCTGATGTAGTGCAAGCGGGCGATGGCCGGCTTGGCGTCGGCGGAGCCGGAAGCCTCCCGCTCGGGCTGCAGGGATCGGCCTTTGCCCTTTCCGGAACCGGGTCCGGAGGGCTTGCGGGGCGCTTGGTTGGAAGAAGAATCGAGGGGGCTCAAAATGAAAACAAATGGCATGCGGTCGATGCCGCATGGAGGTGTTGAATCAGTTGGAACGAACGGTTGAAAACGGCAGGTCGGCCAGTTCCGGCGGCTGATGCCGTCCGAGCAGGTCCGGCGTACTGGCCAAAAATGCTTCGGTGTAACGCTTGGCGCCGGCACAGGCATCGGCCAGGTCCAGGCCTTTGGCCAGTCCTACGGCTGTGGCGGTGGCCAGCACACAACCGCTGCCGTGTTTGGGCTTGGCGCCTCCGGCGAACACCGGATCGGGCTCCAGCTGCCAGGCCGCTTTGCCGTGGAAGAGGCGGTCCAGTCCGGGCGCTTCGGCATCGTGGCCGCCTTTGAGCCACAAGAGGCTCTGCGGATGCTCCCCCGCCCAATGGGCCGCAGCGGCCAGCAGGTCGGTCCGTCCCAAGAGGCCGGGAGCCGGAGCATTCAGCCGCGCCCACTCGGGGAAATTGGGCGTCCAGACGCGGCAGCGTGCAGCCAGGGCCGACCATCCGGGGAAGGCTTCGCCGGAAACGGCGGAACCTGCTTCCGCCCTAAAATCCAACCCGGCCGAGGCCGAAAGCACCGGGTCCCAAACCACCGGCACATCCGGCCAAAGGTCCAGCACCCGGTCCAGGATGCGGTGGCCCTGGTCGGCATCGCGCAGCAGACCGAGCTTGACGGCGGCCGGCCCCTGCGCGGCAAACGGGATGTCGGACAACAGGCGCTCCAACTGGGCATCCAGCCAGGCGTCGTCCACCCACTGCACGGCCTCGGCACTTTCGGCGCTCTGCACCGTCAGCGCACTGAGCACGGCTGCCGCGTCCAGGTTGTGGGCTTCGGCGGTCTTGGCATCGGCCAGGACGCCGGCTCCACCGCTGGGGTCGTATCCACCAGCGATCAGGATGCCGCGAGGGCGTTCTGGCATGCCGTCTTCAGTTCGAGGAAATTGTCGAGGGGCTTGCCCTTGCCGTTCCAAATGGCGCTGAGCACGGCCACGCCGTCCAGGCCTTTGGCGGCCACCTGCGGAATGCGTTCGGCGGTCACGCCGCCCAACGCATAAATGCTGGTGGGCCGGTCTTCCGGAACATCCCAGGTGTCGATCCGGCCGGGATAAGGCTTGCTGTTGGAGTCAAAAGCCTGGCTTAAAAACACGTAGAGGAACTGGCTGTTGATGGCCAGCGCGCTGTCCACACTGTGCACCGATGCGGACAGGCGCAGGTCTTCCATGTCCGCCCGTTCGATGATGCCTTCCAATTCGGCCTCCGAAAGGCCGGCCCGGTCGGACTCGCGGAAATGTACACCGCCCACGCCAAGGCCCAGGGCAATGGTCAACGGACCGTGCACATTGACACGGCGGTGGTAGGCCGGGGGCAATTGCTCCAACCAACCGTACAGCTCGTCCGTACTCATGCCCGGCTTACGCAAATGGTAATAGGTCAAGCCGTTTTCGAGCATCTCCACGACGGCTTGATGCTCGCCGGGCACGACGCCCGTGGGGGAAACGATGGCCAGTTTCATCAATGGTAGATTTCAGTGCCTTGTTCGGTGAATTCGGCGGCCTTTTCGGCCATGCCTTCGGCGAGCGCTTCTTCGGCATCCACCCCTTTTTTGGCGGCGTAGTCGCGCACCTCCTGGGTGATTTTCATGCTGCAGAAGTGCGGGCCGCACATGGAGCAAAAATGCGCCACTTTGGCGCCATCCGCGGGCAGGGTTTCGTCGTGGAATTCCTTGGCCGTATCCGGATCCAGGGAAAGGTTGAACTGGTCCTCCCAGCGGAATTCAAAACGCGCTTTGGACAGCTGGTTGTCGCGGTAATAGGCTCCGGGGTGGCCCTTGGCCAAATCCGCCGCGTGGGCGGCGATCTTGTAGGTGATCACCCCGTCCTTGACGTCTTTCTTGTTGGGCAGGCCCAGGTGCTCCTTGGGCGTGACGTAGCAGAGCATGGCCGTGCCGAACCAGCCGATCATGGCCGCGCCGATGCCCGAAGTAATGTGGTCGTATCCCGGTGCGATGTCCGTGGTCAGCGGGCCTAGCGTGTAGAAGGGTGCTTCGCCGCACTCGGCGAGCTGCTTGTCCATGTTCTCCTTGATCATCTGCATCGGCACGTGGCCGGGGCCCTCGATCATGGTCTGCACGTCGTGCTTCCAGGCAATTTTGGTGAGTTCGCCGAGCGTTTCGAGCTCGGCAAACTGTGCCCGGTCGTTGGCGTCCGCCAAACTTCCCGGGCGAAGGCCATCGCCCAGGCTGAAGGCCACGTCGTAGGCCTTCATGATTTCGCAGATTTCCTCAAAGCGGGTGTAGAGGAAGCTCTCCTGGTGGTGGGCCAGGCACCATTTTGCCATGATGGAACCGCCGCGGCTCACAATGCCGGTGACGCGCTCGGCGGTCATGGGCACATAGGGCAGGCGCACGCCGGCGTGGATGGTGAAGTAGTCCACGCCCTGTTCGGCCTGCTCGATGAGGGTGTCGCGGTAGAGTTCCCAGGTCAGTTCCTCGGCTTTGCCGTCCACCTTTTCCAGGGCCTGGTAAATGGGCACGGTGCCGATGGGCACCGGGCTGTTGCGGATGATCCACTCGCGGGTTTCGTGGATGTTCTGCCCGGTGGACAGGTCCATGATGGTGTCCGCGCCCCAGCGGCAGGCCCAAACGGCCTTTTCGACCTCTTCCTCAATCGAGGAGGTGACCGCGGAGTTGCCGATGTTGGCGTTGATCTTGACCAGGAAATTGCGGCCGATGATCATCGGCTCGGTTTCCGGGTGGTTGATGTTGTTGGGGATGATGGCGCGGCCGCACGCAACCTCATCGCGCACAAACTCGGGCGTAATCAGGCCCTTGGGCGTGTTGGCCCCGAAGCTGTTGCCGGGATGCTGGATGCCCAGATCCTTCGCCTGGTCCAGGCGCTGGTTTTCCCGGATTGCGATGTACTCCATCTCCGGGGTCACGATGCCCTTGCGGGCGTAGTGCATCTGGGTGACGTTTTGCCCGCTTTTGGCCTTGCGCGGCTTGCGGTAGTGGCCAAAACGCAGGTGGTCCAGCGCTGGATCGTACAGGCGCTCCTTGCCGTAGGCCGAACTGATGTCGGGGAGTTCTTCGGTGTCTTCGCGCTCCCGGATCCAGGTGTCGCGCAGACGCGGCAGGCCTTTGTGCACATCGATCTCGGCGGCCGGGTCGGTGTAGGGACCGGAGGTGTCGTAGACCGTCACGGCCGGGTTCTCCATCTCCTGGCCATTGAACAGGGCCTTGGTTTTGTGCTGGCGGATCTCCCGCATGGCTACGCGGATGTCCGGACGCGAGCCTTCCACGAAGACCTTTTCCGACATCGGAAAGGGATCGCGGGTAATGGTTTGCTGGGACGGGAGGCGTTCGTTTTTCTTGGGCATGTTGCGCTCGATCGGGCGTTTGGGCAAAGGGTTGGAAAGGGGGACTTCAGGGCATCCGGCGCGCTTCGGAAGGTACGGCAACCGAGGCGATGCGGAGATGGCAAAGCGGCTGCTCAACCGCCGGCCGCAGCCGTGATCAGGGTGATGCGGTCGCCAGCATCCAGGGTCCGCCCGGACCACTGGCTTTTGGGCACCACCTGGTCGTTGACCGCCACGGCCATGCCGCTGCGCTGATCCAGGCCCATTTGGGCCAGCAAATCCGTCAAGGCGCCTCCGGCGAAGGCCACCGGGCGGCCGTTGACCTGTATGCTGGTGGGCTGCTCGGCGGCTGTCGTTTGGGATGTTTCTGCCGCGTTGGCCGTTTTCTGGGCCTTTGTGGGTGCTTTGGTTTGGCTCATCGTATTCCGGTCAGATCGGGATGCAGGGCTATGGCGGGATGCAGGGCTGTGGCGCACAAGCCACGTGCACTATGCACACCTATTGGCTTGCGGCGACGGTTCGGCACGCCATTTTTATGCGCCGCGGAAAATCAAGGCTGAGGGCAACCCGCTGTAAAGCACCTGCAAGGACCGAATCGGATTCGGCCATCCATCCGGTTGAGGCAACAGGCAGCAGGGCATTCGCCGGAAGGCGGGCATTGGAATGGCTTGGTTGCGCATCCGGACAGGCTGTCCGGGAGCCAAACCTGGCGGCCGGTTGGCGGTTGATCCGCGCCCTTGCGCGCATGCCAGTCGGGGCCTTTTCCACGCCTGAGGCCATGTGCAATGACCTTCCTTCGGCGGCGACTTTTTCCTACGCCGGTTTGAACCGGATCAGGTGCGAGGGTATGTTCTCAGCCCGGATTCGCCGTCCGGACACCCCTAAAGTCCAGCTCCTAAGATACGCCGGACAAGCCGCGCAAACAGCGTCCGGCGCGGCTTTCGGCTCAGGAATCCGTCCAGCGCATGGAGGCCAGCATGCCTTGGATGTCTTCGGTCACAAAGCGCACCACCGGCGCCAGGGAGTCGGCATTGGGTTGGGTGCGGAAGTTCCAGGTGCCGCGCAGGAAATGCTCCACGGTGTCGGTGGCAAAAAATTGCAGCTGGGAAGCCGCGTCACCGCCCACATAGTACAACAAGCCAAACACACCATGCCCGTTGTCGATTTGCACCGGTTCGATGTAATCGGCGCGGCTGGCGTGCGTGAAGGTCAGCCGATAGGCCTGTTCGGTCAGGGTCATGAGCCGCTGGTCCGGCCCGAGCGGCTTATAGGTCAGGTAAAGCGTCCCGTTGAGCCCGGGCAGGTGGAGGTTGTTGCCCCAACACGGCTGTTCCACATCCTCTTCAAAGTAGGTGCCCTTGCGCTCGATCTCGTAATAATCCGGCAGCTCAAACGCAAATGGACAGTCGGGGCTTCCAAACTGCTGCATGCCCGCGCGTTCCGGGTAGTGCACCCGGGGATAGGCGCGCGGTTTGGGCACGGCCGTTTCGCCGCAGGCGGCGAAAAACACCGCCACCAGCAGCAGGCCAATCCAGGGCAGCTGCGCGCGGCGGCACATCCGCAGGAAGGCGGAATCGAATGCGTGGGCAAAAGGACTCATGGGCTTGGAAGGCCCAAAGAACGGTGGCAAGGCACAAAGCCACACGCCCTAACCCAACGATCGCATCGCGCGGGGGAAACAGGACTGTGGCGGTACGTCGTAAACGCCAGCGTCAGGCCACGTGGTGGTCAGGCCACGCGCTCAGGCGCCTTCGCCGGAGGCGCGGGCAAGGTGATCTGGACTTTTTCGATGCGGCTGCGGCCCACGGACAGCACTTTGAAGCGGTAGCCTTCAAAGGCCAGTTCCTGCTGCGCCTCGGGGATGCGCCCGGCCATTTCCAGCAGGAGGCCGGCCAGGGTGTCCGCGTCCCCGCGAATGGGGTCAAAGACTTCGGGGCGGATGTCCAGCACCTTGCAGGCGTCGCCAAGCTGGACCTTGCCGGCAAAGACGTAATTGGTGTCGTCGATGCGGCGGTGGTCCACCTCCACTTCGTCAAACTCGTCCTCGATTTCCCCGATAACCTCTTCCATGATGTCCTCCAGGGTCACCAGGCCGGAGGTACCGCCGTATTCGTCCACGACGATGGCCAGGTGCATGTGCTTTTCCTGGAACTCCTTGAGCAGGTCGTCGATCTTTTTGGTCTCCGGAACGAAGTAGGGCTCACGGAGCTTTCCGCGCCAATCGAAACCGTTGTCCTCTTCCAGCCAGGCCAGCAGATCCTTGGCGTAAAAAATGCCGACGATGTTGTCCTTGTCGCCGTCGTAGACCGGAATGCGGGAATAGCCGGATTCGCGCACCACGTCTACCAAACCTTGGAAGTCCGAGGCCTGGTCCACGGCCGTCATGTCCACGTGGGAGGTCATGATCTGCTTGACAGCGATGGTGCCGAAGTTGAGGATGCCTTTGAGGATCTGGACTTCCTGCTCGGTGGTGTGCTCGTCGACAGCGATGTCGATGGCCGACTCAAACTCTTCCAGGCTGACGTTTTCCGGCGTCATCCGCCGAAGCCGGCGTTCAATCAGGCCTGTGGACCGCACCAGCAGCATGCTCAAGGGCTTGAACAACTGGCGCAGGATCAGCAGCGGCCGGGCCATGCGGGCGGCCATGTCGTTGGTGTGGCGCTGCGCGTAGACCTTGGGGATGACTTCTCCGAAAAGGACCAGAAGGAAGGTGATG
>JAUIHG010000031.1 GCA_030432405.1 Bacteroidia bacterium | reverse complement strand
CTCCCCGGCAGACGGTGCTGTGATCGCCCGGACGGGCGAAAAAGCCAGCAGGCTCAAGCTCAACACGCTCAAGCCCAGCATGTTCATGGCGTGGGTGCGGCGGCTATGGATTGTGGACGGATGCATGCGTTGCGGTAAAGCCGATCCCGACTGCCTGCGGCAGCGTCCCGGCACAAGGCTCCAAAATAGCGGCCAATCCGGGCAAGCGCCAGTGTACAGCGCGGCTGCGGGACCGGATGTGGACATCTTGTGCCTTGTTGTGGCAAAAGATCAACATATCCAACGCACTGGAAACCAATTCCGTATGCGCAAGAAGCAGCAAATGAACGGTACGGACGTCAAAACGGCAAAATCCGCGGTTTGCGGGGCCGAATCGGGGGAGCAGGCCGGAAAACAGGGGCCTCAGGCGGACTTCTGTTCCGTCTTGGAGGAGCCTTCCTTATCCTTCATGCCCTGCTCGATTTCGTCCTTGATGGACGAACGCGCGTCGTTGAACTCGCGGATGCCGCGGCCCATGCCGCGCATCAGTTCGGGGATTTTTTTACCGCCGAACAAGAGCAGGACGACCAGGACAAGGAGTATGATCTCCTGTCCGCCAAAAGTCAGAAAAAGCGGCGTGTGGGGCATTGGAGGCGTAGTCTGAACTACGAAGGTACGGGGAAAATGGTCCTTCGGACAGGTTGGGGGCGCGAACGGCACATGAGCCTGGTCAATGCGGAGCGCTCATCGGCTGCTGATCCCGCCCCCCCTATCGGGAATGGATGCCGCAGCCTAGCGGCTGCTGATCCATTCCTGTGGATTCAGCAGCGTGGTGCCTTTCCAGACTTCGAGGTGGATCTCTGTTTTGCCGGCTTCCTCGTCCGTATGGGCCGTGCCCAGGGGTTGTCCGGCCACCACCGGGTCGCCGGGCTTGACCGACACGCTGGAAAGTTTGGTATAGACGGTGAAATACTCGCCGTGCTTGACGATCACCCCGCGCTGGAAACTGGGGTTGTAGATCACGTTCAGGACCTCGCCGGCAAAAACCGCCCGTACGGGCGAACCCTGCACCGTATTGATGTCAATGCCGTTGCTCTGGATATAAACCGGCGGATCGCGCAGCACCGGGTGCACGCGGCGGCCGAAGCCCCCGGTGATGGTGCCCCGCTGCACGGGCCAGGGCAGGCGCCCCTTGTTTTCGGAAAAACGGGTGCTGAGCAGACGGGCTTCCGGCGTGAGCGTGGGCACCGCGTCCCCGCGCGAACCGGTGTTCTCCCCGGATTTATTGGCCGCTTCCAGGGCCCGGAGGCGCTCCTTGCGGATCTCGTCGGCAATCAAGCGTTCAATCTTCTGGTTCAGCGCTTCGGCATCCGCCTTTTTGGCGTTGATGGCCGACAACAGCTTGCTTTCGATGTTGCTCAGCGTACGGATGCGTGCGTTCTGCTGGTCCCGCTCCCGGTCCAGGGTGGAGCGCTGTTTCTGCTCCTCCTGCAGCAGCCCCGCCTTTTCGGCCTTGGCCTGTTCGAGCTCATCGACCTTGAAGGACAGGCTCTCCTGGGTCAGCTCGATAAGCCCGATCTGTTCGCGCCGAAAGGCGCTGTATTCCCGCAGGTATTGCACGCGCTGCAGGGCCTCGGAGAAGGTTTTGGCCGCCAGCACAAAGGAGACCCGGTCGGTTGGATCGTGGTTCACGTAGGCGTGGTACACCATCTCGGCGTATTCGTTCCGCAACTCGTCCAGGTCCCGTTCCAGCGAGATGATCACGCGCGAAATCTCCAGAATCCGCCCGTCCAGGCCCGAAATCTGGTCGGCAATGTTGGCGATCAACTGCCGGCGGATGTCGATTTTGCGCTGCAGCGCTTCCAACTCCCCAACCGTGGCTTGGCGGTTCTTCTTGGTCTCTGCCAACACCTCCTCGGTCTGCTTGATCTCGTTTTGCAGGGCCTCGTATTGCTGCCGCAGCGCCGCTTTATCGCTCACCTGGGCGGAGAGGCCTTCGCCTGCCGGCGAACACAACACCCCCAGGCACAGCAGCACCGTCCCCATCCAGATCCGAAATCCGGCGGGGCCGAGGTCGGCTCGAACACCGAGCGCAGCTGGAAAAAAGGGGGAATCAGGCATGAACCGGCGAAGCTAAGCTCGGCACTGAGCGCGCGCCGTGAAACGCCTTACAAAACGCGCGGCTGTGCAAAACCCGTATGCGCGTCTGCAAAAGGAACCGGATTTGCTGCGGTTTCAAGGCCCGTCACCGCATCAGGGCGCTCCAAGCCCTTCGGTCCAGGGCAACAGTTCGTAGCGCGGGTTGACGTCAAAATCGGTGCGCAACCCACTGGGATCCAGCTCGATCTGGTTGAAATCGAGCTCCAGGATGGCCAGGCTTTCGCCGGAGGCGGGTAGCGGCAAAGGCACCACCTCCGGACCGTCTGGCGGGGTATCCGGCCCGCCAGCGGGTGTGCTTAGATGCACCCGCCCACCGTAAAAGGTCCAGGTCCGTTTGCTGGGCACCGTGCCCTCCCATTCCGTGAAATCGCGCACCAGGCGGCGGCCCGTGGCCGTTTCGAGCACCTCCTCGCGCTGCAAGCGGCTTGTGGCCGGGTCCAGTTCCAGGCGGTACTCCAGCCCGCCGCGGTCGCCGACCAGCAGGTAGCGTCCGCCCGAAAGCCCGCTGCGCCAGCGCAAGGGGCGGTCCAGGATCCCCTCCCCGGCGAAGGCCGCCTGCAAGCGCGCAAAACTGAGCGCCTCCAGGTCCAGGCCCAGAGCCTCGGTCAGTTGGCCATAGGCCAGCGGCGTATAGGTCTTGTTGGTCCGGTCCAGCACAAAGACGCTGTCCGGCCGGATGTAGATGCGCGCGCCCTCGATGGCGGCCTTGCGGACGCTGATCCAGATGCAGGTGTCGCGGCGCATGCGCAGTACGGCCGTGGCGCCCTGACGGCCCCCGGCGTCCTCCAGCTCGATGCGGCCCTTGCCCTCCCAACGGACCCAGCCCGTCCGGGCATCCTCCACCGCCTGCCAGAGTCCTTCGGCGTCCGTCCGGGTCAAGGGTGCGGTCCCATCCAGGGCCCGCGAACGGTTGCAAGACGGCATCAGCAGCAGGCCCGCCAGCGCGAGCGTCACAAACAGGGCATGGTGCACCCGATTACGCATCATGGTTGGACTACGGCAAACGCCGTTCCGAAATCTTGCGCTGCAACTCCGCCCGGTTGTCGGCCTTCTCCCCGGCCAGGTCCAGCGCCTTCTGCCAGGTGGCCACCGCTTCGTCCACACGGCCCAGGCGGAAGAGGATGTCGCCGTAATGCTCCTGCTGGACGGCGGAGTTTTCGCCGCCTGCGGCGAGGGCTTTCTCCTGCCATTCCGCGGCCTGCTTGTACTTGCTCAGGTTGTAGAGCACCCAGGCGTAGGTGTCCAGGAAAGAGGAGTTTTCCGGCTCGAGTTCCACGGCGCGGGCGGCCATCTTCTCGGCCTCCTCCAGACCCGAGCCGCGCAGGCTCAGGTAGTAGGCAAAGTTGTTGAGCACAAAGGCGTTGTCCGGCTCGATGGCCAGGCTGGCGCGGTAGGCTTCATCGCTTTCTTCGTGGCGCTCCAGGCTGTGTAGGGCATCGCCGAGCAGGGAGTTGATGTCGGCGCGGAAAGCGTCGTTGCCGATGGCCATGGGCAGGGCGCGCTTGAGGCTGGTCACCGCCTTTTCGGCCCGGTCCTCGCGCAGGTTGGCAAAGCCGTTGAAGTAGAAGACCGCCGGCTGGTTGGGGTAATAATCCATGGCCCGCTCGGTGACCGCGGCCAGGGAATCCTCGTGGCCCAGCTCCAGGTCAATCTGAAAGACCTGGCGCCACACGTCAAAAATGCCCTTCTCCTTTTCCAGCGACTGCAGGTAATTGGCCCGTGCCTCCTCCTTGCGGTCCGAATGGTAGAGGAAGTCTCCGTACAGCGCATGGCTCTTGGGGTCGTCGGGATGGGCCCCCACCATGCGTTTGTTGAGGTCAAAGACAAAATCCTCGGTCGCAAAATCCGTGCCCAGGGAGTCGATCCAGGGCACCAGGAAGCCCACCTTGGCGTCGATGTTGACCGCCGGACTGGCGAAGGCCTCCTGCGCCTTTTGGCGGTATTCGGCGTACTCCCCCTTCATCCCGTAGATGGTCGCCGCCCGGAGCAGCAATTCGGGGTTATCGCCCTCCATGGCCAGTAGCTTCTCGTACACCGCGGCGGCCTTGCCGGGCTCGTTGTTGTTCTCGTAGATGCGGGCAAGCATTTCGTAATGCTCCGGATCGTCCGGGAAAAGCGCCACCAGGCGTTCGAGTTCGGCGGCCGCCTCGTCCAGGTTGCCCTCCATGAGGTGGATGCGGTGCCGCTCCAGCAGCAGCGAAGGCTCCGGTCCAAAGCGCGTTTCGACTTCCGTGTAGGCCTCCAGGGCTCCTTTGAGGTCCCCGCTTTGCTGCTGGGTATAGGCCAGGCGGAAATAGGGTTCGGGTTGGTTGGGCCTCAATTCAGTCAGACGGCGGCAAGCCGCGGCGGCCTCCTCAAAACTCCCGGTCAGGGTCAGCATGTCGGCGGCCAGCTCAACGATGTAGTAATTGTCCGGCTCAAGCTCGGCGGCACGCTCGGCCAGCGGCAAAGCGCCGGGCACGTCCCCGGCCTCAAAGGCCAGGCGGGCCAGCTCATACAGCGCAGGGCCGTTGTTGGGGTCCATGTCCAGGACCTCCCCGAAGCGGGCCACAGCCAGCTCCTCGTTGCCGAGTTGCCGCGCGCGCACGCCTTCTATAAAGGTGATCTCCAAAACCTGTTGGTCTTTGTCGCTGAGGTCCTTGCCGGCCTTGCGGCCGTCGCGCTTGGCGCGTTCCACCAGGCTGTCCGGCGCACCGATCCCGTCCGGACCGTTGTTCTGAGCCGTTTTGGAACCCGCGCAGGCGGGAAGGAGAAGCGAAGCCGCCAGCAGGGCGGCAAAGGCAGGGTGCAAACGGGGCATAAAGACCATAACGATGCGGGGCGGCGCAAGATTCCGGAGGGAAGCGGCGGTGCGCCTCTATTGGCCCGTCATGGCCAGGTCTGGCCATGATGGGCGAAGGCTAAAGTTCTGCCTTTATGCGCTTTCCGGCATCCCGCTGCCCGGTCGGGCAAATCGCGGTGCAAACGCGCCTAAGCGCGGCGTCAACGCCCTGTATGCCCGAATCCGCCGGCCCCGCGCGCGGTGCTTTCCAGGCTGCCGGCCAACTCCCAGTCCACCTGGGTGATGGGGACCACCACCAATTGGGCCACGCGTTCGCCATCGGCGACCTTGAAGGCCTCCTGGCCGTGGTTGATCAGCAGCACCCCGATCTCGCCGCGGTAATCCGCGTCGATGGTGCCCGGCGCGTTGACCATGCCGATGCCGTATTTGTAGGCCAGCCCGCTGCGCGGGCGCACCTGGGCCTCATAGCCCTCCGGCAGGGCGATGGCGATGCCCGTGGGGATCAGGCGGCGTTCACCGGGTTCCAGGATCACCGGTTCGTCCAGCGCCGCGCGCAAATCCATGCCCGCGGAACCGGCGGTCTGGTAGCTGGGCAGGGGATGCTTGGTGCGGTTGGTGATGCGGACGGGGATGCGGTGCATGGTTTGGGGATGGATATAAGTGCAAGGCGCTTTCCGGCAGTCTGTCGAGGCTTCAGGCGGGCAATGCGCGCCCAAACTTATGGTCCTGGTGGCTTTCGCCGATCAGGCGTTACCGCTGCACATCGATGGAGCGGCCATAAACGCCGTAGTTCAGGGAAATCTGGGCAATGAGGTTTTCCCGGTCGCCGAAGTTTTTGCCAAAGACCATGTAAGCCGACACCTTGTCGGTGAGTGCATAGCCCAGCAATCCCGAGGAGCGCAGGGTATTGCCCACGCCGCCGTCCAGGAATTGCCGTTGCAGCAATTCGTAGGAAAAGGAAAAGCGCTTCATTTCCAATTCCACTTTGAATCCAAAATCCAGCCACTCCTGCCGCGTGAAGGTGGGCACTTCGGCAAAAAAGCCGTCGTCGCTCAAAATTCGGCCAAAGGCGTAGAGGTTGATGAAGTCATCCCGGTCTTCGGCATCCTTGCCGTTCAGGGAATTGGCATAACAGGCCGTCAACCAGGCTGCATAACGCGCTGTACCCAGCGAAGAAAAGTTCGCATCCACGGCGCGGAAGGCCACCGCCCCGGCCAGGTCCACGGTAAAGACCGGCTTGTAGGCCAGGGCTTCCAGGATCGGGGTTTCCAGCTGCTGGAGTTTTTTATCGTTTTTCAATTGCTCCAAAACCTGATCCGGCGTCAGCATGATGTTGTCCCGGATTTCGGCCAAGCGCCGCAAGTACGCCGTGGTGGCGTCCGTGTAGGCCTGCACGGCACGCTTTTTTTGAAGTTGTACCAAGCGGAAGCGCAGCCCCAGCGACAGGTTGTTCGCCCGAAAGGCAGCGGCAGAATCCAGGGTTTCGTTGATGCTGGCCGCGGAAAAAGAAAAATACTTGAGCTGAGCCAAAGGGTTTTGCCGCACCCCGGATTCGGATTTCACGATGCCGTAGTAGCGGTTGTGGTCCGCGTTTCGCGAAGGCAGCAGCAGCATCGGCGTGAGCTCCAGGCTGTAGTCGTCGGGGAAGCCCACGCCATCGGCCACGCTGTTCAGCACCGAGGTGGTGAAGGCCTTGGCGCTCACCGGGCGGTCCACCATGGTGGGTGAAACGTCCAGCAGCATGAAGGCCGGAGAGACCGGGACGTCGTAATCGGTCGGCTGCAAGGCATCCTGGGCGGAAAGCGCTTCTGTACCAAGCAGCAAAAGCAAAAACAAATGAAACAGCTTCATGGCATGCGGCTTGGGCTACTGGATGCGCACCAGGTGTTCGATGATGCACCAGCGGAAGTCTTCGCTGACGGTTTTGTTTTCCGTTTCAAACGGGAAGGCCTGCACGCCGTCCTGGCCGCCGGAAAGCGTCAATTCCGACACCACTGTATTGCACAGGGTTTCCCACTGGTCCTGATCCAGGTTGATGAAATCCACGATGCTGCGCACCTTGAGTAAATGCCCAACCATGCGCTGGGCTTCGGCATCCGTGCCCTCCACGTCGCCGCTGTCGGCATCCGACTCCGCCAATTTTTGAAATTGGCCGGCATCCAGGATCAGGTAAACCCCCGTGCTGGCCAGGCCCGGCGTGCCGATGTCGACCTTGAAGGTCAAAGCATCAAAGCCCGCGCCGAGCGTGTATTGTTTTTCCATGCCCTGAAAGTAAAAAAGCCCGGAGCCACCGCTCAGCGCTGCCGCAGCACCCGCAAGGTCCGTGCCCCGTCCCACCACCACCATCCGGCGGCATAGGCCAACCAGAGCCCGAGCCGAAGGGCCCACAACAGGGGGGCTTCGTTGCGCGGGTCGACCGGGTTTTCGCCGGAGGCGGGACCGGTTTCAAAACCCGAACCGGGCGTCAGCACACCGCCGAGCATGGGGTCCAGGACCACGTAGAGCCCCGCCAGCAGAGCGGCCCAGCCCAGCACGCCCAACATCCGCGCCCAGGGATAGGGCACCGGATAGTGCTTGCGGCCCCAGACGGCCGAAGCCGCCGCCATGCCGCCGTAGGCCACAAGCGTGGTGACGGCGCTGGCCCAATAGCCGTAGCGCGGGATGCCCCAGGCGTTGCCGGCCAGGGTGACCGCTGCGCCACCCAGGGCCAGCCAGATGGCGTCGCGGGTGCGGTCGGTGAGCTTGAACCAGACCGAGAGGTTGTAGTAGATGCCCAGACAGGCGTTGGCCAGCAGCAGCACCGGCACCACCATGAGCGCCGTGCGGTAGGTCGGCCCCAGGATCAGGCCGAACCAGGGCAAGAGCGTGGTCACGCCCAACACGATGGCCCCGGCCACGGGTACAAAAGCCCGCATGACCAGCGCATAGAGTTGCCGCGCATTGGCCTGACCGGCCTGGCGGAAAAAAAACGGCTCCGCCCCCATGCGGAAGGCCTGCACGGCCAGGCTCATGAAAATGCTCAGCTTGTAGGCCGCGCTGTACACCCCCACCACCGCGCGGTTCTGTTCGGCCCCGTTCGGCAGCCAGCGCACCAATAGAATCCGGTCCAGGGTTTCGTTGACCATGCCGGCCAGGCCGGCGAACACAAAGGGCAAACCGTACCGCAGCATGCGCCGCCACAACACCGCGTCAAAGCCAATGCCCGCACGCAGCACACCGGGCAGGAGAACGAGCAGGGTGACCGCGCTTGCGGCCAGGTTGGCCAGAAAGACATAGCCTACGCCGATGGCCGGATCGTGGCGGAAACCCAAAAAGGACGCGTCGGGCGTGCCCAGCAGCAAAGGCGCCAAAAACAAGAAGTTCAGCCCCACGTTGACCACCACGTTCAAGAGCTTGATGCCTGCATAGCGCCAGGCCTTGCCCGCCAGCCGCAAGGCCGCAAAGGGGATGTTGGCCAGGGTATCCAGCGCGATGATGGCCGCAAACATGCGCACGTAGCGCGCGCCATCCGGCAGCTCCAACACCCGCGCAATCCCTTCAGCACCAAACCATAGCGCCGCCGCGCCTATGGCCGTAGTGGCCGTCAGGGAGCCAAAAGCGGTGCCAAAGACCCGGCGCGGGTCCGCTGCCCCCTCGGCGGCCTTCACTTTCGACCCTGCATAGCGGAAAAAGGCCGTCTCCATGCCGTACATGAAGACCACGTTCAGGAAGGTCACCCAGGCGTAGAGCTCCGAAATCACCCCGTATTCGCCCTGCCTCCCGGCGAAGGCCAGGGTATGCATGGGCACCAACGCGTAGTTGAGCAGCCGCACGAGCATGGTGCTGCCGCCATAAACCAGCGTTTCGCCGGCCAGGCCCTTTAGGGTCCCGGCGGAAGAGGCCCCTGCAGAAGAGGCCTCTCGAGAAGGTTCGGAAGCAGTAGGGTGACGGTCGGCCATCGGGCGCGTCTAAACTACGCCTGGCCGCGTGCAGCGTCGGCTGGGCATGGCTTGAGCCAGTGCACTGCAACAGGCCCGGCCAGCCACCAGTCCCTCCCGGAAGCAGCACCTGTAATGCAAAAACAGGCTCCGGGAACAGAATACGGCCTCCGCACGGTATCCTCCGCCGGAGAATTCTTTAACGTTGTGCGCATTCCGGGAACCTTGACCACCATCGCCCACGATACGGCAGCCGACCTGGCCCGGCGTTCCGATGAAGCCATCGTGGCGTACATCCTGGAATCGGGCGATACCGACGCCTTTGGGCACCTGTACGACCGCTACGCCAACAAGGTCTACCGCAAGTGCCTCTCTGTCATCAAGGAAGCCAATACCGCACAGGACCTGGTGCACGACATCATGGTCCGGGTATTCACCAACCTGCCCAAATTCAAGGGCGACAGCAAGTTCGGTTCCTGGGTCTACGCCATCACCTACAACCGCTGCATGGACTTCCTGCGCAAGCAGCAGCGCTACCGGGTCTCGGAATTTGACGCCGAAAACGACCCACGCGGCGGCCAGGAAGACCACGAACCCTCCTACCGCGAGCTGGTGGCCATCCGCACCCAGCAGCTGGAGGTGCTCATGGAAGAACTGCATGAAATGGACCGCATGGTCCTGCTCATGAAATACCAGGACGAACTCTCGGTCGCTGAAATGGCCGAGACCCTGGAGGTCGGCGAAAGCGCCATAAAAATGCGCCTCAAGCGCGCCCGGGACCGCCTTCAAAAATTGCACGAAAGCCGTTACGGGAAAGACCCCTGACGGCGAACACGCTCCAAAAAACGGTCAACACCCCCCGCATCCGCACCCCATTTGCAGCGCCCTTTTTCAAGGGATCAAAACGGTCACCAACTCCATGCCTTCCTAACCCTACCCAAGGACAGAACGAAACGACAGCGCCAACATGGCCGACTTTAATCCATTTGACAAGCTCTTCGAGCAGGAGTCCCTGCCCCCCGAACACAAACGGGAGGTCATGAAGACCATCGACACCCTGAAGTTGATGGCCGACATGGTGGACTTGTTCAGCATCAAGCAAGCGCGGACGGAGACGTCCCTGCTCGGCCATATGCTGAACCGGAAAGGCACGTCCCGCACCGGTGGCCCGCGCACCGGAACGGAGAAGGACAGTCCCTCCGAATAGGCCTGAGCAGTCCTGCTGCTGGACCTTTCCGGGCGTGCATGTCCCGCCTTACTCCTGAAACAAGAAGTGTACCAAGTTTCCTACGATGAACCTCGCAGACTGGCAAGCCATTGTCACCGATTCCGTCCGTACCGTATTCATGGGCCTGGTCCAGGCATTCCCTGGCATCGTGGCCGCGCTGATCACCTTGCTGATCGGTTGGATCCTGGCCCGGGTGGCCCGGGGTGTGATGCGCCGCGTATTCCGTGCCGCCGACCTGGACAAACGCCTGGAAAGCCTCAAACTGGACGTGCTCTTCGACAAGATGGGCATGCAGGTCAAGCCCTCCGACATCCTGGCCAATACCGTCTACTACCTGATCATCCTGGTCTTTCTGGTGGCGGCTTCCGAAACCCTGGGCTGGGATATCATTTCAGAAGAGTTTGCCAAACTCGTGGCCTTCATCCCCAAGGCCATCATCGGCATGATCATTTTTGCCATCGGCTATTTTGTGGCCGGGCTGATCCGCGACGTGCTCTCCAACGCCACCGAAGCCCTGGGCGTGGGGGCCGGCAAGATGATCGCCGGAGCGGTGTACTGGTTCCTGCTCATCACCGTCACGCTGTCGGCCCTGCAGCAGATGGGCCTGCCCACGGACATCCTTTCCGAAAACCTGCAGCTCATCATCGGCGCGGTGGTGGTGGCCGGCGCCATCTCCTACGGCATGGCCAGCCGGGACATCCTGCGCAACACCCTGAGCACCTTCTACGGCCGCAACACCTTCGCCGTAGGCCAACGCATCCGCATTGAGGATGTGGAAGGCACCATCGAGGAAGTCACCAACATTTCGGTGATTCTGAAAACGGCCAACGGCCGAACGGTCCTCCCGGCCTCGGACCTGACCAACAAACGGGTGGAGATCCTGGAATCGGCCTAGGCCGAACACGCAAAGCGCGGCCTCAGTGCACAAAGAGCACCGCCAGCCGGTCGCCGGCAAAAAACAGCAACAAGATCAGGAAAGCCGCGGCTGCCACCGGGTTGTTGCCCGATGAGGCCCAGCGGTGGTAGGCGTATTGCGCCACGGCCCCCACGGCCAGCCATCCGATGTAGTTGTGCAGCGGTGGATGCCCGCCGGCCCAGACCCATAGCCCGTAGCGCACGGCAAAGGGTTCGATGAGCGCGTCCATGAGCACCATCAACAGGGCACCAAAGCCGATCCGCAGCACCGGCGAAGGATCCAGGCGTCGGGCCACATTGCCCGCGCAGTAGGTCACTACCACCCAATTGAGGCCGATGATCAGCGGCACGCCGCCCACCTGCTGGCCCAGCAGCGGCGTATAGTGGTAGTGGCCAAAAAGCAGGCCCGTTTTGACCCCGATGATTTCGGTGGCCATGCCCCAGAGGAAAACACTGCCCACAAAGAACAGGTAGTCCAGGTTCCAGCGCGTGTGCAGGCTCATCACGATGCTGAACACAAACAGCAGGTTGATCCAGACCAGCTGCAAAAAATCGCCCTGGAAACGCTCCACGTTCAGGCCCACCAGGCCTACGGCGTGCAACACGACCAATACAATCAAGGCAAAGCGGCGTTGGGTTTCGCTTGGCGGCACCTCCGGCATTTCCGGTTTGTGGTGACGCCTTCGGCGCGAAGCGCCGGAGCGCCCGCTTCCACGGCCGGATCCCTCCCGGCTCTGATAGCCCCTTCCCCGCCTGCTGGACGATCCGCCGCTGGACGATCTGCGGCTTGATCCGCTTGCCGGGCGGCGGCCATCTCCGGCTCGGGAGCCGCTGGGTTCCAGCCGCCGTTCGGTGCCGGATGCGTTGGATGCGTCGTCGCTCATGGGGGAAACTGTGGGACAGGATGCGGAGGAAAGGCTTCGCCGTCAGGCGTCCCGTTTGGCCGCCTGCTGGCAGGCGATGCGCGCGGAAAGCAGGCTCAGCGGAATGCCGCCGCCGGGATGCACGCTCCCGCCGCAAAAGTACAAGCCCCTGATCCTCCGCGAGAAGTTGGCGTGGCGCAGAAAAGCTGCGTATCGGTTGTCCGAGCTCGAGCCGTACAGCGCACCGAGAAACGACGAGGTCTGCGCCTGGATGCCGGGCGGGTCCAGCACCTGTTCGCAGACAATGTGCGGCTCCACCGGTTGGCCGAGCATGGTTTCGAGTTTGTGCACAATGGCCCTCCGCGCGTTCGCGCGAAGCGCATCCCAATCCTGGCCCGCATCGTGGGGCACATTGATCATCGTGAACCAGTTTTCGCCGCCGGGCGGCGCATCCGACGGGTCCACCTTGGACGAAATGTTGATGTAGACCGTCGGATCCGGATGCAGGGTTTGGGTCTCGGTCAGGGCGTGGAACTCGGCCGGATAATCCGCCGCAAAAAGGATGTTGTGCAGGTGCAGTTCCGGGTAGCTGCGGTCCATGCCCCAGTAAAAAATCAGCGCCGATGTGCTGCGCGGCTGGGCCAGGATGCGCTCGGGCGCGGGTTGATCAGGCATCAGTTTGCGGTAGGTCGGCACCACATCCATGTTGCTGAAGACCAGCTCGGCGGTATGAAATCCACTGGCCGTTTCCACCCCGGTGGCGCGGGGCTTGCCGCCGCTTGGTGCTTCCACCCGGATCTGTTGAACGCCTTCGGCGAAGCGGAATTCCACCCCCAGGTCGCAAGCCCGGCGGTAGATGGCTTTCGGGATGCGGCGCATGCCGCCCTGCGGGTAATAGGCCCCCAGGTTGTGCTCCAGGTGCCCGATCACATTGAGCGTGGCCGGGGCCTTGTAGGGGTTGGAGCCGTTGTAGGTGGCGTAGCGGTTTAGCCACTGCACCGCCCGGGGATCGTCAAACGCCTGCCGGTTGGCCTGGTCCATGGTCCGGAAGGGGTCCAGGCGCGGCAGCCCGGCCAGGGTTTTGAGCAGCGGTGCCTTCCAGTAGGTGGCCGGATCGTGCATGCTGTTGCGCAAAAAAATCGGCGCGGTGAGCTCGTAGAGTTTGCGGGCGCGGTCCAGGTAGGCGTGCACCGCTTCCGGCTTTTCGCCGAAGGCGGAAGCCACTTCCTGCGCCAGGCGCTCGGGATCGGCCCAGGCGTTCATCCGCGTGCCGTCGGGATAGAAGTAGCGGCAGACCAGGTCCAGTTGCTCGTAGCGGTAGTACGCCCGCGGATCGGCCCCCGTTTCGGTGAGCAATTCATCCAGCAGCTCCGGCATGGTGAACAGGCTCGGACCCCGGTCAAAGCGGTAGCCCTGCTCGGCGTGCTCGGCCATCTTGCCGCCATAAGTATCCGAGGCTTCAAAGACCGTCACCCGGTGCCCGGCGGCGGCCAGGCGTGCGGCCGAGGCCAGCCCGGCAATGCCGGCGCCGATCACGATCGCGTGCAGCCCGGAGGATGTTGTACGGGTGTCCTGAGCCGTCATGGCAAGGGAACGCGGGAAGGAGATCGGGGTTCAGCGCTGCGGTTGGTCCGTGTCGGATTCAGGACGGGCAGCGGGTGTTGCTTCAACGGCCTCTCCAATGTCTTCGGCCCACAGGGCGGGTTCCCGCTCCATGAAATCGCGCATCAGCGCGGCGGGCTCTTCCAGGTCCAGGTCGATGAGCTCCACGCCGTGTTCCAGCATCAGCTCCGCGGCACCGGGAAAGCTGCGGGCCTCGCCCACCACCACCTTGGGGATGCCGAACTGTACAATGGCGCCCGCGCAGAGGTAGCAGGGCATTAGGGTGGAATAAAGCACGGTATTCTGAAAGGAGCCCAAACGGCCTGCGTTGCGCAGGCAGTCGATTTCCGCGTGCGCTACCGGGTCGCCCTGTTGTACTCGGCGGTTGTGTCTCCGGGCCACAATCTGCCCGTCTTTGACCAGCACCGAACCGATGGGGATGCCGCCTTCGTCACGGCCTTGCCGGGCTTCGGCCAGGGCGGCCTCCATGGCCGTCAGCGTTTGGGGATCGGTATCCTCTAGCGGCGTGGAATCGGCGGGCGGGATCTGGCTCATGGGTGGCGTCCGTTGATGGTTGCAACGGCGCGAACCTATGGCCTCTGCACCACAAAACTGCCGTTGGAAACCCAGCCGCCATCCTGCGAATACACTTGGTAGCGGTATAAACCTTCGGCCAGTCCGGCCACATCCAATCCGATCCGGTCCGTATTCACCGCGGACCATCGGCGCACCAAGGCACCGGTGAGGTCCCAAACCTGGACCGTAAAGGCATGCCCATCGCTGCGGGTCAATTCCAGTATGGTCTGGCTCCCGGCGGGATTGGGAACGGCCTTGGAAGCGATGGAAACCGCATGGTGCGGTGCCAAACCCTCCACATAGTCGATCATCCACAGGTTATCCAGCATCAAACCCGCACGGTTGTCAAAGACGCTATCGGTCAAAAAGCAAAACCGCAACGTGATCGGCTGATTTTCCTGCAAATCGTAGGCCTCATAAAAGGCCCGCAAGTCGTATGAAAAATAGGTCCATCCGCCGCTAGCTCCGGATAACCCACCGAATTCGGATAAAGCCGGAGTATACGCTACAGCACCTGGAGAAACCAGGCTGTCGTCCATGACATCCATCCAGGTAGCTCCTGAATCAATGCTCATATAAAGCTTTCCAATGTCTGCGGTATCCGCATCGGCCCAATACCAACCGCTGAAGCTGGCCTCAAAGCCAGTGATGAATCCCGGACCAACAAGGTGGTCGATGTAGAAACACGCGGAATCGTTGACCGCATAGGCACCCGTATCCGGGGTCATCAAAACATATGCACCACCGTACGGGGTTACCAATGGGGGGTTGTCGGGCTGGGCAATCGCCCATTGGTTGAATACGGATGCCCCGCTGTCCACAACCAGTGGGTGCGCTTGTAACGTATCCCCGGGCTCAAACGAATACCTGTCCTCAATAAACTGGGCTGAGGCCTGCAAGGTGCAGCACATAACCCCAAGCACCAGCAGGCTCATGCATACATTCATACGTATAAATATACTGCCTATTTTGGGGTGCTCCATGCGTTCGGTTCCGAGCGGATCAGGTACCAATTGGCCCACTGTTCCACCACGCCCTCGATGTGCCGCGGTACCGCCACGTGCGGAGCGATGCGGGCGTTGAGGGCTTCGCCGGAGGCGCCCCGAACCAGGAAATAGGCGCGGGTGCCTGCTCCTTCCGCGGGCTTGTCCTCGGCCATCAGGACAGGGGGAATGCCGCCCTCGATGCAGCGGATGGCGCAGGAGCGGTGGGGTTTGCCCTCGCCGGGTTTCATCACGCCAAAAAAACATTTGGGATCCACGATCTTGCCGTTCAGCGCCACCGTGCCCAGTTCCGCATCGGGCCGGTCAAAGGCCGGACCGGTAGCCTCCCCCAGATTGCGGACCGCTTCGGCTCCCCGCGTGATTTCCATGAGCGTATGCCCGTCGTGGTAGATGAGCGTACCGGCAATTTCCAGATTTTGCCCGGGCTGCACACCTGCCGCTTCCAGGGTGGCCCAGGCGCCGTGCTTGCCGTAGCCGATCAAAAGCACCGCCCGTTCGGGCGAAATCCGAAGCAAGGGCTCCGGCGCATCCAGCAATACCCCGGTGATGCTGCGTTCGTGGCCAAATTCAAAAACAGCCGCTTCTTCTCCGCGTTGGCTCATGCCCAGGACAAGCCCCAGCGCGATGGCCAGCAGCACCAGAAGCGGCAGCACCACTCGCATGGCCCGGCGGGCCGACGGCGGCAAACCCGGCAGGTAGCCTACAAAAAAGCCGTCGCCCTTGTTTTTGCTTTTGGGGAATTGTTCCATGGTGCCTGAACGTCAAATCAACGGCGCAGGGGTGACGGGCGTGCCTTCCGGCAGCGCTTTGGGGTGCACCCAGACATCGCCCTGGCTGTCCAACGCCACCCGGAATGTGGCCAAGCGTTCGTCAAAGGGCGGGGGCGAACAGCCGTTTTCGGGTTTGTATTGCCAGCCGTGCCAGGGGCAGGTGATGCATCCGTCCACCACCTTGCCTTCGGCCAGTGGCCCGCCCTGGTGCTTGCAGGCATTGCGCACGGCCGAAATGCCGCCTGCATGTTTGAACACGGCAATGGACGTTGCCCCGACCTGCAGCATGCGCGCGCGGTCCATCGGAATGGCCTTGGCGGACCCCAGCCGCGCGCAACCGGCAGCTTCCAGGCTGCGCGGGGATTCGCCTGCCGGCGAAAGCGGTTCCGGATCATGGGCCATGCGCTTGAGGGCCTTGCGCGTTTCCCGACCTGCTTGGTCGCGGCCCGCGGCGGCCAGGTGCAGGGCAATGAGCACCACAGCACCGAGGCCCAGGCTGCCATATCCCCAGGGCGATTGCTCCAACTGGACGACCCCCAGCAACACATGGCCGAGCAACAGGGCATAGGCCACGTACACGCCCAGGTGCAGGCTTTTCCATGCCCGGGGGCCCAGGATGGCCAACCAGGCGTCGTGGCTGGTGGCGGCCATCAGCAGCAACTGGATCCAGGCCAAAAAGCCCAGCACCTGAAACGGAAATTGCGCCAGGCTCCCATAGTCCGTGTTGCTGCCAAAAAGCGAAACCAACCAGGGCACATTGCCCAGGGCATGAAATTGAAACAAGGCAAAGCCGGCATGCACGCTGGCCACGATGGCCATCATCACCCCCAGGTGGCGGCGGTTGTACAACAGGGGCAGGGTGGCCGGCCAAATGCGCGCCATCGGCCCGATGGCCAACACCACGTGCAGCATGCCCAGAGCCAGGATGCCCGTACTGCGCAACAGTACGGTTTCCGGACGGGCATTTGGATTGAACAGCAACATGCCCCCGATGAATACCAAAAGAAAAAGTCCCGACAGCCCCGCCATCCAGAGGTCGTAACGCCGCTTGCGGGGGTTCCAGTCGATGGCGGGAAATCCTTGGGACATGCGGTTGAAGGCTGAAGGTTGGAGCTATCAGGGATGTGGAGCGCTTCCTATTCCGGCAGGGTAAAGACAAACAGGGTATCTCCCCGAATCCCGTCCACTACGCTGTATTGGACCGGTCGTTCCACAACTACGGTTTCATACATGCCCCGCGCACCAAGGGCACCCACGGCTTGGCCGTCGACCACCCAGCGCGGATCCGGACTGACCAATGGAAGGAAGTGGACCCGCAACAGAAAGGCCGTATCCAGGCGGTAAAGGGATCCGCTGCGCCAACTGCTTAAACGCTGGGCATGGGCCGGCAAAGCCGGCGAACGCCCCAGGCGCTCGGCCAGGTTGTCGGTTTGGGGGCGTTCGCCAAAGGCGGAAACCGCCCCGACAAACAGCACGGGCACGACCGCGGCCAGCACCATCCAAATGCTTTTGGCCCGGCCGCGCTGGGCTTGCAGGGGAAAGCCTTCATGCACGGGACCGCGCACCACACGCTGCAACAGCAGCGGCCACAACAGCACGCTGCCCGGCAGCATCAGCAGGCGCAGCCAAAAACCCGCGCCCTTCAAGGCTGGCAACATGCGCCGATTTCCCGCCACCGCAAACCACAGCGCAAAGGCCAGGCCCAGCGCGAGGTAGGCCCCGATGCCATACGCGATGGCGTAAGACCAGATGGGTGCGGCAAGCAAGATCGCGGACGCTTGATGCATGAACGGATACAGTTTACAGCCTTTGCAGGCCGGGGCCACACAGGTCTGATGTCAGGCCAACACCCCGGCATAGCCCACCCCGGTGAGGTGGTGCATTTCCCGGTCAAAGGTGCTCAGGTCGTCGAACTCGAATTTGGACAGGGCGTCGTGGCCACAGGCCCGGGCCAGCACCTGCATGAGTTGACGGCTGGCCTGAAGATAGTTCTGCAAGCGTTTGGCCGATTTGTCGATCTCTTGCCGGGCCCGCAAATGGCCCTGTTGGGTGGCGATGCCCACCGGGCAATTGTCCGTATGGCAGGCCCGCATGCCCAGGCAACCGATGGCCTGGATGGCGCTGTTGGCCAGGGCCACGGCATCGGCACCCATGGCCAGGGCTTTGACAAAATCGGCCGGCACGCGCAGGCCCCCGGTGATCACCAAACTCACTCCATGGGCTTCACGGCGGTCCAGATGCCGCCGCGCCCGGGCCAGGGCGGGGATGGTCGGCACGTTGATGTGGTCGCGCAGAATCAGCGGAGCAGCGCCGGTGCCCCCACCGCGGCCGTCCAGGATGATGTAGTCGGCGCCGGCCTCCAGGGCAAAGTCGATGTCGGCCTCAATGCGGCTGGCGGCCAGTTTGAAGCCCACGGGAATGCCCCCGCTCTCCGCGCGAACGCGTTCGGCCACCTCGCGGAAATCTGCCGGCGTCCGCAGGTCGGGGAAGGTGGCCGGGCTGATGGCCGACTGGCCCGGTTCCAGGTTGCGCACTTCCGCGATCTCCTCGTTGACCTTGTGCCCGGGAAGGTGCCCGCCGGTACCGGTCTTGGCGCCCTGGCCGCCCTTGAAATGGAAGGCCTGCACCTGTTGCACCTTGTCCCAGCTGAAGCCGAATTTGGCCGAAGCCAATTCGTAGAAATAGCGGCTGTTGGCGGCCTGCTCGTCTTCCAACATGCCGCCTTCGCCGGAGCAGATGCCCGTCCCTGCCAGTTCCGCGCCTTTGGCCAGGGCCACCTTCGCTTCGCGCGAAAGCGCGCCAAAGGACATGTCCGACACAAAAAGCGGCATGGACAGGGTCAACGGCTTGGCCGCATTGGGCCCGATGATGGTCCGCGTGTCCACCTCCGTATCGTCCATCAGCGGACGGCGGGACAACTGGGCGGGCAAAACCTGGATGGCGTCCCACTTGGGCAGCCGGTCGCGCTCCACGCCCATGGCCGCCACGGTGCCGTGTTCGCCAAGGGCGTCCGGGCCCCCTTCGGCCAATTGCTGAATGAAGCCCGTGTGCGGTTCGGGGTCCTCGGGATTGGTGTCGGCAAAGGCGCCCAAATAGGCCTCGCGGTCAAAGGCTTGGGGATGCAGCTCCTCAAAGGCCAGCACGGCCGCCCGGTCGATCCACACGCCGCCGTCCTGCACCACGGCGTCAAACTTGTGCAGGGCCTCCTCGTTGTTGTAGGCGCTGACCCCCGTGTCAAAACGGTAGTCCCAGCCGTGAAGGCCGCAGATGAGGTTGGGGCCTTCCACCGCACCGTCGGACAGCAGGGCACCGCGGTGCAGGCAGCGGCCGTACAGCACGCTGACCTGTTCCCCATAGCGGATCAGGACCAGGTCCGTGTTTTCGACCAGCGCATGACCGGGCTGGCGGTCTTCCAGGTCATCAAATGCCGCAATCCGCAGCGGGGCAATGAAGTCGGCAATGGAAGGCGTGGTGGCGGTATCGGAACCGGGTTGGCCATCGGCGCCTGAAGAAGACTGGGGCATGCATATCGGGTTTGGTGTTGCACCCTCAATGCAAAAACGGTGCGAAAGGTTCAGCGGCGGCTGCGCTGGGTGACCATGTACCAATGCGCATCCAGCCGCTTGACGCCCGGCGTGTCCATTACCGCGGAGGGCGCAGCCGAGGCGCTCCAATGCAGCCAACTGGTTTTGCCCAGCCGGAACTGGAGTTCGCCGGGACCCGGCGAACGCATTTCCCGCAGCCCCAACTCGGGGATCTTGCGCATGACCCGTTTGAGGTGCGGGGCCAGGGAATCGAAGGGAACGCCTTCGGCGATGGCTTCGCCGGAGGCGCGGCTGAAATCAAAATGGGCCTCGTTGAAGCGCTTGGCCGTGAAATCCGAAGAACGGATGACCGTATCCCGGGACTCCAGCCGCACCAATAGCGCATCGCCGGTCCAGTCCAGGCTGCCGCCCTCCAGGTGGCGGATCAGGTTCTTTTCCTGCAGCCGGTAATAAAAACTTTTGGCGCGGACCTCGTCAAAATAGATCCAGCCGACCACGGCCAAACCGATGGGCAACAACAGCGAAAGGGCAAAAAAGCGGAGCAGAAATTGGCTGGGGCGCGCCATGACTCAAAACTGGCCTATTCGTAGCTGTAGGACAACACCGAGTCGATGTCTTCCTTTTCGTTGTAGCGCCAGACTTCTTTGATGCGGCCGTTTTCGTGGTACAGCGTGCGCACCATCAGCTTGTTGAACAGGTCGCGCTCCTCGGCGGATTCCAAACTGCCGTCTTTGCGGTAGTTGTAGATCATGGTGGTAGCGCGCATCTGCTTCACCGTCTTGGAGGCGATGCGGTCCCCGTCCATGGTGTAGGTCGTGCGCAATTGCACGGTGTTTTTCTGGTTCAAGGCATCCACATAGCGGGATTGCTCCACGTTGCCGTGATCGTCGTAACGGAAGTCCCACACCCATTGCATCGAATCCAGGGGCATGACGCTGTTGATGGAACGGATGCGGCCTTCGGGGTCCCAATAGCATTCGTCCTCTTCCAGCAGGCGGCCGGCCTGATCGTACAGCATCACCTTGGCGGGCAGCTCGTTTTTACCCTTGTACATGTAGTGATAGCGCTGGAAGGCGTCGCTTCGGGGCATGAGGGAAAAGGGCGCCAACGCGGTCATGTAATAGCGGTCCATCCAGTCGTTGTAGAAATGGCGGCTGTCCATCCGGTGCAGGTTGGCGTCGTGCTGTTTGATGCCGCTTTCCGGCTCCTGAAAGGTCCAGCTTTCCCCGTCGGTGTAGCGGCGGTAAAAGGCCGCATGGTCTGTGGTCCGGCCCAAGCTGTCGTAGACCTTGATTTCCTGGCTGAGCAGCTTGCCTTCGGCGTCGTAGGCCGTGCGCTCTAGCAGGCGGCCCTCCTCGTCGTAGCGGTGCTTCCAGGTGTAGCGCTTTTCCGTACTGTCCGGAAAACGGTGGATGCGCTCCACAAGGTCCCCGTTGTCGTCGTAGCGGAAATTGACGCGCTGCACGTTCTCCTGGCCTTCCACGACCACCAACTCCGGTCGGCCGCCTTTGCCGTGGTGCACCGCCACTTCCGCCCAATCCACGGGGGTGCTCTCCATCATGCTGCCGCCCTCCGCTGGCTGGTACCAGGTGTGGGCAATGCGGGTGATGCCCGCGTCTTCGCGCACCAGCGGAAGCTGGGCCTGAAGGGCAGAAGCACCGGTCAACAACAAGGAGAACGTCAGCGCAAAAAGCCATCGAAAGCCTGCCGCCTGGTTCCGACCCAAAGCGGTAATGGGGATGCACAAACAACGCATGATCAGCAACTTGTATAGGTATTCAGGGTGCCTCCGGCAAATGTTCCGAGGCTCAGGGCGAAGCGTCCAAAGATAGTGCCAGAACAGGGCACGTGCCAGCATTCCGCCCTTCTTTGGCATCCCCGTAAATGGAAGCCCCTTTGGCTTCGGGGTACCCCTTGATTTGCGTATTATGTGGGGGCTTAGGTACCCCTCCCTCTTGCATACAGCTCGGATCATACATGCCGGACGCTATCGCACGCCGGTTTAGCCCAGCTTTTGTCCGGTTTTCGCCGGTAGGCGAAAGCCTTACCTACCCTCCCTTTCACCCGCAACCGATTTTCGGTCCAACCATGAAAAACGTCAAAACCCTCCTGGCCCTTCTGCTGATCGGCCTGGGCGGCAACCTGTTTGCGCAACTGAGCGAACCGGGAACCCCCACCTCCTTTCTGACCAAAGCCCTCTCGGAAAACGTGCCGAACCTGGTGATGCCCGCCCTGAACATGGACGCCATCGCCGCGGAAGACGAGGCCGATGAAGCCGCAGGCCTGCCGCCCCGGTTCGGCTATCCCTTTGAGGTCAACTACCACCTGGGAAACAGCGGTGCATGGGAACAACATCCCGATGGCGGCCGTGTCTGGCGTCTGCGCGTACAGGCCCCCGGTGCCCTGTCCATCAATTTCTGCTACAACAGCTGGTCCATTCCCCAAGGCGGCAAGGTGTGGGTCTACAGCGCCGACCGCAAGCACGTCATCGGCACCTTTACCTCCGCCAACCGGCACCCGGACGGCGGCTTTGCCACCGGCCTGGTCTACGGCGATGACGTGATCATCGAATACTACGAACCCGCCCAGGCTTACGGCCTCGGCTCGATTGCCATTTCCCGCATCACCCACGGCTACCGCTACATCTACGAGCTGGTGGAAATGGACGGTGTGGAAGAATCCTTCGGCGACTCGGGCGGCTGCCAGGTCAACGTCAATTGCACCCCAGAGGGCAACAACTGGCAGGACGAGAAGCGCTCCGTGGCCATGATCCTGTCCAGCGGCTTCCGCCTCTGCACCGGCTCCCTTGTCAACAATGTGCGCGAAGACTGCACCCCCTACTTCCTGACGGCCCACCACTGCCGCGACGGCTTTGACGCGGTCAGCAATCCCAACATGAGCTCCTGGAGCTTCTACTGGATGTACGAGAGCCCGGGCTGCGCCGACGGCAGCGATTTCCTGCCCCCCTCCACCAACGGCGCCACCATGGTGGCGAACGACAGCCCCTCCGACTTTGCGCTGTTGTTGCTCAACGAGAGTCCGACCGATGCACCGGGAGCAAACCCATGGTTCAACGGCTGGAACGCCACCACCTCGGTGCCTTCCGGCGGCGTGGGCATCCACCACCCCTCCGGCGACATCAAGAAGATCGCCACCCATACCCAGGTTCCGGCAGCCGACGACTGGTTCGGTTCCTCCCCGGCCGGTTCGCACTGGGAAGTCTTCTGGGACCCCACCACCAATGGCCACTCGGTGACGGAAGGCGGTTCTTCGGGCTCCCCGCTGTATGACGCCAACAGCCGCGTCATCGGTCAATTGCACGGCGGCAGCTCCCTGAACTGCTCCGACCCGGTCAACGATGTGGGCATTTACGGTGCGATGTGGTACAGCCTCAACAACGCCGGTACCACCAACAATGCACGCCGCCTGAGTCCCTGGCTGGATCCGGACGGTACCGGAACCACCATCCTGGATGGCACCTATGGCGGCTGCTCCAGCGCCTGCTTCCCGCCCTCCGGCCTGGCTGCCACAAGCATTACCACCAGCAGCGCTACGTTGACCTGGACCGCCGTATCCGGCGCCCTGGGCTATGACGTGCGGTACCGCGAATCCGGCACAACGCCCTGGACCACGGCCAGCGTGACCGGCACCAGCCTGCCCGTCTCCGGCCTCTCGGCGTGCACCAATTACGAATTCCAGGTGGCCACGCAATGTGATTCGAGCACGAGCAATTTCACGCTTTCGGCTCCCTTTGCCAGCGACGGCTGCCCCTGCCCCACTTACTGCACCTCCGGCGGTGGTACCGCCGACGAGTGGATCGAATCCATCTCCATCGGTAGCCTGAACAACGTCTCCGGCGACAACGGCGGCTACATCAACTTCACCTCTGCCGGCATCACCTCCAGTTTTGATCAGGGCATGACCTACAGCGTCAGCCTTTCGCCCGGCTATTCGGGCAGCACCTTCGGCGAATGGTTCCGCATCTACATCGACTACAACCAGGACGGCGACTTTGAAGACGCCGGTGAACTGGCTTACGATGCCGGTGCAACGGTCTCCGGCGTGCCTGCTACCGGCAGCATCACCATTCCCTCGGGTGCACCGGACGGCACCACCGGCCTCCGTGTGGTCATGCGCTGGAACACCGCCCCCAACACCTGTGAAGTGGTCACCTACGGCGAAACCGAAGACTATTGCGTAACCATCGGTGAAGCCGCTGCCACCTGCTCCAGCGCCACCGCACCCAGCAACCTGAATTCCTCGGTTGGCGGCAGTTCGGTATCCCTGACCTGGAACCCGATTCCCGAATCGGTGGCCTGCCAGGTCCGCGGCACGCGCATCAGCCCTCCTGGTCCCACGGGCAACCAGAACCTGGTCGGCTTTGAACTTTCCGGAACGACTGTTCCGTTTGGCGCGCTTGGCGCCGGCACCACCTGGCAATGGCAGGTGCGTTGCGCATGCACCACCACACCGCCCATCGACGCTACGCCTTTCTCGGCCACCAATACCTTCAGCATTCCGGTGCTGCGGGAAATGGACCTCTCCGCTGTGGTGGAAGCATGGCCCAACCCCGCCGACCAACTGTTGAACGTGCGGTATGAAGCCGCATTCGACGGCCAGCCCATTGTCCGCCTTACGGACATGCTGGGCCGCACGGTATTGCAAACCCAAACGGCCGTAGCGGCCGGGGTCAATACCCTTGAATTGAACACCGCCGGCCTCGCTGCCGGACATTACCTCCTTCACGTGGTTGACGGCCAAGGCATTGGCCAGCAGCACGTGCACATCGAGCACTGATCCCCATGAGCCCGTTGGGGTGAGAACGGGCACAACCACATCCAGAAACGCCGCTCCGGGAAACCGGGGCGGCGTTTCGCTTTTTTGATGGAATGCAAATTCTCCCGATATTAAGGTATCCGGCATTTGGCAATTTGCTTTTACGCCGGACCAAACACAACACGCATGAAACGATTTGTCTACCCCCTGTTGCTGCTGTTGGGCATCCAGGCTCCGTTATTGGCTGGAGGAAATGCCGTTGAAGAACAAGCGGAACTGCCCGGATGGGAAGTCTTTGAAGGCCTTGACGAAAACATGGCCCGCGGCATGGCCATTGACCTCTGCCTGCGGGAAGGAAGTCCGACGACCTACCAGTACTATTACGCCCTTTCCGCCACCAATACCGGGGGCGGGGAATTCACCTTTGTCGGTACACTGAGCAGCATCGATCTGCCCGTCATCTGGTCGGTCACCGGTACCTACAGCAAGTCGAGCGGCAGCCTCATGTTTACCGCCGTCAATCCTGCACCGGATGGCTGCGTGTTTTATGCGGGGAGTTTCAGCTCTGTGGGTTCGCAATCCGGAAAGACCTTCAGCGGAACCTGGTCCAACGATTGCGGCGCTGCCGGCTCCTGGAGCGGCGTGGGCACCAAGGGCACCTGTCCAACCTTGCGCATGGCCCCGGATGCCACCCGCTTTGGTGGGGGCGCCATGCTCCGTCAATCAGCGGTTTCGCCTACGGCGAAACTCTTCCCCAATCCGGCTGCCCACCACATGCAGCTGGACCTGAGCGCCTATGCCGGCCAGGACGTGCACGTGGAACTGGTCGACATGAGCGGCCGCACCCTGATGGTGCTCAACAACGGCGCCGCACCGGCCACGTTGCGCGCCGAGCTCAACCAGCAGGCACCCGGCCTGTACTTGGTGCGCATCCAGCATGCCAAAGGTGTGGAAACGCTGCCGCTCCAGGTCGTGCGTTAAGCGCTGCAACAGGCCTGCCTGCCCAAACACATGGCGCCATTCCGGGAAACCGGGGTGGCGCTGTTTTTTCAGGGGCTGTACAAGGGCACAACGTGCGCTCAGCGCGGCGGCATGGGCCGTACCGGGTGCTCGTGGCCGCCGGCTTTGGGGTCATCAAAACCAGTCGGAACATCGCCTTCGGCGACCCGCTCCGACCAACTGCGGGCCGGCAGGCCCCGTTCCTGGGGCTCCATGGTGATGCACTGTTCCACCGGGCAGACCAGGGAGCAGAGGTTGCAGCCCACGCAACGCTCGTCCAGGATGCGCGGGATGCGCGAAGCCGGCACCCCGAGCGCGTTCTGTCCGGGATGGTCCTTCGCCGGCAAGGCGATGGCCTGATGCGCCCCATCTTCACAGGCCGTGTAGCACAGCTGGCAGCCGATGCAGCGGTCTTCATCAATGCGGGCCAGCACCTGGTAGTTGAGGTTGAGATCCTCCCAGCGCA
>JAUIHG010000030.1 GCA_030432405.1 Bacteroidia bacterium | reverse complement strand
TGCTGCACGTCCAATTGCAGGGCGCGCACGCGGCTTTCGCCTTCCAGCTGGATCAGGTAGCTGCCGTTGGGCAGGCCGGCCGTTTCCAGCTCAACCGTGTTGGTGCCTTCGGCGACCGTCACGCTTTGGGTGGACACGAGCTTGCCGCTCAGGTCCATGACCAGAATGTTCAACTGCTCGGCACGGTCGTTTTCGAACTGGAGGCGGGCGATGTCGCTTGCCGGGTTCGGGAAGACCTCAACCGCGATGTCTTGAGCCAAGCGGCCCAACAGCACGCTGTCGGTGCAGAACACGTCGATGCCGGAGTAGGGCGACTTGCTGCCGTCGTTGCAACGGGCACGTACACGCCACTCGTAGCAGGTAGCCGGGTTGAGGACGGAACCGCCCACAACAACGCTGGTGGTGGCGGTAGCCACGAAGCGGTAAGGACCGCCGATCGGGCCGCCTTGCACGCGGTAGCCCTGCGCATCCGGGGTAGCGTCCCAGCTCAGGGTAGCGGTGGTGCCGCTGACCACGCTCATCGGGTTGGCCGGAGCGATGCACTCAAATGCAGCTTCCTCGATTTCCTCGATGATCAGGTCGCCGCAGCCGGAGGTGCCGCTGAACCCGGCAATGCGGATGTAGACGGTGCTGCCTGCAAGGGCATCCAGGGTGGAATCGCTCAACAGGACGTACGACTGCAAGCTGGAGCCGCCACAGGTGCTGCCAAAGGCCACACCCGGCGTGCCGTCGTCGTTGCAGGCAATCTCGTTGCCACCGCAAGCGTCCCACAAGCTCAGACCCGTGTCAAAGCTGGAACCGCAGGTGTAGATGTTGACCGTGTCCATACCGCTGGGCACGGTGTAGGCAAACCAAATGCTGACAGAGTCGCTGGAGGTACAGCTCGAGATGTCGGTACCGGTGGCACCGCCGCTGTAGAAGGAGGTCGTGCCTTCCATGACCATGGCAGCCAGGCTGCAGTCGTCGGCGTCGGTGGCCGGCAGGATGCAGGAACCGTCGTCCACCGTGGCGGTGGAGTCAAAGTTGGTGGCGCAGGGATCCGTGCAACCAGCCGTGGGCTCGGAGAGGCAAAGCTCAATCGTGCCTTCGTCGTTGCTGCCGAAGTCCCAGTAGCGGATGTACAGGGTAGCACCAGCGGGCAGTCCGCTGAGGGTGAGGCCGCCGCCGGGGCCGTAGTTGTTGCAGGCGCCAATGCTGGCCAGGATGCCCGTGCCCAGCGAATCGCAGGAGCCCAGGTAGAGCTCGATGATGGAGCTGACACCCGGGGTCTGGGGCAGCAAGAAGTTGATCGAGCCGCTGCCCGGCACCGTGGTGGTGAACCAGATGTCGTTCGGGGACACATCGCCATCGATACACGCGGCATCAAGGGTGTCGCCGCCGAAGGTGGCACCCGTGTTGCTGCCTACATAGCACGTGCCCATCGCGATGTTGATGGCATCGGCGCAGGCATCGTTAGCAGCCGGGAAGACGCAGGAACCGTCGTCGATGGTGGCAGCCGGGTTGTAGTTGATGGCCGTCGAGTCGGTACAACCGGAAATGCCGGCACCCGGATCGAAGGTGAAGCTCTCTTCCACGTCGTCGCCGTCGCAGGCGTCGGAACCGTCACCAGCCACGCCGTTGTTGGCAATGCCGGTGCCAATTACCGCGCCGCTGGCTACGTTGCTGATGGTCCAGGAACCGCCGTTCCATCCGTCGCCCCAGTCGTCCAGGGCATTGAAGGTGTAGTTGGTGCCATCGTCGAGGCACAGGACGGCAGTACCCGAACCGGCGCCGCCACAGGCTTCCACCAAAACGGTGTCTCCGGTGGCATCGTTGATCAGGTTCCAGCTTTGCTCGGCCGGGAAGCTTCCCGCCGTCACGTCCACTTGGATTTCGGTCTGGCCAGCGGCGCACTGGGCGTTCGCCGGAACGGCGAAAGCCAGAAACGTGCCCACCAGAATGCTGCCGGAAAGCAGCGCGCGTGCAGTTGTAGTCATGGTTTCGATTTGATTCAGAATGGATTGTTCTTCAGAGTGATGGATGAAGATACGGCGTTGGCTTGGAGCATCGAAATCCGCATTTGACGGTCCCTTTGGCCGGCCCGGCGCAAAGTCCTTCAGCGCCTTCCATAGGGTTTTTTTGGCGCACGTGTAACCCCCTGGAAAAAGTCCCGTAAACCATGTCCAATACGTGCCCAAAAGCACGTTTTGTGACCATTTTGACCAAGAAGGGAAGGACGTGACCACCTTCCCTTCTTTTTTGCCCCTACCCGAACGTGGCCCATATTGTCCATACTCCCGTCAAACGTTGCCATTCGCGACAGGTCCGCGGTGGGCATCCGGGGCTGGTGCGCAGCGTGTTTCTCGGTTTCCTCTTGAGCATGTCCGCCCTGAGCGGGGCTCAAACCTCAGGGAAAACCGCGGTGGCAGAGGAGTCAGAAGGCCTCGAGGCCAACTTGGAAAGCCCATCGGCAAACGCCCCCGATACATACAGCTACCAGTCGGATCGCGCTTTCTTCCATCCGGCTGATTTCCGGGGCATGGCCTTCAATCCCCAGACCCACATCACCGTTGGAGAGAACGAAACCGTAGAGGCGGGGGACGTCACCTTGACTTTTGGCACCATTGACCTGACCATCAGCGGGGTCAAGAACCTGGACAGCACCTACTACCTGGCCAACATCCAGCGTTCGCCGGAAGGCTTTTTGGCTGAAATCATCAACCCCAATCATCCTTCGGCGCCCATGCGTTTGGTGATTGAGACGGACGAGGAGCACTTCATCACCGAAATGGAGCTGCAAAGCCGATCCCAGGGGGTGCACCGGTTCAAGCTGCCCAAACGCGATCCGCTGGACCGCGCCAAACTCGATGCCCTGTACACCAACCGCATCGAGTTCCACCTGGAGCAGTACGACACAACGACCTTTTTTGAGTTTGTTCCCTTTTTGATTGAACCGGATGTGGCTGCGGAATCCGGCATGGAGCTGCTGGACGGGGAGACCAAATTTGTGTTTGGCCCGGATACGGTGGTCTTTATTGATCCGGACGGAACCGAGAACGTGCTGCAGATCCACAAGACCAGCCATGACCAGTTTGGCGAAGAAGGTGCCGCGTCCACCCGCTACCGCATCCTGCTGGAGCTCAATACCGTGCCCAAACCCGACCCGGTCGAGGGCGACACGCTTCCGCAGCTGGAAATGCCCACAGCCCAGCGCAACGACCAGATCCTCAACGATGCGGTGGAGGAGGAAGATCCTGAAGCGGAAAACAGGAAAAGACGTAAAAAACGCGGCAAGGGCAAAAAGGGCCGCAATGGCAAGGAGCCTGTCGGCGAGCCCGTTGTAATAGCCTTGTTCTTCGACGCCTGGCACGACATCGAATACGTGGTGCTCGGACCGGCACGTTATTATCCGCGGCCCTGACGCAATGGCGATGCCACAGCTGTGGCCGGTATCTTTGCGCGTCCCATGGACGCTTCAACCGCATCGGTTCCTCAGCAATCGAACAATACCGGGGATTTCGCGCCACATCCATCAGGCGCGCCGACGCCCCAAATGCCCCAAAGGCCCTACCGAAACGCCGTCCGCATCTGGCTCTGGATCGGCGTGCTCATGGTCCTGGTCCAGGTGGCCATCGGCGGCATTACGCGCCTGACTGATTCCGGCCTGTCAATGACCTCCTGGGAGCCGGTTTCCGGTGCCTTGCCGCCGCTCAATCAGGCCGAATGGGAAGCCGCTTTTGAGGACTACCGCCAATACCCGGAGTTCTACCGCAAAAACGCGGATTTCACCCTGTCGGAATTCAAATCGATTTTCTGGTGGGAATACATCCACCGCAATTGGGCCCGGCTGATCGGCCTTGTATTTGCATTTCCTTTTGTCTTCTTCCTTTGGAAAAAAGCCCTGACCGGCCGCCAGATCCGCGGTCTGATCGGCGTGATGCTGCTCGGCCTGGCACAGGCCCTCATGGGCTGGTACATGGTGCAGAGTGGTATGGTGGATTCCCCCTGGGTCAGCCCCTATCGCCTGACCGCACATTTGTTTTTGGCCCTCGCCATTTTTGTGTTTCTGTACCACATGGTTTTGTCGTTTTCGCCTCCGGCGAAACGCCCGCCCGGTACCCTGCTGCCCGCCGGATTGCGCCCCGCCCTTTGGGTGCTGGCCGGCCTGCTGGTGGTGCAGATTGCCTACGGCGGACTAGTGGCCGGCAGCGATGCGGCCCGGCACTTCAACACATGGCCCAGCATGAACGGCCAAATGCTGCCCAACGGCCTCTTTGAACAAGGCCTGGAGTGGGACCCGGTCCGCAAAAACCACCTCACACCGGCCTTCATTGTCAACGTGCAGTTTGTGCACCGCACGCTGGCGTTTTTGGTATTGGCCGCGGCGGGCTGGCTCTTTTCCCGTGCGCTGAAAGATTACCGGGGCCATGTGCAAGGACCGGCCTTTGGCCTGTTGGCCGCCGTGGTGCTGCAAATCGTGCTCGGCATTTCCACCCTGTTGATGTCCGATCCGGCCCAGATTCAGGTGCACCTGGGCGTGGCCCATCAGCTTTGGGCCTTTGTGCTGGTGGGCTTCTGGCTTCGGGTGGAAAAGCGCAGCCGCAAAGCGCCTTCAACGGAAGCGGTCCAGCATTCGTCCACCCCAACCGCGGCCCAACCCAGCCCTGCCGCCACAGAAGTTTATTGATCGGATGGCGCGTTGCCGAGCGCCTCTTTTGGCGGCGGTGTCGCAGCCGTTTCGGGTGCGGATTGCGCCTCCAGGGGTACGGAGTTCGCCGTAAGGCGGTCGTAATTGGCCCACAAAACGGCCGCTCCCGCCAGGATGAAAGCGGCCTGTAAACCGAAAGCCCAGATGATGCCCGGCCCCGTGAAAAAGGGCAGGGCAAACAGGCCGATGAAGGCAATCCGGCAACTGACGTTGAGCGTATTGAACACCGAACCGGTGCGGCCGATCAAATCGTTGGGCACGTGGCTGAAGAGCCAGGTCATGCGCAGGATCCGTGTGCCGGCATTGCTGGTGCCCAGCAGCATGAAGGTCAGGTAGAAGATCGGCAGCCAGGTATTGACCATGCCCACCAAAAAGAAGCCGGCGGCCACCAGGCTGAGCAGGATGATGGCGCGTGTGGGTTTCCAGGTGCCAAAAACCCGCATGACCAAAAGCCCCGCCAGCACCGAGCCGATGGCAAAACCGCTTTCGGACAGTGCATAGACCGAGCCGTCGGCCTGCAAATGCTCCTTGACGTAGACCGCCTGCAGGAAGTAGCCGGTCACCAGCACGGTGACAAAAATGGCGTAGCTGGCCGCACCAAAGCGCAGCACCAGCGGGTGCTCCCTGAGCCAGGCCATGCCGGTGCGCAGCCGGGTCCAGACCGATCCGCGCTGGATGGGCCTTCGCGCGACGCGCTCATAGCGCATGACCAGCAACAGCAGACCGCTCAACCCATAGGTGCCCGCATCCAGCAGCAGAATGTGGTGCAGGGGCCAGGGATCGACGGTCCAACCCGGGTCCCAGGCCCAGCCGCCGATCCGCAGAGCCGGCACCGAAAAACCCTCCAGCAGCAAGGCCCCCATGGCCCCGGCAAAGGCATTGGTCAGTTGCCCCTGCACCTCCAGGTAGCTGGTGATGCGCCCGTAGTTTTTGGGCTCGGTGATCTCCTGCCCGAAGGCGTAGAGGTTGGGGTAGTGGATGTTGAAAATGAAAATGGTGGTGGCAAAGGCCACACCCGCAGCCCACAGCGGCATGGCCTGCAGGCTGTCGCCTTCGGCAAAGCCAACGCCCGCCATCGTGCCCGACACCAGCATGCCCACCGCCGAGCAGGTCAAAAAGATCTTGCGGCGGTCGTAGCGGTCCACCAGCGCCCCGGCATACAGGCCCCAGAACAGCGAGACCACCGTGATGCCCATATAAAGGCTGCCGAACAGGCCCGGTCGGCCAAGCTGCGCGGTCACGTACCAGGGCACGGCGATCATCAGGATGCCCTGGGAGGCCCCCGAAACGCTGTTGGCGGCAAAAAGCAGCCATAGGGCCCGCAGGTTTTTCATGCTGGAAGAATCAACAGGGCGGTCGGCAAAAGGGTTGGCGCATGCTCCCCGGCCGGACGCGAGCTAAATTACCCCCGGAATGGAGCCGACCTTCACCCAAGCCCAATCGGAAGCCTACCTGCAGGCCGTGCGCTTTTGCAGCTACCGCGAGCGCTCCCGCCAGGAAGTGGCCGAAAAGCTGCACAAGCTCAAGCTGCCGGGCTCCGAGCATGCGGTGGTGTTGGACCGCCTGACCGGCGAAGGCTTCCAGGACGAGCAGCGCTTCGCCCGGGCCTTTGCGGCCGACAAGGCGCGCCTGACGGGGTGGGGGCCGATCAAGATCCAGCAGGGGCTTCGCCGGAAAGGCGTTCCCGATGCCCTGATCGACGAAGCCCTGAAAGGCCTGGACGCCGAAGCCCTGGACACGCGCCTGGCCCATTTGCTGCGCCAGAAGCACGCCGCCCTGGAGCGACGGCGCGAACCTTTGCCCGCCCTTGAACGCCGGGCCCGCTTGCAGCGTTATGCCCTGGGAAGGGGCTTTGGCCACGACGCCATTCGCAAAGCGCTGGATGCCCTGCTGGTAGAGTGACCGGCGGCTGCTGCGCGGCGCAATCGGCTGCTTATCTGCCTATTGAAGCCCGCTCACGGCTTGCCCGGCTTCGGCTTTGGCCTACATCGGGCGTAGCTTTGCGGTTCCCCCTTTTGCGATTTTCCCCCGTTCAACCGACCCCATATGGCTACCGCCCAACACATCATCAGCCTCTACACGGAGATGACCCCCAATCCGGAGTCGCTCAAGTTTGTGCTCAATAAAATGCTGCACCCCGGCCGCAGCGTCGATTTTCAGGAGGGCGACGATCCCTCGTCCAGTCCCCTGGCCGAAGCCCTGTTCCAGGAGTTCGCCTTCATCAAAGGCGTGTTCATCATGAACAACTTCGTGACCATCCGCAAGGACACCGAGCAAGACTGGTACGAGATCAAGCGGCCCATCGGCGAGTTCATCAAGGCTTGGGTCACCGAGGACAAGCCGATTGTCAACGAAGCGCCGGAGCCGGCCGCGCCCAGCACCGAAGGTGCCGGCATCAGCGACGACGATTCCGTGGAAGACCGCATCCGCAAGATGCTCGACCAGTACGTCAAGCCGGCCGTGGAAATGGACGGCGGGGCCATCCAGTTCAAGGACTTCCAGGACGGCCGCGTTACGGTCATGCTCCAGGGCGCCTGCTCCGGCTGCCCCTCCAGCACCGTGACCCTCAAGGCCGGCATCGAGGGCCTGCTCAAGCGCATGGTGCCCGAAGTGCAGGAAGTGGTGGCCGAATCGGTGTAAGGAGGTCCCCCGCGAAGGTCCGGACGGCGGATGCGCCCAAGTGGCCTGAGCAGTGGTCCCAAATCCGCTCCCTGCTGGACCAGCCGACTATCTTTGGCGCCTGCGGCGAAGCCCCGCAGCACCGCCCATGGCCATCCTTGGCATATCCGCATTTCACCACGACGCTTCGGCGGCCCTGATCATCGGCGGGGAAGTGGTGGCCGCCGCCCAGGAGGAGCGCTTCAGCGGCGTGCGGCACGACCGAGGATTCCCAACCCGCGCCATCCGTTTTGTCCTGGAGTTCGCCGGCCTGACGGCGAAGGATCTGGAGGCCGTGGCGGTTTATGAAAAGCCCTATTCCAGGCTCTTCCGCGTGCTGCGCTCGCAGGTCCGGGCCGCTCCGCGGGACGTACGCTTTGTGCTGCGTTCCGCGCCCGAATGGCTCGGCGACTGGCTGCTGATCCGCCGCCGCTACCGCCAGGACCTGATCAACGCGCACAAGAGCTTCGGGAGGTTCCGCGTCCCGCTCCTGTTTGCCGACCACCAACTGGCCCATGCCTCGGCCGCCTTTTTTGCTTCGCCTTTTGACGAAGCGGCGGTCATGATCCTCGACGCCCCCGGCGGCTGGACGGCCAGCAGCTGGTGGCACGGCAAAGGCAATACCCTGCAGCGGATTGCCGAGCAACGGCATCCGGATTCGCCCTACCTGTTGCACGGCGGCATGGCCGGTTACCTCGGCTTTCCCATCCTGGGCGGCGCCTACCGCCTCATGGGCCTGGCCGCCTACGGCGATGAAGCCGATCCCAACATCAACGTGTACCGGGACATCATCCGCCAGCAATTGGTGGACCTCTGTCCGGACGGGACCTTGCGCCTGAACCCGCATTTTTTCCATTTCACCCGCGCCGAACGCATGCTGCGCGAAGACGCCTGGGCCCGCCTGTTCAACATGCGCCCGCGCCGTCCCGGCGAACCCATCCAGCCCGAACACGCCAACCTGGCCCTGGCCATGCAACTGGTGGTGGAGGAAATCTTCCTGCGCCAGGCCAAGACCCTGTGCAAGCGCACCGGTGCCGACAAACTCTGCTTTGGCGGGGACCTGGCGCTCAACGCCACGGCCAATGCCCGGCTGCGCCGCGAAGGCCTTTTTGACGCGGTTTTTGTGCCGCCCGCTCCCGGCAATGCCGGCGCGGCCCTGGGGGCGGCCCTGGCCGTCCGGCACCTGCGCCAGGGGCATCGCCGGGAGGCGGACGGCGAACGCGACGGATGGCGCAATGCCCTCCTTGGCCCCGTCTGCAGCGACGCGGAAACCGAAGCCCTGGCCGAACAGCACGGCGCCGTGTACGAAAAGCTGGAAAGCGCCGAACTGATCGAACGCCTGGTGGAGGACCTGGAGGCTGGCAAAACCGTGGCCTGGTGCCAGGACCGCATGGCCTTCGGCTCCATGGCCCTGGGCAGCCGCAGCATCCTTGGCGACCCCCGCCGAGCGGACATCCAGCGCCGCATCAATGTGAAGGTGAAGTACCGGGCCAGTTTTCGCCCGTTGGGCGCCATGGTCATGGCCAAAGACGTGCCAGACCTGTTTGTCAACGGGCAGCCGACGCCCTACATGGCTTTCACCGATTATCTGGCTGAGCGGCACCGCAAGGTGCTGGACCAGAACTTCCACGCCGCTTCCATCAAGGTCAAGCAGCACACGGAGCGTTCGGAATGGCCGGCGGTGACGCATGTGGATTTCAGCGTGCGTGCGCAGGCGGTGTATCCGGCGCGGCAGCCCTTGCTGTACCGCCTGCTGGAGCGCTTCAAGGCGCAAACCGGTTGTCCGCTGCTGCTCTCCACCGGATTCAACCTCAAGGGCAAACCCCTGGTGGCCGATCCGGAAGACGCCTACCATACCTTCATGCAAAGCGACCTCGATGCGCTGGTCATCGGGCCCTACTATTTTGAAAAACGGCGGCAGCCCGAGTGGGAGCCGGAGACGCTGTACCGCTAGTACAAGGGCAGGAAACCGAACCACACCAACCGCATACCTGCGGAAAACCCCGACCCGCAAGCTGCCCCCTCAACGCCCAACCCGTGCCCGAAAAAGGTCCCAAGCCCGTTCAAAAGTCCCGGCTGCCGGTTATCCGCAAACCCAAACGGGTGCGCAACCTGCTTATTTCCGGGCTGATCGGCATTGGCCTGACGGCGCTGGGCTGGTGCACCGGGCAGTGGACCTGGGCCATCGCCGGAGCGGTGGTTGTGCTGCTGTCCATGTTGAGCACCTGGTTTTCCCGCAAGGTGGGCGTGCTGGTGGTGGGCATTTTCCGCCTGCTGACCTATACGGCCATCCGCCTGGTCACCGCGCTGTTTTTTTACGCGGTGATTACGCCTGTGTCGCTGCTCAACCGCTTGCGCCCCAAGCCCTGGCGCGCCAGCGAACAGGTCCTGGCCAAGGCCAACGAAAGCGAAAAAGCGCGGGCAAGCCGTCAGAAAGGTGCTCCCAAAACGGCTGCCGCTGCCCTGGGCGGTTTGTTGCGCCCCAAGGGCGAACCCAGCTATGCGGCCCCACCGCGCCGTCCGCCCACTGCCGCGGATTTTGAGCGGCTGCGCTGAGGCGGCCTATTCCTCCGCCAGGGCCTTGGCCACGTCTACCCGCATGGCCATCAAGGCCGGAATCAGGGCCGCCAAGACGCCGAGCGCCAGCACACCCAGCACCAGGAGGCCTTCCTGGGGCACAGGTTCGGCGGTGAAGCTCCAGTGGAATTCGCCGGCGGCCAGCCGGTTGACCAAAACCAGGCCCAGGCGGCTGAGCACCAGGCCCAACACGGCTCCGATGCCCGCCAGCAGCAGGCCTTCGCCGAGCAGGAGGGCAAACAGGGCCCAGGGGTGGTAGCCCATGGCGCGAAGCAGGGCCAGTTCCCGGCGGCGTTCGCGCAGGCGCAGAAAAAGGGCCAGAAAAACGCTGATGCCCGCCATGATGGTGATGCCGGCGCCGACCACCTGCAGGGTGGTGGTGCCGATGCCCAAAAGGCCGATCAGGCGGTTGACTTCCACGGAGGGCAGGGCCGCTTGCAGGCCCGGGGTGGCGTTGACGGCGCGGGGCAGTTGGAATAAGCCCATGCGGCCGCGGAACTGCACCAAAACGGCGGTGAGGTCGAGGCTGTCCGGCCATTCCGAGGGGTTTTCCCATTGGACCGATCGTTCCGGAACCGCGCTTTCGTGCACCGCCCAGACGCTGGCCGGGTCGGTGAGGATCAATTGGTCCAAAACGCTGTTGCTGGCTTCCAGGATGCCGACCACCGTGAAATCGTGGTGCGCGTGGGCTTCGCCTCCGGCCACCCCATGGCTGCCGTGGAAGTGTGCGCCCAATTCCAATCCGGTAGCCCGTGCCACGCCTGCACCGAGCACCACCTCGAGCGGCGCTGACCAATTGCGGCCTGCTGCCAGGTCTGTTTCAAAGCGATCCGTGAAAGTGGTGGAGGTGCCTACGATGCGGTAGCCCCGGTAGCTGTCGCCGTAAGCCAGGGGAATGGCTCCGCCGACCATGGGCCCCTGCAGGATGGACTTGACGGCGGCGATGGGCACATTGCCGGTGGGCGCGTCGATTTGGTAGACGGCCGAAAGCACCAACTGCAAAGGCGAGCCTTTGGCGCCGATGACCAGGTCCACGCCCCGCAGGTCGTTTTGGAACTTTTGTTCCACTTGCCCCTGCAGCAGCAACAGCAGGCTGATGATGCCGGTCCCCAGGGCCAGCAAAATCAAATTGACCAGGGCCCCAAGGCGGCGGTGCCAGAGGTTGCGCCAGACCATATGGAGCCATCGCGCAGGGCTCATGCCGGCTCCGGATTTTGGGGTGCATGGTGTTGTGCACGGTGTTGCGCTGCAGGACCTGTCGGGTAGGCAGGCGTCAATTCCACGCGCTGTTCAAAATGCGGCACCAGGCGGTCGTCGTGGGTGACCACCACCAGGGCAGCACCGCTGTTGGTGGCCGCTTCGATGAGCAATTCGCGGACCGCGTCGCAGCGGCGGCGGTCCAGGGCGCTGGTGGGCTCGTCGGCCAGGATGAGGTCCGGTCCTCCCGGGCCGCCCAGCAGGGCTCGCGCAATGGCCGCCCGTTGCCGTTCCCCCACGCTGAGTTTGTGCGGCAGGCGCTGCAAAAGAGGAGCAATGCCCAAGCGCTCGGCGATCGTCGGCAGGCGCTCCAGGGCGGTTTTGGACTCTGCGTTCCCGTCTTGCCCTGCAGAGGCCTTGCGCTGCCGCGCAAAGGGCGACAGCAAGAGGTTGTCCCGCACGCTCAGCGACGCTACAAAGGGAGGATGCTGGTACACCAGGCCGATGTGGCGGCCGCGGAAGCGGTCGCGCGCAGCGGGGGAGAGGCGGCTCAGATCCGTGCCGCGCAGTTCGACCGTTCCAGATGCGGGTTTCAAAAGCCCCGCCAGCAGGTGCAAAAGCGTGGACTTGCCGCACCCGGATTCGCCGAGCACCAGCAGCCGCGCTCCGGCCTCCACCTGCAGGTCCGGGAAGGACAGTGCCGGGCCTTCGGCGTAGCGGTACTGCAGGTTGCGGGTTTGGAGCATGGGCTTAGCCTTTGTTGGCCAACTGGCCGCAGGCCGCATCGATGTCCTTGCCCCGGCTGCGGCGCACCTTGGCGGTCACGCGGTTTTCTTCCAAATGCGCAATGAACGCCTCCCGGCGATCCGCTTCGCTCTTTTTGAAATCCGCCTGCTCGATCGGGTTGTATTCGATGATGTTGACCCGCGCACCGGGCACGCGGCGGCACAATTGGACCAAACGTTCCGCATCGGCCAGGCTTTCGTTGAGCCCGTCAAAGAGGATGTACTCGAAGGTGATGCGGCCGCCGGTTTCGGCGTAGAAATCGTTGAGCGCATCCACCAGGGCATCGAGGCTGTTGCTCTCGTTGATGGGCATGATGCGCGAGCGGGCCTCATCCGTGGTGTGGTGGAGGGAAAGGGCCAGGTTAAAGCGCACTTTGTCCTGCCCCAGGCGGCGGATCATCTTGGCGATGCCCGCCGTGGAGACGGTGATGCGCTTGGCGCTGATGTGCAGGCCGTCTTCGGCCGTCAGGCGTTCAATGCCCGCCAGCACGTTTTTGTAGTTCAACAGCGGTTCGCCCATGCCCATGAACACGATGTTGCTCAGGGGCTTTCCGTGCCGTTTTTCGGCAATCCGGTTGAGCAGCACCACCTGATCGGTGATTTCGGGCGGCGTCAGGTTCCGTTTCAGGGGCAGGAAGCCCGTGGCGCAGAAAGAACAGCTCAGGCTGCAGCCCACCTGGGCGCTCACGCAGGCCGTCAGGCGTTCGGGCGTGGGGATCAGCACCCCTTCAATAAGCGGTCCGTCGTGCAGTTGGAATCGCACCTTGACCGTGCCGTCCTCCGAATGCTGCTCGGTTTCAATGCTCAACGGGCGGAAGGCAAAGCGTTCGGCCAGCTGCGACCGCAGCGCCGCCGGCAGGTTCTGCATGGCCTCAAAATCCGTGGCCTGCTTCTCCCAGATCCAGTGCCACACCTGCCTGGCGCGGAAACGCGGTTGCGCCAGGTCCCCGGTCAGGGCCTGTTCCAGCGCTTCGCGCGAAAGCAAACGGATGTCCTGGCGCTCCATCCCCGCGAAGGTACGCCGGACCCACAGCGGAGCGGCCGGAGGGCAGCCAGGGTCATCCGCACTTTTGTAGACCCCGCTACCTTCGCCGGGCAATGGCAGCGCAACCGATGGTTTTGTCCGCGCCCTGGCTGTTTGACGGCCTGGGCGGCGTTCGCCGGGAGGCGGCCGTGGTGGTGGACCTGGCCACGGGCCGCATTCTGGCGGTTGGCAAGGCGGCCGATCATCCCGACGCACGCCGGGTGGAAGGGGCGCTGGTGCCGGGCTTCATCAACGCGCACGGCCACCTCGAGCTCAGCCACATGCGGGGGCAGATCCCCAGCGGCCTGGGCATGGTGCCCTTTCTGGACGCGGTGACCTTCGGCCGTACGGCCGAACCCGAAGCCTTGGCAGCGGCCATCGACGAGGCCCACGGCGAACTCCAGCGCGAAGGCGTGGTGGGCATGGGGGACATCGCCAACACGACCGATGCCCTGGCGTGCAAGCGGCGTTCGCCCTTGCGCTGGCACAGCTTCATCGAGGTGTTCGGGGCCGTGCCCGGGACCTGGCGCAAGGGCCTGGAGCGGGGCTTGCCGGTCCTGGAAGCCCACCGCACTGCGGGTTTGTCGGCGGTGTTGAACCCACACGCTTCCTACAGCGTGGCAGCGCCCATGCTGGCCGAACTCCAGCGCCTGGCCGGCGAAGCCCCGAACGCAGCAGGGCAGGCCGCTCCCTTGAGCATCCACCTCCAGGAAAGCCCGGAGGAAGAAGCCTGGTTCCGCGAGGGCACCGGGCCTTTTGCGGCCTTTTTCGGGAAGCTCGGCCTGGAGGTGCCGCCTCCGGGAGAAGGCCGTTCCCCGGCCGAAGCGGTGCTGGAAGGGCTTCAGGGCAGCAGTACGAACGCCGAATCCGCGCGTGCAGCACCGCCGCGCCTCATCCTGGTCCACAACACCATGGCGCAGCCGGAGGACATCGCGCGGGCGGCCTCCCGGCCGAACACCTGGTGGTGCTTTTGTCCGCGGGCCAACCGTTACATCACCGGGCGACTGCCGCGCCTGGAGCATTGGCTCGACCGGCCGGAGCCGTTGGATGGCCGGATCCTGATCGGCACGGATTCGCTGGCCTCCAATGCCCGGCTCAGCGTGCATGCGGAATTGCAGGAATTGGCGGCGGCCTACCCCGACCTCCCCGCGGCACAACTGCTGCGCTGGGCCTGCGGCAATGGGGCAGAGGCCTTCGGATGGTCGGCGGAGCTGGGGGCCATTGAGGCGGGCCGCAGTCCCGGGCTGCTGGTGCTCAAGCCTTCGCCGGAGGCGGAAGGAATGGGGCAAGGGCTTGAAAATGAGGCTGTTCCAGCGGCGGCCCGCTGGTTTGGACAGGGCAGCAGCATGGAGGTCTTGCTGCCAGCCGGGCATCGTTAACCGGTTTTAACAGATTGGTAACCTGTTTACAGGGGAAACTTTGCGTCCGCAAATTGTTTCCTGCGTACCCATGCCCGACCTTTGCGCTCCCAAAGCGGAAACGGGACGTCCAATATGCCGACTCCCGATGTCCGCCGAGGGATACCCGCCCGCGCCCCCGCGCCCAAGCATGCCCCCCGCCAACACCGATATGCCCTCCGGACCGCAGGAGACCCCGGAGTCCGATCAGCACCGCGCCATTTTGGACCGGGTGGAGGAGCTGTTCATGCAGGTCGGCGTGCGGACCGTGACCATGGACGACGTGGCCGGTGAGCTGGGCGTGAGCAAAAAGACGCTCTACAAGCATTTCCGCAACAAGGGCGACCTGGTGCAGCAGTGCATGCAGCGCCACGTCAGCGAAGAGAAATGCGCGCTGGAATCCATCAAGGGCGAGGCGGAAAACGCGATCGATGCCCTGCTGCGGACCAACGCGCACATCGCGCGGCAACTGGCCACCCTCAACCCGGCCGTGCTGTACGATACCCAGAAGTACTACCCCCAGACCTGGGCCCTGTTTGACGGCTACAAGCACCAGTACATCTACCGCCATGTGGTCGATAACCTCAATCGGGGGATGGACGAAGGCCTGTACCGCGCCGACCTGGACCCGGACGTGATTGGCCGGATTTACATCGGCCGCATTGATCTTTTTTTCGACACCAAGCTTTTTCCGCCAGACCGCTACCGGATCCTGAACGTGCACAGCCAGTTCATGGACTACCACGTTCGGGGCATCGCTTCGCCGCAAGGCGTGGCCTATCTGGAAGCCAACGGCGGCATGAAGGCGGTTTTGGAAGAATTCCGCGAGCCCTGAGCGCTCCAATCCACCGCGTACGCACTAACAACCCCGGCATCGATGCAGCGCACCCGTTTTGTTTCGCTTTTTGCTTTTTCCGCGCGCCCTTTCGGGCGAAGCCTCGCCCTGTTGCTCCTCATTGGGGCTTCGGCGGCAGCAGCCCAAACGCCTTCGCCCACCAGCAGGTCAACCGGCGGACCAACCGGTGGCCAATCCACCGGCCGCAAACTGGCCGGGGATACGGTGGGCTTCACCCTGACCGAAGCCATCAACTACGGCCTGGACAACGCGGTTTCCATGCGCCAGGCGGTGTTGACCATGCAGGAAGCCAAGGAGCGCAAGCGCGAAGTGCTGGCCCGCGGATTGCCGCAGCTCAATGCCGCCCTGGGCTATACCCACTACGTCTCGCTGCCCACCAGCATTCTTCCCCCGGAATTGGCCGGCCTGCCGCCGGATGCCGAGCCTCTGGAGGTGCAATTCGGGGTGCCGCACAACGCCTCGGCTTCCGCGGAGTTGAGCCAGCTGGTTTTTGACGGCGCCTATTTTCTGGGCATTAAGGCCACCAACATGCTGGTGGACATCGAGGCGGAAAGGACCAAGTTGTCGGAGATCGACCTGCGCCACAACATCACCCAGGCATACTACACGGGCCTGATTGCCGGCTTGCGTGTGCGTGCGGTGGAGCGCAACATCGATCTGGTGGACAACCTGGTCCGGGAAACCGCCGCCCTCAACGAGCAGGGTTTTGTCGAAAACATCGAGGTGGATCGCCTGCGCCGCTCCCGCGCGGACCTGGACGTGGTGCTCTCTTCCGCCCAGCGCGACCACGAGCTGGCGCTGCGCATGCTCAAGTACACCATGAACTACGACCAGCGTACGCCCATCCGGCAGTTGGACGGTCTGGACAGCCTCATGCTGGTCAACAGCGTGGAAGGCACGGAATCCTTCACGCCGGAAGATCGTCTGGAATACCGCTTGCTGCTGCGTCAGGAAGAGACCAACAAAATCAACGTCCGTTACAACCGCAACGAGTTTTTGCCCAAACTGACGGCCTTTGCCAGTTACGAACAACAGGCCCAGCGCGAGTCCTTCAATTTTTTCGATTTTGACCAGCCCTGGTTTGAAATTGCCATTATTGGGGCCAATCTGAACATTCCCATTTTCGACGGGTTTTACAAGCGCGCCCAGGTTGAAAAGGCCAAAATACAATTGGAGGGCATCCGCCTGCAGCAGGAGATGACCGCCGAAGGCCTCAAGCTGGAAGTGGCCCAGGCCCGCAGCAATTACCTCGGGGCCCTCGAGCGCCTGGAAAGCCAACGAGAATCCCGCGATCTGGCCGAGCGCATTTACGAGGTCTCCCGCACCAAATACATGGAAGGCGTCGGTTCCAGCCTGGAGCTGACCACCGCCCAGCAGGATTTCCAAACGGCTGAAGACACCTACATCGGTGGCTTGTATGAAGTATTGGCCGCCCGCGCCGACTTCATTAAGGCCCTGGGCCGCTACCCGACCGTGATGGACTTCCGCTGATGCCGGATCTGCACCTCCGTTTGGCATTGGCCTTCGCCTGCCGGCGAAAAACCAACCCCCGCTTTTTCCCTTTTCGCTACCCCCGTTCCAAGCACCAAAGCGCCATGACCCACGCCTTAAATCCGCTCAAAACCACGCACCGCCTGGGCCGCGTTGTTTTCTTTTCTGCGCTGTCCCTGTTGTTGGTGTTTGCCGCGTCCTGCGGCAAGCCGTCCAACGAAGCACAAATCGAGAAACTCGAAAACAAAGTGCGCAGCGAGGAAAGCAAAATCCGGAAGAGCCGCAACAAGATTTCGGATTTCTACGACCAGATTGCGGAACTGGGGGGAGACACCCTGGCCGCGGTTGACACCGTGCACATCACCACCACCCCGGTGGTCAAGGAGGACTTTGAGGAGTTCATCGAAGTGGCGGCTGTGGTGGACAGCCGGGACAACCTGGTGCTGTCCTCCGACATGGGCGGACGGGTGACCACCATGCGGGTTAAGGAAGGCGATCGCGTGAGCCGCGGCCAGTTGTTGGCCGAAGTGGACGCCGAACTGGTGCGCGACCAGATTGCCGAATTGGAAAACCAATTGGAGCTGGCTCAAACCGTGTTTGAAAAGCGCGACCGCCTCTGGCAGCAGGAAATCGGCTCGGAAATCGAGTGGTTGCAGGCCCGCAACAACGTGGAAAGCCTGGAGAAATCCCTGGCCACCGCCCAGACGCAGCTTTCCAAAGCGGCTTTGCGTTCGCCCATCTCGGGCACGGTGGACAAGGTCTTTGTCAACCAGGGCGAAATGGCCGGACCCGGCGCTCCCGTGGTGCGCGTGGTCAACCTCAGCAAGGTCCAGGTGCGTTCGGACGTGTCCGAAGCCTACCTGGGCAAGGTCTCCAGAGGCGACACCGTCAAGGTGCACTTCCCCAACATCGGCGCCACGTATGAAAGCCGCGTCTCCGCTGTAGGCCAGGTCATCGATCCCAACAACCGCACCTTCTCCATGGAGGTGGCCATCAACAACGCCGACGGCAAACTCAAACCCAACCAGGTGGGGACCATCCGCCTGCGCAACCGCTTTGAGCCCAACCAGGTCCAGGTGCCGAGCCGTCTGGTGCAGTCCGCATTTTCCGGCGACTTCCTCTACGTCATGGACCCCAAAAGCCATGTGGCCTTGCGCCGCTCCGTTGAATTGGGGCCCAGCTACGACGGCATGACGGTGGTGCGCAGCGGCCTGAAAGCCGGTGAGCTGCTGGTCGACGACGGTTTCCGCAACGTATCCGACTCCACCCTGGTGGCCGTCAGCCGCCGCTGATCCCACGTTTGTTTTTTGTTTTCGCCTTCCGGCGAACCCTTTCCCCCCGCTTCTTCAAGATTTTCCGCCATGTCCGAAGCCAACAACCGCCTTCCTTCCGAGCAGAAGTCCAGCAGCGTCCTGTCCAAGGTGCGCCAGTTTGGCCTGTCCACCCTGGCGGTCAACAACCGGACGAGCATTTTTGTGCTCACCTTCCTGATTCTCTTTATGGGGATCACGGCATACCAGTCCATGCCGAAGGAAAGTTTCCCGGAGATCACCCAGCCTACCATTTATGTGGGCGTGCTGTATCCGGGCAATTCGCCGGTGGACATTGAAAACCTGGTCACCCGGCCGATCGAGAAGGAAATCAATACGATTTCCGGCATCGACAACATTTCCTCTACATCCGTGGAAGGCCACGCCACCATTGTGGTGGAGTTCAACCTGGATGAAGATGTGAGCCAGGCCTTGCAGGAAGTCAAGGATGCCGTGGACCGGGCCAAACAGGAGTTGCCCTCCGACCTGGACGAGGATCCCAACATTTTTGAGCTGGACTTTTCGGAGATGCCCATCATGTTCGTCAACCTCTATGGGGAGATGGACTTTGAGGTGCTGCGCGAATACGCCGAATACCTGGAGGATGAAATCGAAAAGGTCGACGCCATTTCCGGCGTGGACCTGCGCGGGGTGCTGGAGCGCGAGGTGTCCATCAACGTGGACCCGCACGCTATGGCCGCCCGTGGTGTGGGTTTTTACGACTTGCAGCAAGCCGTGCAACAGGAGAACATCACCATGTTTGCCGGCAACCTGCTCACCGACGGCTTCCGCCGCAACATGCGCATGGAGGGGGAGTTCAAGGACCCAAAGGCCATCGAGCGCATTATCGTCAAACACGAGCAGGGCAAGCCGGTGTACATCGGTGACTTTGCAGATGTGCGTTTCGATTATATCGAGCCCACGAGCTATGCGCGCCTGAACGGCGACCCGGTCATCATCCTGGAAGTCAAAAAGAAAAGCGGGGGCAACCTGATTGAGGCTGCCAAAGAAATCAGCGAAATCATCGAACACGCCCGCGAGGATGTGCTGCCCGACCAGCTCAACATCGTGGTGACCAACGACCAGTCCACCCAAACCGAAAAGATGGTGGACAGCCTGGAGAACAACATCATCTCCGGGGTGATCCTGGTGGTGCTGGTGCTGCTGTTTTTCCTGGGCCTGCGCAACGCGGCCTTTGTCGGGATTGCCATTCCGTTGTCCATGCTCATGGGCATCGCCATTTTGAATTTCAGCGGTGTGACGCTGAACATGATGGTGCTCTTCAGCCTCATCCTGGCATTGGGCATGCTTGTGGACAACGGGATCGTGGTGGTCGAGAACATCTACCGCCATATGGAAATGGGCAAGTCCAGCATCCAGGCGGCCAAAGACGGAGTAGGCGAAGTGGCCTGGCCCATCATCGCCTCCACGGCCACTACGCTGGCGGCCTTCCTGCCCCTGGTGTTCTGGAACAGCCTGATGGGCGAATTCATGAAGTACCTGCCCATCACCTTGATCATCGTGTTGAGTTCTTCGCTGTTTGTTGCACTGGTCATCAACCCGGTGCTGACGGCGGTGTTCATGAAACTCGATGAAGCGGGTTCGCGCAAGCGCAGCGCCCGTTTCTTTTACATTTCGAGTGCCGTGCTCATCTTGCTTGCCCTGGTCTTCTACTTCGGTGTGAAAAACAATACGCTGGGCAGCGTCATGCTGGTCATCGTCATCCTGTCGGCTATTAACCGTTGGTTCCTCATTCCGGTCTCACGCCGTTTCCAGGAGGGTTTTCTGCCGCGTCTGGAGCGGTTTTACCATGGGGTGATTTCCTGGGCGCTCAAAGGGGCCAAACCCTTTTTGCTGTTGGGCGGAACCTTTGTGTTGCTGTTTGCTTCGCTGATGTTCTTCGGCGCCAGCCAGCCCAACGTGGCCCTGTTCCCGGACAATTTCCCGCTTTATGTCAACGTGTTCATCGAGCTTCCGCTGGGCACGGACATCGCGGAAACCAACGCCTTTACGACGAAGGTTGAACGCAAAATCGACGCCTTGCTCCACGAGGAGGAAGACAACGGCATTCCCTACATCGAAGTGGTGGAGGCCATCACCACCCAGGTTGGAGAAGGCACCGCCGACCCGAACGAGGGCCCAACCGGGGGTTCGACTTCGCCGAACAAGGCGCGCATCAACGTCTCCTTCATTCCCTTTGAAGACCGCGAAGGGGTGAGCACCCAGCGCATCATGGGCGACATCCAGGAGCTGGTGGCCGATATCCCCGGTGGCCGCATCACGGTGGCCAAGGACCCGGCCGGTCCTCCGGTGGGCTATCCCATCAACGTGGAAGTCAGTGGTCCGGATGTCGACCGCCTCATTTACGAGGCCGAAAAGCTGCGCGAGGCGATGGTGGATGCCAATATCCCCGGCATCGAAGAGCTGAAACTCGACCTGGAAACCGGCAAACCGCAAATCCAGGTTGACCTGGACCGTGATGCTGCCCGCCGTTTCGGCACCTCCAGTCAGGCGGTGATGGGCGACCTGAACGCTGCGCTGTTTGGCCGCGACATCTCCAAATACAAGGAAGGCGAGGACGACTACGACATCGTCATGCGCTTCGACACAGCCTACCGGTACAACCTCAATGCCCTGATGGACCTTCGGGTGACCTTCAAGGACCAAACCACGGGAACCACCAAGCAGATTCCCGTTTCGGCCTTGGCCGATGTGGAATACAGCAGCACCTACGGTTCGGTCAAGCGCCGCGACCTCCAGCGGGTCATCACCGTGTTCTCCAACGTCAAGCAGGGATACAACGCCACATCGATCGTGACGGAAATGAAGGCGGCTCTGGACGACTACGAAATGCCTGCCGGGTACGATTTCAAATTCACCGGAGAGCAGGAGGAGCAGGAGGAAAGTGCCGCCTTCCTCGCCACGGCCCTCTTCATTGCCGTGGGGTTGATTTTGCTCATCATCGTCTCGCAATTCAACTCCGTGGTGGTGCCCATCATCATCATGATCACGGTGCTCTTTTCCACCATTGGCGTCTTCCTCGGCATCACCTTTGCGCAGATGGATTTTATCATCCTGATGATGATGATCGGCATCATTTCGCTGGCGGGCATCGTGGTCAACAACGCCATTGTGTTGGTGGACTACACCAACCTGCTGCGGCACGACCGCCGCGAGGAGTTGGCTTTGTTGCCGCATGAAGCGCTGCCGCGCGAAGACCTTATCCGGGTCATCGTGCAAGCCGGCGAAACCCGTCTGCGTCCCGTGCTGCTCACCGCCATCACGACGGTCCTGGGCCTCATCCCGCTGGCCGTGGGGGTGAACATCAACTTCTTCACCCTGCTCAGCGATTTTAACCCGCAGTTCTACCTCGGCGGCGATAGCGTGGTCTTCTGGGGCCCGATGGCCTGGACGGTCATTTTCGGCCTCACCTTTGCCACCTTCCTGACCTTGGTCATCGTGCCGGTGATGTATTACCTCTTTGACCGGGGCCAGAAGCGCCTGTATGCCCTGCTGCAAACCTCGCCACTGGATGCTCCGGTGCCGCGCCCCGGTACGGGTGGTGGCGGCATGGGCCAGGGCCCGGTTCCTGCGGACAAGGATCAGGTATAAGGTCGGCTTAAGGCTGGCTTGCCCCGTCACAGGTCCTGTTGCTTGGGACCGGCATTGGCCCATGGCACCGACTAGTTTGGGGTCATGGGCCGATATACCCCGCCTCCCGCTCCTGCTTCGCGCCGTTGGTTTCGCATGGCCACCCCCATATGGTTGGTCCTGGCCGCAGCGCAGTTTTTCCTGTTGACCGGTTTTGGCAAAGGGCCGATGGGCTTTGTGCCCTCCGAGCATGGGCTATTGCGTTCGCCGGAGGCGTGGAGCAAGGCCGTGCACCAGGCTGCCGCGGAGTCCATCATGGGCAACACGGTGCCTGAGCGGGATATGGAAGAGCGTTTCGCCGCAGGCGAAACACCCGCTCCCGCCAGTGCCGAAGCGGATGGGGCCGCTGAGCAGTCCCGGACGGTGCATACCGCCGCCATCATTCTCGTGGCCGATTGAGCGTGCGGCAAAGGGATTTGGTTCATTGAGCCACGTAACCCATACGCCCAAACGGTCACAGGGCAGGTCTGAAAGGGTCATCAAAACCGCGGTAAAGGGCTCATCGACGCACGTTTGGTGCTCACAAAATATGGCTCTGCTATCAGATTATAACGGCATAAGTGCTTGACAAACAGCAGGTATTTTGATTTTTGGGCAGGATGAGGGGTGTTTTTCCCCGTCACACGCAAGAGGTAAGTGTAATGAAGTCACTGGTCTGACTCTATACTTTTATTCCTGTTGCTGGCAGCACGAGGATGGATCCGCAAGCCTGCAACGTGTTCTTATGCATCGGAGCATCCGAAACGTTTGGCAACAAACGCTGGATGGAGTCCTGGGAGGGATCAGCAAACTGAAGGGAGCCTATCGCGGCATGCTATGCCGGAAAAGTGCTCCTCATGAAGGAAAAGTACCTGATTCTCACTGTGGAACTGGCTTTTGTGGCCGTGGTCTGCGTCTTGCTCTTGTCGTTTCGATAGGCAAAACACAGCTGTGCCCTTTGGACCAGCAGCACGCCCGGGTTTCCACCTTCGGGCTGTTCCAATTTCTAGCTGAACCGTTCCTCAGGACCCGGTCGCCGGTTGAGTGGGCATGCAAATGTCAGGCAAGCGGCATCAGGCCCTGAGTGCGGGACCTGCACGCGGATGGTCACCCGCTTGCACGGTCCTTTTACCACCCGGCAGGACATCGGTCACTGGCCCTGTCGGGTGCCCAGCGCAGTTGTTTTCATGTTGATTGTTTTTCGTGCCCATTGGCAGCCTCGCTGCCGATGGGCATTTTGTTTGTGGGCCCGGCTGCTCCGCACGGCTATCCCCCCCAAATCTGCTTGACCTTGTCCCACCAGGCTTCGCGGTCCCAATCCGGACCGTCCCAGGGCGGTTCGTACTGGTAGGTCAACAGGAAGGTATAGGCGGTGAACAGCACCACCAGGGTCATGGTCACGCGCGCGCTCCAGCGCGAATGCTCCCGCAGGCTGACCAGGCCATGCCCGAGCGGAAGCGCCAGGACCGGCAGGATGTCGATGTAGGCCCGGTGCCCAAAGGCGCCGCCAAACCACCAGGCCCACCAGCTGGCAAACAGGTAGGTGAAGGCCAGAAAGCAGGCCAGGCTGGCCGGGGCATAGGGGTCACGGCGCCGCAGGCCATGGACGATGCCGTACAGGGCAAACAGCAAAACCGGCGCGTAAACCAGCAGGCCGTTGCGCACGTGGCCGAGCACCGGGCCGATGCGGGGCCAGGACCAGTAAGGGAAGCCTTCGCCGGGATAGGCGGCAAATCCCCAGGTTCCGGTGGCATAATGCCAGTACACAAACTGCGGCACAAACAGGGCGGCAACAATGCCCGCGGCCAGCAAAACTCCACCGAGGTGCTTGAGGCCCCAGGCCACGCGGTCGCCGAAGGCGGAAATGGAATACACGTTCCAGAACAGGGGCCAGAGGACAATCAGCGCATTGGTGGGGCGCACGGCCACAATCAAACCGAGCAGAACGCCGTTCCCGGCGAAACGCCTCCATCCCGGTTTGCGCAACAGCTTCAAGCTGCTGCCCAACCAGCCGGCGATCAGCGCAAAAGAAATGGCGTGGGAATAGCCCGGCATGAAGGCCGAATAATAGAATAAACTGGTGCCGGCAAACAGCAGCGTGGGGACCAGAATGGCCGTTCCAAAACCGACCCGGGACCGCAAAAACGCATAGAGCAGGCCGCAGCCCAAAACGAGGTAAAAGGCTCCGCAGAACACAATGCCCAGTTTGTAGGGCATACTGATGCCGTTGCGCTCCGCCCCCGTCAGCCCCGCCACAACATGGGCTGCGGCAAAAAAAGGTGCTTGCAGCAGGGCGGTGCCGTAGGTGTATTTGGTGTGCAGGTGCCCGGTTTCGGGGTTGCGGTCCACGGTGCCCAGAAAATGCCACCGTTCGGCGTTCCATTCGCCGAAAGCGAACGCGGGCAAATAGAAATAATAGCCCTGGGCATCCTGGCGGATTACATGGGTGCCGCCCTGATCGGCTGCAAAAACAAACAGGCCGAGCAGCCAAATGCTCAGCAGCCAGCGGCGGCGCTGGTCCATCCAGCCTTCCGGTCCCGGGGCCAAGGACATATCAGCGGCCGTTTGAGGTACGCGGTGAAAAGGCGGTGGCCAATTGCAGGTAAAGGCCGTAGGTCAACATGCCCTGCGCGGCGGTATAGGTGGCCATGATCAGGGGGCCGGCAGCGGCAAAGGGCTCGCCGAACTTGTTCCAGGCAATGGTGGCGTCGGAAACCACAAAAGTGCAGGCCCCGGCTGCCGTCCAGGCAAAACTGGCGGTGGAGACCTTTCCATAGCGGTGCAGCGCCCCAAGGGCCATGGCGGCAATGACCGTGGCATAGGCCACCACCGGTCCACGCATGTCGCCCAGGGCCGGCCACAAACGGCCCACCAGCACACCGGCAAAGGCCAGCACGGGCAGGATGGCCCAGGGAATGCCGGCCAGACCGCTTCGCCCGGAACCGGGCTGTTCCGCCGGACGCTGCGGACCGGTGCTGAAGGCGGCCAGGTAGGCCAGATGGGCCAGCAAGAAGGCGGTCAGCCCGAGCAGGAAACGCGTTTCGGTGTTGCCGAGCAGGAAGACGTCGCCCAGCCAACTGAAAAACAGCGCAGCCAGCACAGAGGCCATCAGGCGTTTGCGGGGCACAGCATCGGCCTTGGCTTCCACCGATGCACCGGCCAAACCACCGGGCGGATGCGGGGTGGCAGAAGTGGCATGGACCGAACAGGCGCGCCAAAACCACCAGGCCAGGGCCGGCATCAGCAGCGGTTTGACCACCGGTTCCCATTCTGGCGCTGCCGCGCGAAACACCACATCGGCCACGGCCAACAACGCATACAGGGCCAAAGGCATACGAATCCTCGCGGGCATGCGACGAATATACATTGACCGCCGTCCGGCTGGGAGCGGCCATGTCCATGGGGTACTTTAAAGCAAAACCGCCCTATGAAAAAGCACCTCTACCTCGTTTTGGGTTTGTTGATGACCCTGCCGCTGATGAACCGCGTACAGGCGCAATGCCTTTTGGACCTCGATGTGCATTTTGATCCACCGTTGGATTCCTTGCCGCAGCTGGGGCCTGGTACGGAACTGCAGGTCAACGTGGACATTTTGGGCTGGAGCACTGCAAGCGCAAATTGGTTCCACGGTATCTCCTGGCAGTTTGGGAAGCAATTTGATGCAAGCAGTGTTGCGCCTGTTTCAGCTGCTGCCAGCCTGGGTGGCGCGGGCTTCTTTATGTGGTCGGAAAGGGTGCAAAGCACAGCATACCGATGGTTTACCGTTCCGGGTTTCTTTTTTGAAAGCAATCAGGGCGCTTCCGGTGTTCTGGACAGCATGCCGGGCAACAATTTTGGGGACAATCCCGACGGACCTACAACGGGGCCATTGTGGCAGTTCAGTGTCAAGGCCACCTATACCGGTGGAACCAACCCCGGTGTAGCCATCAATACGTTTCCCGACAGCGAGACCGGTGTTTGGACCAGCCTGGACTGCACCCAGCTCGACGGCCAGGCGAACGTCGACGCCTGGGTCTGCGAGGAGGTCATAGAGTTCGCCAGTCGGCTGTCCGTGCGCCGCCACGAGTTTGTGCGTCGCCGTCCGGATCATCGTCAGATGCGCGGGCGGATCGTAGCGGAA
>JAUIHG010000029.1 GCA_030432405.1 Bacteroidia bacterium | reverse complement strand
GGAAAAAGGGTTCGAGCCGGTCGCCCTGAAAGGTGACCACGGAGTCCTGGGTGCCTTCCACGCGCAGCGTGCCGTCCACCAGCATGGTTGAATTGGCGTGGAAGTAGAGCCGGCAGCCTTCTCGGATGGTCAGGGTGCAGCCGCTGTCCACCTGCATCGAATTGTAGATGACGTAGGGCAGCTCGTCGGTCCAGACCTCGTCGCAGATGCGCTGGCCGCTGATGAAGGTGGCGTTCTGGCCCCAGGCCACCAGCATGACCCGCTGTCGGTTGCCGTTGGTGAAAAACAGCACGCTGTCCTCCACCACATAGGGCAATCGGTCCATGTTGGGGTCCACGGTCACCTCCATGAACACGTAAATGCTGTCTTCCGGAAGGATTTCGATGTCCTCATGGACCGTGCCGGAAATGCCGTCCACATTGACGCGGAACAGGGAGCTTTCGCCACCGGCGAGTTCAATACGGCTGATGCGGATGGACTCCGAATGCGGATTGAAGACGGTCAGCGAACGCGTGGCCGAGCCCACGGTGGCAAACACGGTGTCGAACTGCACCGTGTCCGTGCTGAAGGCCAGTTGGTCCTCGGGGTCCATGGCAAAGCGGTCGCGGCGGCAGGACGTGCCCAAAACTGCGGCAAGCAGCAACAGGACAGCAAGGCTAAAAATGGCGTTCGATCGAAGGATCATGGAAGGGAACCGTTTGAACACATGGCGCGGCAGCGCTGCCGTCCGCGAAAGTAAACGAAGCCGGCGGAGGCTTTGGTGTGCACTACGCGCCATCGGTAGCCAGCCCGGCTCAATCCGCGGCAGCCAGCGCCAACAGCGTCAGCCGGGCCCCGCGATCCTGCAGGTGCCGCCCGCAGGCCTCGAAGGTGGCCCCGGTGGTCACCACGTCGTCCACCAAAAGCACCCGCTGCCCGTCCAGGCGCTCCGGCAATCCCCGTCCCGGTGCATAGACCCGGGCCAGCCCCTGCCAGCGGGAGGCGCGGTCTTTTTGCGTCTGGCTTTTGCGCCCCTCACGGCGTTTGAGCCAGGCGCCTTCCAGGCGAACCCCCACCCCGGCATCCTGCCAGGCCTCCATCAGCCCCTGTGCCAGGTCCTGCGCCGGATTGTGGCCGCGCGCGCTACGCTTGGAGGGCGCCATGGGGACCGGTACCAGCACCCAATCCTGCCCGGCCTGCACCGCGCCGGCGGCCAGCAATCGGCTTCCATACACCGCACCGGCCGCCCGCCCCACGTCCGGCCTGCCGCGGTATTTCCAGGCGTGCAGGCAATGCTGCACCCGGCTGCCCCGGGCCATATGCCAGGCCGCCCATACCGCTTCCACGTGCATGCGGCCCCAAAACTGCCGCTCCAGGCGATGCCCCAGCTGGCTTTCGTAGCCGGTCCAGGGCCATTGCCAATCGCAGTCCAGGCAGCACCAGGCTTCGTCGGCCCCCAACACCGACCCGCAGCCCGGACACAGCCGCGGCCACAGCACCTGGAAAAGGGCTTCGCGCGAAGCGCGCAAAAAATCGGCCAGCGCAGGCATGGCGCTATCCTCCAAAGAGGTTTTGGTACAGCAGCTCCACGCGGTCGATGGGCTCCAGGCGGATGCCCAGGCGCTTGGCGTTGAGGCCCTTGACGTTGTGCTTGGGCAGGAAAAAACGGCGGTAGCCGAGTTTGGCGGCTTCGGCGGCCCGTTGCTCGATGCGCGGTACGGCGCGGACTTCGCCGGACAGGCCCACTTCTCCGCAAAAGGCCACGTCCAAAGGCAGCGGCAAATCTTCAAACGAAGACAGCAGGGCCGCGACCACCCCGAGGTCGATGGCCGGGTCTTCGACCTTCAGGCCCCCGGCGATGTTGAGGAACACGTCGCGTTGGCCAAAGGCCAGGCCGCCGCGCTTTTCGAGCACGGCCAACAGCATGCTCAAGCGCCGCAAATCAAATCCCGTAGCCGTGCGCTGGGGCGTGCCGTAGACCGCCGGGCTGACCAGGGCCTGGGTTTCGACCAGCATGGGCCGCATGCCTTCCACGGTACAGGCCACTGCCACCCCGGAAACCGGTTCGTCGCGCTGGCCCAGCAGCAGTTCGGAGGGATTGTCCACGCCGTGCAGGCCGTCCTGGGCCATGCGGTAAATGCCCAGTTCGGCGGTGGAGCCAAAGCGGTTTTTGACCGTGCGCAGGATGCGGTAGAGGTGGTGGCGGTCGCCCTCGAACTGCAGCACAGTATCCACCATATGCTCAAGCACTTTGGGACCGGCAATGGCCCCTTCCTTGTTGATGTGGCCGATCACAAAGACCGGGGTGCCGCTCTCCTTGGCAAAACGCTGCAATTCCCCGGCACAGGCCTTGATCTGGGTGACGCTTCCAGCGGGCGCGTCCACCAGTTCGGTGTACAGGGTCTGGATGGAATCGATGACCAACAGCGCCGGTTTGGCCTGGCGGATGCGCTTGAAAATCCGCGTCAACGCCGTTTCGGTCAACAGCAACAGGTCTTCGGGAATGCGCCCGATGCGGTCGGCACGCAGGCGCACCTGAGCCGCACTTTCCTCTCCGGACACATACAGCACCGTGGCGCCTTGCAGGCGAAGGGCAAGCTGCAGCATCAGGGTGGACTTCCCGATGCCCGGCTCGCCCCCGACCAGGACCAGGGAGCCCGGCACCACCCCACCGCCCAGCACGCGGTCCAGCTCGCCGTCGCCGGAAACCATGCGCCGCGTCTGCCCGGCCTGCACCTGGGCCAGGGGCATGGCTTCTGCCCCACCACCGGACTTGCGCGCCTTGGCCGTGGCCAGGCCGCCCTGGCCTTCGCCGACCTCGTCGGCAAAAGCGTTCCAGGACCCGCCTCCCGTTGAAGCCGCGCCTCCTTTCTCGATCACCTCCTCCACATAGGTGTTCCATTCGCCGCAGGCGGGACAGCGGCCCACCCATTTGGGCGACTCGGCGCCACAGTTCTGGCAGAAAAAGGCGGTCTTGACTTTGGCCATGCCGCGAAGATGCGGTGCCGGGATCAGCCGCAGTGGCATCCCGCCGCCCGATGCGCGGGATGTGGAAAATTGGCCATGCAACCTGCGCACCCGCTGGAAGCCTTTGGAATGCGAACTTTGCGGCATCGTAGCGGAAGGCCCACCTGTTCCGCGCTGCACCGTTCCCAAGCGCATCCGATGTCGAAATCCACCGAATTCCGCCAGCACCTCGAAGCCGGCTATACGTTCAAAGGCGATGCCGTGCTGCTCGGTTCCGCCATGCTCGATGGCGAGGTGCTGACCGGGGCGCACATCACCGCCCCGTTGCGCACCTTCAACCGCCACGGGCTGATCGCCGGGGCCACCGGCACCGGCAAAACCAAGACCCTGCAGAACATCGCCGAGCGGCTCAGCGAAAAAGGCGTGCCGAGCCTGCTGATGGACATCAAGGGCGATCTTTCCGGGCTGGCCGCGGCCTCCGACGGGCACGCGAAAATCGACGAACGGCACGCGCAAATCGGTTCGCCCTGGCAGGCGAAGGCCTACCCCGTCGAACTGCTCACCCTCTCCGACGAACCCGGCACCCGCCTGCGCGCCACCGTCTCCGAATTCGGCCCGGTGCTGTTCAGCAAAATCCTGGACCTCAACGACACCCAGACCGGCGTCACCGCCCTGGTGTTCAAATACTGCGACGACAACAAGCTGCCGCTCGTGGATCTGGCGGACTTCCGCAAGGCCCTCCAGTACCTCACCTACGAAGGCAAGGAGGAAATCCGGGACGACTACGGCAGGATCAGTCCGGCATCGACCGGAGCCATTCTCCGCAAGATCGTAGAGATCGAGGAGCAGGATGCCGACCGCTTTTTTGGCGAACGCTCCTTTGACGTGATGGACCTCCTGCGCACCGACGAGCGCGGCATGGGCGTCATCCACGCGCTGCGCCTGACCGACATCCAGGACCGGCCCAAGCTCTTCAGCACCTTCATGCTCAGCCTGCTGGCGGAGGTCTACAACAGCTTCCCCGAAGTCGGCGACAAGGCTGATCCAAAGCTGGTCATCTTCATCGACGAAGCCCACCTCGTTTTCCGCGAAGCCTCCGATGCGCTGATGGACCAGATCGAGGCCATCGTCAAGCTCATCCGCTCCAAGGGCGTGGGCATCTTCTTTGTGACCCAACTGCCCACCGACATCCCGGATGTGGTGCTCAGCCAGTTGGGCATGAAGGTCCAGCATGCCCTGCGCGCCTTTACGGCGAAGGACCGCAAAGCCATCAAGCTCACGGCCGAAAACTACCCGCTGACCCCCTACTACGAAACCGCCGAGGTGCTCACCAAACTCGGCATCGGGGAAGCGCTGGTCACGGTACTCAACGAGAAAGGCATCCCCACACCGCTGGCCCATACCATGCTCACCGCGCCTTCGTCCAGAATGGACGTATTGACCGACGCGGAGATCAAGGCCCTGGTGCGGCAATCCCGTCTGGCCGACCGCTACAACGAGCGCGTGGACCGCGAAAGCGCCCATGAAATCCTCACAGCCAAATTGGAAGCCGCAGAAGCCGCTGCCGCTGAAGCGGAAGCCAAGGCCCAGCGGGAAAAGGAGCTCGAAGCGCTCGAAAAAAGCCGTTCCAAACGCAGCAGCTCGGGGAGCAGCACGCGCTCCCGAAGACGCCGTCGGAAGAAATCCACCATCGAGGAAATTGCCGACAGCCGCATGACCCAGACCTTCATCCGCGAACTGACCCGCGGCCTGATGGGCTTGCTGAAAAAACGCTGATCCCACGGCCCCACCGAACATGGCGGAGCACCCCCCATTCGAAAACGACCCGCGCCGTGATCCGGCATCGGAATCCCGGGAGGATTCCAGCCGGTCCAAATCCCACGAACATCCGATGGGCCAACCGGCACGGGTCTTTGACCCCACCCGGCTGAACCGTCCAGCAGACGCCGGGGAAAACGCGCTTGGAGCGGACGGGAACGGGCCACAAAGCGGCGGCGGCACCCAAGACGGCTCCACCCAGGACGGCTCCACCCAGGACAGCGGCGCGGAGCCCGGCGGCTCGGACCCGTCAAACCCAGCAGAAGCAGGCCGTACTTCGGACGAAGCCCCCACCCCAAGCGCTTCCGGTGCCGGCACACCCCCTCCCCCGCCACCGCCACCGCCACCGCCCAAAAAACGGCGGCTGCCCTTTGGCCGCGGTGGGTCCAAAAAGCCTTCGCCGCCCCCGGCGGCGGAAATGTCCTTCATCGACCATCTGGAGGAACTGCGCTGGCACATCATCCGCGCAGGTCTGGTGGTGCTGGTGTTCATGATCGCGGCCTTTTTGTGCAAGCGCCTGGTTTTTGATTATCTGATTTTTGCGCCCAAGCATCCGGACTTCCTGTCCTACCGGGCGCTCTGCGCCGCGGCCGAAGCGCTTTCGCTGGGCGCGCGGTTTTGCCTGACCCCGCCGGAGTTCGAGATCGCCAACCTGCGCATGCTCGGGGAGTTCCTGGCGCACCTGCGCGTGTCCTTTGTGCTGGGCCTGGTCCTGGCCTTTCCGTACATGCTGTATGAGGCCTGGCGCTTCATCCGCCCGGGCCTGTACCAAAAGGAGATCCGCACCACGCGGGGCATTGTGGCCTGGTGCTCGCTGCTGTTCGCCGCAGGCGTAAGTTTTGGATACTTCATCATCATTCCGTTTTCCATCAATTTCCTGGTGCCGTATTCCATCAGTGAGGCGGTCAGCGACTACATCCAGCTGGACGATTACATCGGCTTTATCACCATGATCGTGCTGGCTGCGGGCGTGATGTTCGAATTGCCGGTGGTCATCTATTTCCTGGCCAAACTGGGCATTGTCGGGCCGGAATTCCTCAAGGCGCACCGGCGGCATGCCGTGGTGTTGATTCTTTTGGCCAGCGCCATCATCACCCCGCCGGACGTGACCAGCCAGATCCTCATCGGCCTGCCAGTGATGCTGCTCTATGAAGTCGGGATTGTGATTGCGCGGCGGGTGTCCCGCCAGCGCGAAGCCGAACTGCGGGGCCGGGCTTGAGCCCGTCTGCTGCCCTATACCTGCTGCTCCTGTGGGTGTGTGATGCCTGGTTGCATGGTGCTCCACTGGAGGACACTTGCGGACCGCCCTTATCCACAGCCTCTGCTTTAACCTTCCATAACCCGCCCCATGGGGCGGATGCCCGTAACTTTATCGGCCATGAAGATTGCCTCCATTGCCATCGGCTGCGACCATGCCGGCTTTGACTATAAGGACGCGCTGATTGCCTGGGCCCGCAAGGCCGGGCATGTGGTGCAGGACTTTGGCACGCACTCGGCCGATTCGGTGGACTACCCGGATTTTGTGCATCCGGTGGCCCAAGCGGTGGGCGAGCAGCCCGATACCTGGGGCATTCTGCTGTGCGGCAGCGCCAATGGCGTGGCCATCACCGCCAACAAACACCAGGGCATCCGTGCGGCTATCGCCTGGAAGACGGAACTGGCCAAGCTGGCCCGCCAGCACAACAACGCCAATATCCTTTGCATCCCGGCCCGCTTTGTGGACGAACAGACGGCCCTGAACATGGCCGAAGCTTTTTTCAGCACCGATTTTGAAGGCGGCCGCCACCAGCGCCGCGTGGACAAAATCGCCCTGCAAAACGCCTGAAGGCCTGCAGCACAGCCAAAGCCACCACGGTCAACGCAGCCAACGACGCCTACGCTCCTTTCCCTGCTCACCTTGTACGGTTTTTCATGCGCCATACCCAGCACCTCCTGATTCTGTGGGCCCTCATGGGGCCCATGCTCCTGCACGCCCAGGGCAAGACCACCTTCCAGACCAGCTATGGCATGAGTGCCAAAGCGCCGGAAGGCCTTTCCATGTCGCCGGCCGGTGGGCAGCACGCCATGACCGCCTCCGGCGATAACAGCACCCAACCCAACGGCGATCTGCCCCCCGACAGCAGCCGCATGGCCGCTTCCGGCAGCATCACCGAAGCCGACTGCCTGGCCCACCTCAAGGTGCTGGCCGGCGATTCCCTGGAAGGCCGTGAAACCGGCACCCCGGGGCAGCAGAAGGCCGCCGCCTACATCGCCCGGCAGTTTCACGCCTTCGGGCTGAAGCCCGCCGGCGAAGACGGAGGCTGGTTCCAGCCCTTTGGCCTGGTCAAACGCGGCTGGGGCGACGTCAGCTTCAAAGCCGGGGATACCGAATACGGTTTCCTGGAAGACTATTTCGGCTGGCCGGGCTCCAACAACGAGGTGGATTTCGAGAATGCGGAGCTGGTCTTTGCCGGGTACGGCATCGACGATGCACAGTACTCGGATTACGAAGGCCTGGACGTCAAAGGCAAGGTGGTCCTCATCCACGGCGGCGAACCGCAGGACAAAGACGGCAACTACCACCTCACGGGCACGGCCGAGCGGTCCAACTGGACCACCGATTGGCAGGCCAAGGTGAAGGCGGCCACGGAGCGCGGTGCCATTGCGCTGATCACGGTGTCCAACAGTGCAGAGCGCCAGCTGGAGGTCAAGTCCTTTGTCAATTACCTGCGCAATCCGGAAATGGAACTGGCGGGCCCGAGCGAACCCAGCCCCTTTTGCAACGTGCTCTACACCACGCCGCGCATTGGCGGGGAACTGTTCGGCAGCGCCAAGAAACTGGAAAAGGCCATCGCCAAAATCGACAAGAAGCTTTCGCCGCAAGGCAGGGAACTGGACATGCCCATCAGCCTGCGGATCGAGAAGTTCGAGTCCGCGCTGTTGAGCGAAAACGTGCTCGGCATGATCCCCGGCAGCGACCGTGCCGATGAATACGTTTTTGTGACGGCCCACTACGACCATCTGGGCAAGAGCGGGGAGCTCATTTACAACGGGGCGGACGACGACGCCTCCGGCACCACCGCGCTGCTGGAGGTCGCCGAGGCCATGGGCCAGGCCTACCGCACTGGCAACGGCCCGCGCCGCAATGTGGTCTTCATGACCGTTTCCGGGGAAGAAAAGGGCTTGTTGGGCTCGGAGTTTTACAGCGAGCACCCCATCTACCCCATGGAGCACACGGTCGCCGACCTGAACATCGACATGGTGGGCCGTGTGGACGAGGAACATGCCGAAACCCCGATGTACGTGTACCTGATCGGGTCGGACTTTTTGAGCAGCGAGCTGCACGAGATCTCCGAAGGGGTGGCCCGGCAGTTTTCGGATGTGGCCCTGGACTACACCTACAACACCAAGGACGACCCCAACCGCTACTACTACCGCTCGGACCACTACAATTTTGCCCGCCACGGCGTGCCAGTGATTTTCTACATGGACGGGGGCCACGAGGACTACCACCAGCCCACGGATACCTACGACAAGATCCCGCTGGACGTGCTGGCGGCACGGACCAAGCTGATCTTCCATACGCTATGGGCGGTGGCCAACCGCGATGCCCGACCGATGGTCGACGGCGAGGTGGACGACGAATAGGCCGGTGAACCGGTGCATGCACCAAGTCCATTTGGCGCATGCCCCGGCCTTCGGCCGAAGGCCACGCAGCCCTTTTCCAGCAGTTTCCTAGCACGCGCACGCTGTATCTTTGCCCGGTTCGTGGCGCAGGGCCGCAAAAACGGCCTGAATGGCGCTCGAATCACCGGGCTGCCCGGACAGCTTCCCCGAAACCCCTCCCCATGCTTTTGCTCAGTGCTGACAAGATCACGGTCACGGAATTGCTCGACCAAATCCCGCCCGTCATCATTTACGCAGCGCCGGTCATGATCGGCCTGGTCCTGTTGGAAGTCCTTATCGGTCAGATCCAGAACCGCCAACAGTACAAGGGCAAGGACTTTTTTGCCTCCCTGAGCATCGGGGTAGGCAACCTGTTGGTCAGCGCCGTGGTAAAGACCGCCCTGTACGGCACCCTGCTGGTGCTCTACAATTTCCTGCCGTGGAAAGGATGGCTGCCCGGTATGGGCGAGCCAGGGGTGGTTTTCTCCTTCATCTTTTGCCTGATCGCGATCGATTTCTGCCGCTACTGGGCACACCGGATTGCCCACGAACAGCGCTTCTGGTGGGCCACCCACGTGACACACCACAGCTCGGAGCAGTACAACTTCTCGGTATCCTTCCGCCTGTCCTGGACCCAGCACATCAAGCTGGTGTTCTTCCTCCCGGCAGTGATGATCGGTTTTGACCCCATCGTATTTTTCATCTGCCACCAGATCGAGGTACTCTACCAATTCTGGATCCACACCGAGTTCATCAAGAAGCTGCCCGCGCCGATCGAGTACGTGTTCACCACGCCTTCGCACCACCGGGTGCACCACGCCATCAACGAGAAGTACATCGACAAGAACTACGGTTCCACGCTCATCATTTGGGACCGCATGTTCGGCACGTTTGAACCGGAGAGCGAAAAGCCGATCTACGGCATCACCGAACCGGTGAACTCCTTCAATCCGGTCAAGCTGGTGTTCCACGAATGGGTGGACATCTTCAATGATGTGCGCCGCGCCGACGGCTTCAGCAACAAGCTGAAGATGGTCTTTGGCCGCCCCAGTGTAAAGAGCTAAGGCCGCTTGCTGACGCGCGAAGGCGCGAATTGGCCCGGCTTTTGCGTTATGGTGTTCGTGCAACGCCATTTTCCCTTTCTGGTGCTCCTCCTGCTGGTCTTCGCCGGGCAGCCTGCAGCCCGGCAACATGCCCACGCAGATCCTGAATCAGGCCCCGCGTTGGAGGCCGCAACAGGCCCCTTGTTGCTCCACGACCAACAGCCGCTGAGCTGTGCGGGCCATGCGCATGCCGGGTCGGCCTTCCTGCCAAAGGCATTGGCCCCTTCCGGTCTGCGGTATACCATGGATTGGCGGGCGCATCGACCGCTTATCTGGGAGGACTTCCGGGGGCATCCGCAACCGGCTACCGGCGTGGATGCGGTCAGTTCATGCGGTATCCGTTGCGACCCGGAACTGCGGCGGGACGGCAGCCTGCGCTTCTCGGTCAACGCCTATTTCAGCCACGACGATTCCTGGGTCGACGGCCGCGATGCCAGCGATTACCTGCTGGTGCACGAACAACGGCACTTTGACCTCGCCGAACTCTACGCCCGCAAGCTGCGCAAAGAGCTGCAGGCCACGCGCTTCCAACGCGGCAAACTCAACCAGCAAATCCAGCAGGCCTACGACCGGAATTTCCGGGCGTATAAAAAGGCGCAGCACACATACGATTCGGAAAGCGCCCACTCCACCGACCTGGAAGCCCAAAAACGCTGGGACCGTTGGATTCAGGACGAGCTGTACCGCCACCGCCACTGGTCAGGCAGTGCGGTGCTGGGCCGAGTGGACCGCTGAACACAGGCCAAGCCACCCAGGGCTTATGACCTCTGCAGCACCCGCCACAAACCCGCGCTGCTGCCGCTGCCCGAGCGTGTAACTTCACGCTCCATGGCATCGCCCATTCTCGTGCTTGGCGTTCCCCGCAGCGGGAGCACCTGGCTGGCCGAATCGCTGAGTTTTGCCGACAGGGTCCGCTACGTCCACGAGCCGGATAACGAAGGCCTCTCGCTGGCGGGCTATGCAGCCAAAGCAGGCCTGCACCGCTATCCGTGGTTCGCCTCCGGCGAACAACACGCCCCTTACCAACGCCTCTTCGTGTTGGCCTTGCAAGGCCGGCTTTTGGCCTCCCGCGGACGCACCAACGAATTCCTGATGCGGTTGTACGGCCAGACCACTGCCCGCGTGGTGGAACAACTGGCCCTGAACCTGGGCCGCCATCGGCCTGGCGCATCCGCGCAGTTGCCCGCCCTTTGGCGTGGAACCCGCCCATCCGCTCTGCCCGGCAGGCCCCTGGTCAAATCGGTGCACGCTGCCCTGGCCCTGCCCTGGTTGATGGAACAGGTGCAACCGGTTCAGCCTTTTGCGCCCGTGGTGGTGGTTCGCCATCCGGCAAGCGTGGTGAGTTCCTACCTCAAACTCAACATGCCGGACGCCGACCGGTTCCTGGATCGGGTGCCCGCGCTGCGCGAAGGCCCGCTGAAACCCTATGTGGAAGCGCTGGACGCGCTGGACGAGCCCCTGGCACGGATGGGCGCTCAGGTGGGCATTTTTTACCACCTGCTGGACGCCAGCACAAGGGCCCATCAGGTCGACGTGCACCGCCACGAAACGCTTTGCGAAGACCCGGTGGAACGCCTGCATGGCCTGTACCAGCGGCTGGAACTGCCCTGGTCGCCCGCTGTACAGCAGGCCATCGAAGCGCACAACACCGCTGGCAGTGGATTTGCCACCAGGCGCGTGGCCGCCGACCAGATCAACGTCTGGAAAAAACGGCTGAAGCCTGACCAAATCGAGGCCATTGCCCAAGGCTACCGCATCTTGCCCAACCGCTTCTATCCCCCCTTCTGAGCATGCGGCTGAGCCTTGTAGAAATCGACTACCACCCGGAAGTGTTGCGCAACCTGTGCCGCATTTTCCAGGAACAGCTCCCGGCGCATCCGCAGCTGGAGCTCCAGGTCTTTGCCTCCACTTCTGTGGCCGAGAAAACCGGCGGTGCGGAACGCTTCCCGGAATTCCAGTGGTTTTCGCCGCGCAGCGGCGAATCCATCCCCGCCTTCATCCAGCGCCACGACGCGCAACTCCAGGGCAGCGATGCGGTATTTTTCAATACGCTGGCCTCGCATTTCCGCTTTTTTTCCACTTGGACCTGCCGGCCGCCGCTCATCCTCCGCCTGCACAACGCCTCGGCCTACCTCAATCCCGAGGCCCGCTGGAAACCCATTTGGACGCCGTTTTTCCTTTGGAAAGACGCCTCGCATTGGGTGCGCAAAGAATTGGGCGAACGCGAAGCCCATTGGCGGCGGCGTTTTGTGGCGCGCGTGGATGCGTTTCAGTTTGCCGATTCCGGCATAGCCTCCTACGTGGAGGAAAACGGATGGATGAAGGGACGCCGCAGCGTGCCGCCCCTTCCCTTTGCACAGGCGCAGGAGGGCTACCGGAAGGCACTGCCCGGTCCCGGTGCCCCTTTGCGCGCCACGGTCATCGGCGGCATCGATCCCCGCCGGCGGGATTACCCCGGCCTGTTGGCCGCGCTGCGTCAGGCGGTGCCCCATTTCAACCGACCGCTGGAGCTCTGCCTGTTGGGCCGTCCGCGCGGGCGTTTTGGCCAGGCCGTGCTGCGGGATTTGCGTGCCCTTTCGGGCGAACGTTTCTCCGTGGAGGCCTTCGAAGCCTTTGTGCCGCAACAGACGTTTGAAGACCGCATCGGCCAAACGGATTTCCTGTTCATCCCCGCCTTGGAAAACACCCGCTATACGGTGTGGACCGAATCCTACGGCAAAACCAAAATCAGCGGCAACGTCTACGACATGATCCGCTACGGCAAACCCGCCTTGCTCCCGGCGCATTACCGCCTGCCCGAGGGGGTGGACGCCATGGTGGAGCGCTACACGGACCCGCAGAGCCTCGCGGCCCGAACCCTGGAATGGGTCAACGGTTCGGGTTTGGCCGAACGGCATGGGCAGATGGAGCAGGCCTTGCGCAGTTTTCGCCGGGAGGCGGTTCAAAAACAAGTGGCGCAGTTTTTGAATGCGATAGCATCTTTATCACCATCATCCAAAACTTCCCCATGAAACACCCCCTACGCCTCCGATTGCTGACCTGGACCCTGATGTTGGCCGGTCTGGCTGCTTCCGCACTGCCCGCCCATGCTGCTTCCGACCAATACAAGGAAGATGTGGTGCAACAGACGCATCAAGCGCCGCAAGCCGATCAGGCTGCAGGCCGAGCCATCTTTGGTACCGATCTGGACCTCCGGGCAGGCCACGGCGTGGTGGTTGCCACCGGGACGGCCGGCACCAGCACAAGCGTCTTTGCCACTGCATCTCCGGCACAGCAACGCAGGGGCAATGCGCTGGGCGGCGTTTCCCTCGGCTTGGGCATCCTCAGCATCGTCCTGCTGTTCATCCCCGTGATCGGATTTGGGTCCATACTGTTTGCCGTAGCCGCCATCGTATTGGGTGCTATCGGTATTGGCAGGGATGACAGGCCCGGAATGGCCATCGCAGGACTCATCCTCGGCATTTTTGTCGTGGTCCTCTACATCCTGGCCCTTGCGCTCATTGCCTCTCTGTTGTAAACAGCTGCACAGGAGCAGAATGCTGGGGATTATCCCATTTGTAGATTCGGGGCATAAACCCAATCTTGCGCGCTGATTCAAATTCATCAACCGCGCTAATAATGAAGCACTTCAATTCCCTTTTTGCTTGCTTGGCCATTTTGGTGGCCGTTTTTGCGGCTTCGCCCGCCTTGGCTGCCTCTGATCAGTACAAGGAAGAAGCCACCCAATCGGTGCACCAGCCCGAACCCGAAGCCATGGAGATCACCACGACTCCCGTCAAGGAGAAGAAGTCTCCCCTTTCGGTGTTTGTGCCTGCGGCACCCATTGCTGCTGCAGCTTCTGCAGCTCAACAACGCCGCCGCATGGACCCGCCGGTCCTGATGATGATCATCGGTGGTGGTGCATGGCTGTTGGGCATCATCCTCATCGTTGTTGGTGTTGGCTCACTGACCACGGGTGGATTTGGTCTGGCAGGCATCGGCTACTTGCTGGCTGTCCTTGGTGGCCTTGCCGTGACCGGTGGTTTGATCTGGTTCCTGGTCACACGCTAAGGTTCCGGTTCCACCGAAGAGAACAAACAGAACTTTCCGAAGCCCTCCTTCATCCGAAGGGGGGCTTCGTTTGTTTTGAACGCCTGCGGGCGAACGCCTTGGTCCGTTGCACGGCCCGGCATCGGCGCATGCGATCGGGGCAATCTGCGGTCCCGCACAAACCATCCAATCCGTCTGCTCCGATCAGCCACCAGATCGATCCACACCAGCCACGCCCCTTGATCGCTCAGCCGATCATTCGGCCTGCGGATCGGCCAGGGGCACCCGGCCGAGGATCACAAACTCCACCCGCTGGTTTCGGTCCCGGCCCTCTTCGGTATCGTTGGAGGCAATGGGTTGGCGCAGGCCGTAACCGGCCGCGCGGAGCTGCTCGGCCAGCACCCCCTGTTCCAACAGGTAGCGCCGGGCGGATTTGGCGCGCTTGAGGCTCAGTTCCAGGCAATAGCCTTCCGAACACAGGTTGTTGGTGTGGCCCCGGATTTCCATCTGTACGTCCGGATTGTCCAGTAAAAACTCCAGCATCTGGTCCAGGCCGGTTTGGGCACGCCGGGCCAGCTCGGTGCTGTTGGGTTCAAAAAATATGTTTTCCACAGGCACCACCACCTCTTCCTCGATCGGGTAGATGCGCAGCAATACGGACGTATCGGCGGGCCCCAGCTTGGACCGGAGGGCCAGAAAGTCACGCTTGCGGACCAGGAGCTCGGCCGAATCCCCGGCCGGCCGCGCAATGGCAAAACGGCCGCTGCCCGGGTCGGACCAGACCTTGCGCCGCGCCTTTTCCCAGATCCCCTCGATGCGGGCCGAAACGGGCGCTCCGGTGATGCCATGCAGCACCCGACCGCTCAACAGGATGGTGGAATCCGGACGTGCTTCGCCGTCCAACGGCAGGCGGAAAATGTCCGACCCGCCGATGGCGTCGTTGTAGCTGGCAAAGTAGCCGTAGGCCCCGTCTGCGGCTACGGAGAAAAAGGCATCCCAATCGCTGCCGTTGACCGAGGGGCCCAGGTTTCGTGGCTCAGACCAGCGCTCCCAGCTGTCGTCCAGGCGGCGGCTCACAAAAATGTCCGCCGAACCGTAGCCGGGCAGGCCGTTGGAGGCAAAGTACAGGGTCTTCCCATCAGGAGCCAGGAAGGGGGTGACCTCTTCTGCGGCCGTGTTGATGGTTTCGCCCAGGTGCATGGGCGCGCCGTAGCGGGTGGCGTCTTCGCGGAACGCGGCGTACAGGTCCTTGCCGCCCTCCCCTTCTTCCCGCGCCAGGGACAGCAGCAGCACCTCCCCGTCTGCGGAGAGGTGGAAGGAGGCGTATTTGCTGGCCGTGGCGTAATCGTCCACCTGGAGCGCCTGCGGCGAAGACCACCCGCCCTCCTGGCGAAAACTCACCAACAGGGGATTGCCGCGGTCGTCCGGTTTGCTGTCCACCACCAGAAGCGCCATGCCGCCGTCGCCGGTGATGGCGTTGAGGTAGTCTTCGCCGGTGCTGTTCCAGCGCCGGCCCGCATGTTCTGCACGGGCCCAATCGCCGTCGGGGCCGCGGCGCGCCAGCCAGATGTCGTCCAGGCCCTGACCACCCAGGTTTTCGGGGTGGTTTTTGCGGGTGAAATAAAGCCGCTGGCCGTCCGGCGAAATGATGGGATGCACCTCCTCCTGGCCGGAATTGATGCGGCGGCCCATGTTTTCCGGTGGACCGGGGTTGAAGTCCTCGGCCAGGTGGATGGGCGCTTCAACCGGTCCCGAGGATGCGGTGATACCCACCGCGTCGATGTGCTGGTAGCCCTTCACGCAGTCGCCGCAGAGGGTGATCAGCACGCGGTCGATGCGGCCGGTGCCTTCAGGGACCGGCACGCGGAACATGCGGCTGCCCGCCGAAAGCGGGGCCGGGCGCTTGTCCTCATAGACGGTGACCAGTGGGCCGAAACCCTTGCCTACTTCAATGCGTCGGATGCCGCCGGGATTGAAGCTTTCGGCCACCACCACCTGGCGGGCCTCAATGGACTGCCCGAACTCCACATCCAGGTATTCCTCCTCCTGGTCGGGATAATAGGCGCTCCAGGCCACCGGATTGGCCCCGCCGCCGGGCGTGGCGTCGGGCGCACCAAGGGCCTGCGCGGCGGCGTACTGGCGGTCGCTGTATTCGCTGCTGTAATCGCGGACATCGGTGGCCCAGACCACGCGGGTCTGGGCGGTAACGGTTGGACCAAAAGCCGGCCCCAAAAAGCCGGCGGCCAAAAGCAGGGTGGACCAGACGGAGAAGCCGGAGGAGAGGCGGCGGAGAAGCATCCCGCAAAGAACGGCGTTCGCCCGGATAGGGCGGGCTTCTTTGGGCTACCAGACCTACGAATGCAAGGCTGTGCCGGTCGGTCCTTGTGCACTGCGGTGCACGGCATTCGCCCGTAGGGCACTGTATTTTTGCCCCTTCAACCCGCTTTACGCCTGTGGCCACCCTACCTGCTGCCCAACCGATCGCGTTCGACCGCCGCGGTTACGACAAACGTTTGCTGCTCACGCTCTACGAGCGCCTGCTCAAACCCCGCATGATCGAGGAAAAGATGCTCAACCTGTTGCGGCAGGGGCGCATCAGCAAATGGTTCAGCGGGATCGGCCAGGAAGCCATCGCGGTATCGGCGGCCAGCATCTTGCGGGACGAGGAGTTCATCCTGCCCATGCACCGCAACCTGGGCGTGTTCACCACCCGCAACGTGCCGCTGGAGCGGCTTTTTGCGCAGTTCCAGGGCAAGGCCTCCGGTTTCACGAAGGGCCGCGACCGCTCCTTTCATTTTGGCGCACCGGAATTCCGGATCGTGGGCATGATCAGCCACCTGGGGCCGCAATTGGCTTTGGCCGATGGCATCGCCCTGGCCGATACGCTGGAAGGACAGGGCCGCGTGACGGTGGTCTTCAGCGGGGAAGGCGGCACTTCGGAGGGCGATTTCCACGAAGCCCTCAACGTGGCCGCGGTGTGGAACCTGCCGGTGATTTTTGTGGTGGAGAACAACGGCTACGGCCTGTCCACGCCGGTCTCCGAACAGTTCCGCTGCGCCCAATTGGCCGACCGCGGTGCGGGTTACGGCATGGAATCCTGCACCATCGACGGCAACAACGTCCTGGAGGTGTACGCCACCCTGGAAGGCTACGCCGACTCCATCCGCCAAAACCCGCGGCCGGTGCTGGTGGAGTGCATGACCTTCCGCATGCGCGGCCACGAGGAAGCCAGCGGGATCAAATACGTGCCGCCCCAAAGCCTGGAAGCCTGGGCCGAACGCGACCCGGTCCGCAACTATGAAGCCTGGCTGTTGGCCGAAGGCATCCTGCGCGAATCCGGCATCGAGGAACTGCGGGCGGGCATCAAAGAAGAGATCAACGCCGCCCTGGACGTGGCTTTCGCCGAACAGGCCATCACGCCTTCGGCGAACGCCGAGCTCAACGACGTCTTCTGGCCCGAACACAGCCCCGTGGTCGAACCCAGCGGCCCGGCCCGCGACATCCGCTTTGTGGATGCCGTATCCGAAGGCCTGGCCGAGAGCATGGAGCGCTTCGACAACCTGGTGCTCATGGGCCAGGACGTGGCCGAATACGGCGGTGTGTTCAAGATTTCCGACGGCTTTCTGGACCGCTTCGGCAAAGCCCGCGTGCGGAATACGCCGTTGTGCGAATCGGCCATTGTCGGCGCAGGCCTGGGCCTGTCCATCCGCGGCTGGAAGTCGGTGGTGGAAATGCAGTTTGCCGATTTTGTGACCTGCGGCTTCAACCAGATCGTCAACAACCTGGCCAAGGTGCACTACCGCTGGGGCCAAAAAGCCGACGTGGTCATCCGCATGCCCACCGGCGCGGGCGTTGGCGCGGGCCCCTTCCACAGCCAGAGCAACGAGGCCTGGTTCACGCACGTGGCGGGTCTGAAGGTGGTTTATCCGGCCACGCCCGAAGACGCCAAAGGCCTTTTGGCCGCCGCCATCGCCGACCCCAACCCGGTGCTCTACTTCGAGCACAAGGCGCTCTACCGCAGCCTGACCGGCCCGGTGCCCGACGGCTACTACACGACCCCCATCGGCAAGGCGCGGTTGGACCGCGAAGGCTCCGATCTGGTCCTCATCACCTACGGCATGGGCGTGCACTGGGCGCGCAAGGCCCTGGAGCGCATGCCCGACATTGACGCGGCCATCCTGGACCTGCGCAGCCTGCAGCCCATCGATTGGGAGGCCGTGGAGGACCTGGTGCGCCGGACCGGCAAGGTCCTGGTGCTGCATGAAGACACGCTCACCGGCGGGATTGGCGGAGAAATTGCCGCCTGGATCGGCGAACACTGCTTTGAAGCCCTGGACGCCCCGGTGATGCGGGTGGCCTCCATGGATACGCCGGTGCCCTTCGACAAGGGCCTGGAAGCCCAATTCCTGGCCTCCGCCCGTCTGGATGAAAGCCTGCGGAAGCTGGCGGATTATTGATGGCCGAGCTTTCAAGACCCACAAAAAGTTGCCCGATTCGGGATTGAATCCAGAATCGGGCAGATTTTGAACGGCAGAACAGGGCTTCAGGAACGATTATCAGGACCGCACGTGTGGCCCATCAAACTTGCACCCGGTCCGCCCAAAAGCGCGAAGCGCCGAGCAGGACCAGGGCTGCAATGGCCGCGGGATAATCCCCGTCTCCGGCCTGAATATGCGCCATGATGGCCAAGCTGAAATCGAAGAAAAAGCCGGCATAGGCCCATTCGGCCAGGGTTTTGTTCAGCCGGGTGGTGATGGCCATCACGCCCGCCAGTTTGGCCAAACCCAGTGGGAAGATCAGCCAGGCCGGAAAGCCCAGAAACTGGAATTCGGCCCGCACGTCCACTGGCTTGAAAAAGGACATGCCCGCGCTGGCCAGCATCATCAGGCTCAGCAGGCCGGTGGGAATCCAGAAAAGCAGGCGTTGGCGGTTCATGGCAAGAGCAGTCTGGGGATGGTGCGGCGTGCGCCGCCGCCAAAGTAGGGCTATTCGGGTTGGCGGCAAGCCCTCCGTTGCGCAAGGCTCAGGCCCCGGCCTCTTCCCGCAATACCGCCATCAGCGTTTCGCCAACGGCGCCCAAAGTCCGCGGGTCGATGATGCCCATGTTGTCGTCGTGGGTATGCCAGAAATCCCCGAAGCCGCGCTTGTTGTCCGGGTCGTACTGGATGATGTCGATGGTCGGAATGCCGGCAATGCGGTTGACGTAGAGGTGGTCGTCGGTCAGGGGCGGATAGGGCGCTTCGTTGAACACAAACCAGGAGCGCTTGCCCTGTTCGGCGGCGGCTTCCCAGACCTTGGCCACCACCGAAGGCGCAAAATGCATGCTAATGCCCTCGCGGTAGAAGTACGCTCCGCGCGCGCCGACCATGTCCAGCAGGATGCCGTATTCGGCGCGGTAGCCTTCGGCTTTGGCGCGTTTGGCCCACTCCTGGCTGCCCAGGCAATAGCTGTCGGGTACCTCGCTGTTGCCGTAATCCTCCACGTCAAAAAAGACCAGGTCCACGCCGTAGTCCACCGGCCGGGCGGCCAGCTGGCGGGCAATCTCCATCAGCACCCCAACCCCGCTGCCCCCGTCGTTGGCGCCAGGAATGGGTTCGTCGGTGCGCTCGTTGTCTTCGTCGGCCACCGGCCGGGTATCCCAATGCGCGCAGAGCAAAATGCGTTTGGCCGCATCCGGATTGAAGCGCGCCATGATGTTGCGCATCGGAAGCTCCGTGCCGTCCCAGGCCTCCACGGTTCCGGTCTGTTCCTCCACAGTGGCGGCCCATCCTTCCAGGCGGCGGACCATCCAGTCGCCGCAGGCACGGTGCGCTTCGGTTCCTGGAACGCGCGGTCCAAAATCAACCTGGCGCTCCACATACGCATAGGCGGAGTCGGCGTTGAAGCCCGCTTCGGAAGCACCGGTTTGGTTTTGCGTTTCGCCGGCCGGCGAAGACGGCCCGGCAGGCCCGGCATCCCCATCCCCAGCGGCACAGGACACCCCGAAAATCAAAACAAAAACGAGCCCCGTCAAGGGCGCAAAACGCAATGAAAAAAGCGGTTGGTGCATGGCGATTGGGAACGGGTAGTCAAAAACCGAAGGGCGCACAAAAGTAGAACAATGCTCAACGCTGCAGTTCCGCCAGGACCGGGAAGTGGTCGCTGATGGGCAGGGCGATGTGCTTGTACTCCGTGACGCGCCAGCCGGTGTCCGGCATGATGTAGTCGATCCGCACGCCGGGGAGGGTGGCGTGGCTTCGGCCGAGGCCGCTTCCGGCTTCCACAAAGGCGTCCTGCAGGCGGCCGCGGGCGGTGCGGTAGGCGTAGCTCTCCGGCGGATCGTTGAAGTCTCCGCAAAGCAGCACCGGGTAAGGGCTGGCGGCCACGGCTTCGGCCACCCGATCGGCCTGGGCCGCGCGGTAGCGGAAGGCGTAGAGCAACTTGCGGAGCAGTGCATTGCGCGCCCCACTGTCCCGAATGTCGTCGATGGCCGATCCGGCGCTGTAGATCTCGTGCGAAATCTGGATGCTTTGGAAATGCAGGTTGAAGACCCGGATCACGCCGCCCGGCGCATCGATGTCGGCCCATTGACAGCCGTTGAGCACGTTTTCCGGGAAGTCGATGGCCCCCTGCCGCAGCACCGGGTAGCGGCTGAATATGCCCAGGCCCCACATGCGGCCCTGCCGGTCCACGATGGCCTCCCAAACGGCCTGGTGCTCTAATCCTACCTGCTCGGCCATGCGCTGGTTGTGGTCGCCATAAGGCGAACTGGCAATGCTGAAGTACTCCTGCAAACAGACGATGTCGGCCTCCTCCTGCCGCATGGCGGCCAGCATGTCGTCGCGGCCGGCAAAGCGGGTATCGGCCACGTTTTTGTTGAAAATCCGCACGTTCCAGCTCAGCACCCGCAGGCGTTCGGAAGGGCTTTCGGCTGCGGCGGTTTCCCGCGTGCCGCCCCACTGCAGGTAGCGCGGCAAGACCTGTATGGCGGGCAGCAGGAGCACCACCGCCAGGGCAAAGCCCTTCCACCGGCGTGTTACCAGCCAAAGCAGGCCAAAGCCCAGATTGCCCAAAAAAAGCAGCGGAAAGGCCAGGCCCGCAAAGGCGGGCGGCCAGAACGTGCGCGGGTCCATCACGGGCGCCACATAGGCCATAACAAGGCCCAGCACCAAAAGCGCATGCAAAAAGTATCCGATCCAACGCATGGCGTCAGCCGTCGTTGCTGAAGCGGCGGAGGAAGTCCTGTTCCTCCTTGGAGAGGCTGTCGTAGCCCGACACGCCGATTTTATCGAGGATCTCGTCCACGCGGGTCTGCACGTCGTTGGCGTTCGCCCCGCTGGGCACATTGCTGCGCTTTCGCCGGGCACGGCGCACCGTTTTGATGGGGCTGTTGCGGTCTGAGCCACCCGAGCTGCTCCGGCTGGATCTGGACCCTTCGGTGTTGCGGTGCACCACCCGCATGTTGCGCTTGCGCGAACCGCTGAACAGGCCCTGGATGGAGGCCACCGTGGCGTTGAAGCCCGCGCTGAGGTCGGTGCCGCTTTGCAGCAGGCGGATGAAGGCATAACCCATGGCCACGCCGCCCAGGTGGGCCACACTGCCGCCCGTGTTCACAAAAGCCTTCACGGCAATCAGGTCCAGGATGATGCGCGCCAGGGCGATGTACTTGATGCGCACCGGCCAGACAAACAGCACAATCACGTAGTCCGGCGCCAGGGTGGCGGCGGCCATCAGGACCGCGCTGACGCCAGCCGAAGCGCCCAACAGGATGGTGGCCTGCTGGTCGGGCAGCACGTTGAGCAGCAGGAAGGCCAATGCGGCACCGGCCAGACCGCCGTAGAAATAGATCGGCAAGATGCGGCCGTTGCCCAGCAGGTCCTGCAGGATGCGGCCAAACCAGTACAGGAAGACCATGTTCCAGAGGATGTGCCAGAAATCCCAGTGCAGGAACATGTAGGTGATCGGCGTCCAGGGCCGGAAGAGCAGCTCACCGCCGGTCATGGGCATGGCCAGCCAGGCCAGGTCCAGGCCGCTGCCGGCAATGCGCAAGATCAAATCCAGGAGGTGCACGCCGATGAACACCGCCACATTGGCGATGATCAACTGCGTGACCATATTGCCGTACTGCAGTTGCCGCTGTACGTCGCTCCAGATGGATGAGAAAATGGACATGGTGGGGAACTGGGACGGACGCCGAGGGCCTCAGCGCATCCGCCAGTAGCGGATCAAAAGATAACCAAAAAGCATGCCGCCCAGGTGGGCGAAGTGGGCGATGTTGTCGCCCGGTATACGGCCGAAACCGGCCACCAATTCAATGACCGCGTAACCGGCCACAAAGTATTTGGCTTTGATGGGAACCGGAAAGAAAATCAGCATCAGCGGCACATCCGGGAAAAGCAGGCCAAAGGCCAGCAGCAGCCCGAAGACCGCGCCCGAAGCGCCGACCGTTGGGATGTTGTAGAGGATGTTGAGCTGGCCGGCGGCCTTGTCCGAATAGTTCCGACCGGACTCGATCAGGGCCCTGCCCTCCTCGGCAATGGCGCTGAGCGTTGCCGGGTCCACCTTGTTCTGCAGGCTCAGCACTTCGATGTGGATCACCCCCAGATGCAGCGCTGCCGCACCAAAACCGGTCACGAGGTAGTAGATCAAAAAGCGCTGCGGCCCCATGCGCTGCTCCAGGATGGCCCCGAACATGAACAGGGCAAACATGTTGAAGAACAGGTGGGTGAAGCCCCCGTGCAGGAACATGTGCACCACCAGTTGGATGGGCTTGAAGGCGTCCGAGCGCGGGTAGTACAGCCCCAGCGTGCTGTTCAGGTCGATGCCCTGCCCCTGGAGCACCATGGTGGCCAGGAACATCAGCCCGTTGAGGATCAACAGGTTCTTGACAACGGGGGTTAGGCGGGAAAACATGAGGGTATGGGAAGGATCGGGACCGGCTCAGGCATGCGGCCGGTGAAAGCGCTTGGCCAGGTCGGCGTTGTCAAAGGTCAAAAAAGTCGGATTGCCGCCGGGTCCGGCGAAAGGCACCGCGCAGGCAAAGAGCGCATCGATGAGGGCACGCCGCCCTTCGGGCGAAAGCACCCGCCCATGCGGTATGGCGTAACTGCGGGCCAGGCTGCGGGCCACCCGGTCGCGGGGACCGAGCTCCTGCACCTCTCCCAAACGCCGGAAATGGGCCAGCAGTTCGTCGATGGCCAGGCGGCCGTCCATTTCCGCGCAATCGGCGGGGGTGCCGTGGACCAGAAAGGCGTTGGGGTTTTCGCCGGAGGCGGAGGCTTCTCCGGTATTATCCTGAGCCTTTTGCGACACGCCCTCCTGCTGCGACACGCCCTCCTGCACGATGTCAAAACCCAGGGCCTGGAACGCGGGCAGCAGCTCCCGCAGCGTGGCGGCGTCGGCCGGACCGAGTTCCAGGCGCGCCGGAAAGAGCTGGCGCTGGCTGGCCCCGGCCCCGTCGGCCAGGCGCTGGCGGTACTTTTCAAACAGCACCCGTTCGTGCGCAATCCGCTGGTCCACCAGCAGGAAACCGGACTTGACCGGACAGAGCAGGAAGCGGCGGTGCAATTGCACGATCTCCGCATCGGGGGCCATCGCCTCCTCCGCGCTCCACATGCCGGGATCGGGTTCGCCAAGGGCGTCCGGTGTGTTTTGGTCCGATGCCGTGCCGGCAGGGCCTTGCTCCAGCTCGGCGTCGCCCTTGCGCTCGGCTTCGAGCACGTCAAAGAGGGCCTCCCAAGGCTGGCGGCCCTCGGCGTCCTTGCGCATGGGGGCTGAACCGGATCGGGCCGCTGGACGACCCGTGGCCGGTTCCTCCTGTTTGGGCGCTTTGGGCAGCGCCGGATAGCCTCCACCGCTGCGGCGCGCGCCATCCCCAAAATTTCCGCCCTGGCCAAACCGTCCGGTCTGCCGCGCTTCGCGCGAAGCCTGCTCCACACCCTCCGAACTCCCCGGCCGCTTGACGGCTTCCAGGTTCAGGAAGTCGGGATCGGTTTCAAAATCCAGGGTCGGCGTGGCGCTGAAGCGGCTCAGGGCGTGGCGCACGGCCGCCTGCAAAAACGCATAGACAATCCGCTCCTCCTCGAACTTGATTTCCTCCTTGCTCGGGTGCACGTTGACGTCCACGCGCGCGGGGTCCATCTCCAAAAAGAGCACGTAGAGCGGATGCTGCTTGTCGGGGATGAGCCCTTCGTAAGCCGAGGCCACCGCATGGTGCAAAGCCTTGGAGCGGAAAAAGCGGCCGTTGTAGAAAAAGAACTGGTCGCCGCGGGTTTTGCGCGCCGCTTCGGGCTTGCCCACAAAGCCGTGCATGCGCAGCATGGGCGTGGCCTCCTCCACCGGCACCAGGCGTTCGTTGCTGCGTTTGCCGAGCAGGGCCACCACGCGTTGGCGGGCGTTCGCCGGAGGCAAACGGAAAATTTCCAGCCCGTTGTGGTCCAGCTCAAAGGCCTTGTCCGGATGCGCCAGGGCGATGCGCTGAAACGCGTCCACGATGCGCCGCATCTCCGCCGTGTTGGACTTGAGGAAATGGCGGCGCGCCGGGATGTTGTAAAAGAGGTGTTGCACGGAAATGCGCGTGCCTTCCGGCGAAGCCACCGCGGCATCGGACAGCACCTTGCCGCCGTCGACCTGCACCTGGCGGCCGAGTTCGTCCTCCGCCCGGCGGGTGGTCAGGCGCACCTTGGCCACCGATCCGATGGCGGCCAGGGCCTCTCCGCGGAAGCCCATGGTCCGGATGGCAAACAGGTCTTCGACCGCAGCGATCTTGCTGGTGGCATGGCGCTCAAAACACAGCAGCGCGTCTTCGGGCCCCATGCCCGATCCGTCGTCGCTGACCTGGACCAATGCCTTGCCCGCATCCTTGATGAACACCCGGATGCGCGTGGCCCCCGCGTCGATGGCGTCTTCCATCAGCTCCTGGACCACGGAGGCCGGGTGCTGCACCACTTCGCCGGCGGCAATCTGGCTGGCGAGGGCCTCGGGAAGGCGATGGATCAGGGCGGACATGGAACGGGCAAAGGTACGCGCCCTACGGGCGAAGCGCCCTACAGCTGTGCGGCATCACCACAACAGCACCAACACCACCAAGCCGATCAGCACGGCCAGGATGACGGCCAGGCGGCGGTTGGATTCCGCGCGGTGGCGGCGGCGGATGGCCCCGGTGTCGAAACGGACATCGTCCTCCTCGGCGGCTTCCATGCGGCGTTCCTCAGCGCGCTGAAAACGGATGCGCTGCTCCCGCGCTTTCTTATCCGGGTCGGAAAAGCGGTAGTGGTACTGGAAGCGGCGCGGTTTGGGCGGTCTGGGCAGCATGGGCCTCTTAAAGCTACGCGATCGCTGGGGCAAAAGGACCCCGCCCCAACCGACCGCCACCCAGGGAACACCAGAGGAACACCCGGCCATTGGTCTAATGCCTGGGCAGGACAGCGGGTGCGCCTGTGGATAGGTCGCCCAAAAGGACTTGGTTCGTGCGGCGGACTTCGCTCAATTTCGTCCATCGGTCCTGCGTTAACGTATAGCGCATCAGGCCACCCCCCCTGGAGGGCCGTTCATCTACCCGCTTTTGAAAGCGACCAACCGTTCCAAAACAACCGCTTCGGCCCGCAGGGGCGACCGCAACGGCGGCAGCCCAGAGGGCGGAGCATGCAAACGCACCGTGGTGCGCGTAGTGGCCGGCTTGTGCCTCGGCCTGGGCCTGACGCTCTGGCCGGTGGGCAGCAAAGCCCCGGCCCACGCGGCCTACGCCGGCCTGTTCGGCGAAAACGCGGCCGCGGGCAGTTCGCCGGAGGCGGGCATGGGCGTTCAAAACCCAACGGCAAGCAGCGCATACACCGGCCTGCATCCCACGGGTGTGCCCCGTGCATCCACCGGCAGTTCCGCGCCCTGGAGTCCCTCGGCCCCACCCTACCGCCAGCCCTTCTGGACCCTGCAAAGCCCCTGGGCCGACTCGGTGCTGGCCTCGCTGAGCCTGGAGGAAAAAATCGGGCAACTGTTCATGGTGGCCGCCTGGACCAACAAAGGGCCCGAACACGAAGCCGAACTGCGGCGCCTGGTCACCGAACAGAAGGTCGGCGGCCTGATCTGGTTCCAGGGCGGCCCGGTGCGCCAGGTCAACTGGACCAACCGCCTGCAACTGTTGGCCAAAACGCCGCTGCTTATCGGTCAAGATGCCGAATGGGGCCCATCCATGCGCCTGGACAGCACGGTGCTTTACCCGCGCCAGTTGGGCATGGGCGCCATCGAGGAGGACCGGGTCATCTACCGCTACGGCCGCGAGGTGGCCCGCCAACTGCGCCTGCTCGGGGTGCACATCAACTTTGCGCCGGTTGTCGACGTCAACAACAACCCCAACAACCCGGTCAT
>JAUIHG010000251.1 GCA_030432405.1 Bacteroidia bacterium | reverse complement strand
TTGGGCACCACAGGCGTGGGCAAAACCGAGCTGGCCAAGGCCCTGGCCGAATACCTCTTTGACGACGACAGCGCCATGGTCCGCATCGACATGAGCGAGTATCAGGAGCGCCATGCCGTCAGCCGGCTGGTCGGCGCGCCTCCGGGTTACGTGGGCTACGACGAAGGGGGGCAATTGACCGAAGCCATCCGCCGCAAGCCCTATTCGGTCGTCCTGTTGGACGAAATCGAAAAAGCCCATCCGGACGCCTTCAACATCCTCTTGCAAGTCCTGGACGAAGGCCGTCTGACGGACAACAAAGGCCGCACAGTGGACTTCAAGAACAGCATCCTCATCATGACCTCCAACCTCGGTTCGGAGATCATCCGGGAACGCTTCGATGGGGTGGAAGAGGAAGAGAAGTTGTTTGCCGCCTCCGAAACTGCTCGCCTTGAAGTCATGGAATTGCTGAAACGCAGCATCCGGCCGGAGTTTCTCAACCGCCTGGATGAGGTGATTGTCTTCAAGCCCCTGCGCAAAGGAGAGATTGCGCAAATCGTGGAGCTGCAGCTGCAGGCCCTGGCGCGGACCCTGCAAACCCGCGGACTGGACTTGGGCTGGACACCCGAAGCGGCCACCTACCTGGCCGAGCAAGGGTATGATCCGCAATTTGGCGCTCGGCCGATCAAGCGCATCATCCAGCGCGAAGTGGTCAATGGCCTGTCCAAGGAGCTGCTGGCCGGCAAACTGGAGCAAGGCCAACGCATTGAGCTGGACCGCTTCGACCACAACGGCATCGTGTTCCGGCACGCACCCCGGGTGCCGGATGCCGAAGCGGCTGAAGCCTAAAGGAGCATGCTGCGGTTGTGATGCTCCGCGGCATGAAGACACCATCCATTGCACCACCTGACACATTGGCGGAGCCGGAGCGTTCGGCTCCGCCAAAAGCTGCGGGAGGAGCGGGGAATGTCCATTTCTGCTCCAGCCCTCATGCCGAAGTTGCGGCTTGCCGTCCTTCGGATGCAATCAATCGGGCCGTGGCACGGTCCTTGACCCTCCCAAGCCGACCATGGCCAACGACCCGAAAAAACCCAAACCGATCCGCATCCGGATCGTCCCCAATAGCCCGGACAAGCCGCAAAACAGCGGACTGGATCCGGACCAGGATCAGACCACGGAGGCGCAGCCCGCCCAACCCGATGCCCAAAGCCAATCCGGCAATGGCATCGTGGAACAGGTCGAGCATGTGCTGACCACCAAAATGGACGAGGACGTCGAGTTCCGGCCCATGGTCAGTCTGGACGACCAGGAAGACGGTGAACTCGATTTGCCGGAAGCCATCCCCATGCTGCCGCTGCGCAACACCGTGCTTTTTCCCGGCGTGGTGCTGCCCATCACCGTGGCGCGCGACCGCTCCATCAAAGCCGTGCGCAAGGCCATTGCCGGCAAACGGCACATCGGCGTGATCGCCCAGAAGGACGAAAGCGTGGAAGATCCGCAGGCCGCTCAATTGCACCGGGTAGGCACCTTGGCCCGCATCGTCAAGGAATTGCGCATGCCCGACGGATCCACCACCGTCATCATCCAGGGCCGCCGCCGTTTTGAAGTGGAACGCGTGGTGCAGGAAGAACCTTTCCTGTTGGCCCAGGTGGCCGTCAAACCCAAGGCTTCGCCGGAGGCGACCAAGACCCCGGAATTCACGGCCACCATCAATTCGGTCAAGGAGCTGGCCAACCGGGTCATCGAACTCAGCCCGCGCATCCCGCAGGAGGCCCAGATCATGCTGCGCAACATGGACAATCCCGTGTTCATGCTGCATTTCATCGCCTCCAACCTCAACAATCGGGAGATCGACGACAAGCAGCAGGTGCTGGAAACCGACGGCCTGGTGGAGCGCGCTGCCCTGGTGCTGGAATTCCTGCAGGAGGAAGTCCAGATGCTGGAGCTGCAGCACGACATCCAGGACAAGGTCAAAACGGACATCGAAAAGCAGCAGCGCGACTACTTCCTCAGCCAGCAGCTCAAAACCATCCAGGAAGAGCTGGGCGGAGACGGCAACGAGCAGGAACTCAACAGCCTGGCCGAACGCGCGGACGCAAAAGACTGGCCGGAACGTGTGGCCAAGTCTTTCAAAAAGGAATTGGACAAGCTGCAACGGATCAATCCGGCCTCGGCCGAATACTCCGTCCAGGTCAATTACCTGGAACTGCTGCTGGACCTGCCCTGGAACGAAGTCACCGAAGATTCCTTCGACCTTCAGCGGGCCCGCAAGATTCTGGACCGCGACCATTTTGGCCTCGAAAAGGTCAAAAAGCGCCTGATCGAATACCTCGCGGTGCTCAAGCTCAAGGGCGATCTGAAGTCGCCCATCCTCTGCCTGGTTGGCCCTCCCGGTGTCGGCAAAACCTCGTTGGGCAAATCCGTGGCCGAAGCCCTGGGCCGCAAATACGTGCGCATGTCGCTGGGCGGTCTGCACGACGAAAGCGAGATCCGCGGCCACCGCAAGACCTACATCGGCGCCATGCCCGGCCGTGTGGTGCAGAACCTCAAAAAAGCCGGCAGTTCCAATCCGGTATTCATCCTCGACGAGATCGACAAGGTGGGTGCGGATTTCCGCGGCGACCCTTCCAGCGCCTTGCTGGAGGTTCTGGACCCCGAGCAGAACACCAGCTTCTACGACAATTACCTGGAGCAGGAATACGACCTGAGCAAGGTGCTTTTTTTGGCCACGGCCAACGACCTGGGCCGCATCCAGCCGGCGCTGCGGGACCGTATGGAAATCATCCGCCTGTCCGGCTATTCGCTGGAGGAGAAGGTGGAAATTGCCCGCAACCATCTACTGCCCAAGCAGCGGGAGGCGCACGGTCTGAAGGCCAAACACGTCAAGATCAACAAGACGGCCATCCGCGAATTGGTGGACCAATACACCCGCGAGAGCGGGGTGCGGGAACTGGACCGCAAGCTGGCCGCGGTGATGCGCAATGTGGCCACCTCCGTGGCCGAAGACGCCAGCCACCAGCGCAAGGTGGACGTGGAGGAACTGCATGAGATACTCGGTCCTCCCCGCCATGACATGGACCTCTACATGGAAGCCCATCCGCCCGGTGTGGCCACCGGCCTGGCCTGGACATCCGTGGGCGGCGAAGTCCTGCTGGTGGAAGCCAGCCTCAGCCGGGGCAAGGGCAACCTGACCCTGACCGGCAACCTGGGCGATGTGATGAAGGAAAGCGCCACCACGGCGCTGAGTTATCTGAAGGCCCATGCGGTGGACAACGGCATAGCGCCGGAAGCCTTCGGCGAACGCAACATCCACATCCACGTGCCCGAGGGCGCCATTCCCAAGGACGGCCCCTCGGCCGGGGTCACCATGCTCAGCGCCCTGGCGAGTGCCTTCGCCGACAGGCCCCTGAAAAAGGGCTGGGCCATGACCGGCGAGATCACCTTGCGCGGACGCGTATTGCCCGTGGGCGGCATCAAGGAGAAAATCCTGGCCGCCAAACGTGCGGGTATGAAGGACATCCTCTTGTGCAGCGCCAACCAGAAGGACGTTGACGAAATCGACGCCGACTACCTCAAGGGCCTGCGCTTCCATTATGTGGAGCGCATGGAAGACGTGCTGGAGATGGTGCTGCCGGGCTGAGCCGGGTCAGCCACGCAATTTTGCCGCTTTCTTTGCGTTCGCGGTATGACCCCGGTCCCCATTCAGGTGTCCGCCACGCTTTCCATCTCCCGCGTTCCCATCCACCGCAATTCCATCCACCGGTACCGTCCATGCCGAATGCCTACCCGCCGGACTGCGTCCGGAGCTTTCCATTCCCCTTTGCGGCCAGCCTGGTTGCGCTCGTCTGTGCAGTTGTGTTGATGCCGGCTGCGCCGGCGAAGGCCCAGATCGGCGGCAGCCGCAGCTACGGCCAATTCGACCTGCCTGCCTCGGCCCGCATTGCGGCTTTGGGCGGCTACGCCATCGCCACCTGGGACGACGACCCGGCCATGGGCTACGCCAACCCGGCCCTGTACAATGCGGCCATGGACCGCAAGCTGGTTTTTGCCCATGCCTTCGGACCGGCAGAGGTCCAGTACGGCCATGCGGCCTATGCCCACCATCTGGATAAGCCTGACCTGACCATCGGTGGGGGCCTGTTGTACCGCGCCTACGGCCGCTTTGACGGGCGGGATGCCGCCGGCAATCCCACCGCCGGCTTTGGCGCCGGCGAATACGCCTTGCACGCCGGAACCGCCTATCGGAGGGATAAACTGGCCTATGGTGCCACCCTCAAAGTGGCCTACGGCCGGCTGGAAAGCTATTCCAGCCTGGCCGCTGCGGTGGATTTTGGCGCGGCCTACATCGACACGGCCAGGCGCCTGGTGGCCTCCCTGGTGTTGCGCAACATCGGCACACCCATCACCAGCTACCTGCCCGGCGACCCCGAAGCCCTGCCTTTTGACCTGCAATTGGCCGTTTCCCACCGCCTGCAATACCTCCCGTTGCGGCTCAGCCTGACCCTGCATGACCTGTACCGCTGGAACATCCGCTACGACGACCCCAATGCGGCCGCGGGCACCGGATCCCTGTTCGGCGTGGAAGAAGGAGCAGAGGATGGCCGCTTCATCGCCGACAAGATTTTCCGGCATGTCGCCGTGTCCGGCGAATTCGAATTCGGC
>JAUIHG010000250.1 GCA_030432405.1 Bacteroidia bacterium | reverse complement strand
GCCCAGGCCTACACGGCCGACGAAGCCTTCGTGACCGGAACCATGGGCGAGCTGACCCGCATCGATGCCATCGACGGCCGGTGGATCGGATCATCGCAAAGCGGTGCCAAAACCGCGGAAACGCCCATCCTGGACAGCTTGCGCCAAGCCTTCCACAAGCGGGTGGCCGCAACGGCCGAAGCGCTGTAAGGTGAATGCGGTGTGAGGTACATCGGCCCTATCCGGCCACGCCGGTTTCTTCGGCCACCGGCCGCGGAGCTGGCTGGTCTTTGGCCATGGCCTGCAGCTTGCGCCATTGGGGCAATACAAAGGCCAGGCTCAGCCCAACGGCCAGGGCATCGACGACCAGGTGGCCCCAATACACGCCCGGCAGGCCCATCCACCAGGCCATGCCCAACACGATGGGTACAAAAAAGAAGACCTGGCGGCCTCCAATCAGCATGCCGGCAATGCGGCCCATGCCCATGCTCTGAAAAAAGGAGATGGACAAAAACAGCAGGGGCAACAGGGGCATGGAGGCGATGATGGCGCGGAAGAGCAGCATCTGCTCGGCGGAGATGACCAGGTCCGGCAACAGGAGGTTCAATATCCGGCCGGGCCAGACGATCATCGGCGTCCAGAGCGCCAGTTCAAAAAGCGTTCCCCCGAGGAGAAAGACCATGCTCACCTGCAACAGGCGGCGGTAACGCCCCGCGCCGTAATGCATGCCCACCACGGGCTGAAAAGCCTGGATAAAGCCGAAGACCGGTACGGCCGCCAACATGATGATGCGGTACGCAGCAGCCATGAACGCCGTGTCTTCGGGGCCGCCGTAGCGGGTGACGCTCTGGAAGACCACCATGTTCTGGACCAGGAACATGAATTGCATCATGGAGGCGGAAACGCCTACGCCCAGCACTTCGGGCAGCAGGTCGCGGTGCAGGCCCAACTGGTCGCGCCGGATGGCATAGCCCTGACGGCCGCGGAGGTAATAGGCCGCATTGAGCACCACATAGACCAGCATGGAGGTATTGGTGGCCCAGGCGGCCCCCTGGATGCCCCAACCCATATACGCCACAAACACCCCGTCGAGCACCATATTGGTGGCCATGGCGATGGACACATAGACCATGGCCTCCTTGAGCCGGCCTTCGGCTCAGGGCCGGCATGCGGAAAATGGTGGCCAGCACAAAAATGCGGAAGTATTGGGCCCCCATTTCGGCTTGCACGCCCCGGCCGCCCACGGCATGGATGAGCGGATCGGCAAACAACAGGCCGATGGCCGTGAGCACCGCGGTGAAAAACAGGCAGAGCCACAGCACATTGACGGCTATGCGGCCGGGCTTTTCGGGATCGCCTTCGCCGATGGCGCGGCTCAACAGGGAACTGGACCCCACCGAAATCAGCGAGGTGAAGGCCGCGGTCAACAAGGTCAGCGGGAAAGCCAGGCCAATGGCGGCCACCGCATCCGGCCCGACAAAGCGGCCCAAAAAGAGGGCGTCCACAAAATTGTTGAGGCTGATGACCAGCATGCCGGCTATGCCGGGCAGCGAGAGCCGGACAAAAAGCGGCCAGGGCGCATCGCTCAGGATGGCGTCGCGGCGGGCATCGGCGGCTGTTCTGGGCGCGGTGGACACGGCGGCGAAACTACGCCCAAGCCGGTGGTCGGGAACGCACGAATCCACAGGGTCTTAGCGGGAGATGCTGCGGACCGGAGCCGCCAGCAGCTCCACCACCGCGTACAGCAGCGCGGCGGGCAACAGCAGCAGCGCGGCAAAGGCATAACGCCACCAGGCCTCCCGGCCTTCGCCCGGCCAGGGCGGATACAGGATGAGTCCGGGCGGCGTGCCCATGGAGAGGCGTTCGCGATCAAGCTCGGCTTCGGGATCCGGATGCTCGAAGGCCGCCTCCATGAACGCTTCTTCAAAGCGGTACGCGGGCAATTCCAGTGGATTGGCCAGATACCCGGTCCGCGTCCACGAGGCCAGATAGCGCAGCAAAAAGGGATGCCAAAGGCCCAATGCCCAGGGCCGCTGGGCCATCTGGTATTGGCAGGCGTGCACGGCTTCGTGGATCAATAGCCCCTGCCCTTCGGGCGAAAGCCGTTCCCAGGCGCGCAAGAAGACCCGCACCCGGCCCCGGCGCCAGGGATGCGGCAGGACCATGCCGGAAACCCGGCTGCGCGGCCCCATGAACCAGGGCAGCCCGGCACACCACTCCACCCGCTCCAGATCCAGTTCAGGCATCAGTGCCCTCAGTTGGTCGTTGAGCGCTGACGGCATGGGCATGGACCGGGGCGCCCAACGCTGCCAGCGCCACAGGGGCAAGCGGTAGACGGCAGGGCTGCCGGTTTTAACACGGTTGATGTCCGAGCGGCCGGCGGCGTCCGTTCCGCTCACAGGTCGGGTGCAAATTGGGAGCCCTCCTTACGGAAGGCCATGTACTTGTCCGGATCGGCCTTGTAGAGGCGCGGCGGACGGTTCTGGCCGTTTTCGAGGTATTCGTCCAGGGGCACAAAGATGTCCGAGGCCAAAATCTTCCGCCGGAAATTCCGCTTGTCGATTTCGGTATGGAAGAGGTCTTCGTAGAGCCGGTGCAGCATCGGCAGGGTGAACTTGCGGGGCAACAGTTCGAGCGCCACCGGCTTGCTTTTGAGCCGTTTCTGCAAGCGGCGAAGGGCCGAGCGCACGATCTGGCTATGGTCAAAGGCCAACTCGGGCAGGGCTTCGACGGGCACAAAACGCGGTTCGGCGGCAAACTCGGTGGCCTCAAGCTGCACCTCGTCCAGGCGCACAAGGGCATAGTAGGCCACCGACACCACCCGGCCGGCCGGGTGCCGCGCGGTTTTACCAAAGGCCCGCACTTGTTTGTGGTAAGGCTTGCGGATGCCGGTCAGGTTGGAGACCGAAGCCAGCGCCACATCCTCCACGTCTTCGTCCGGAAGGAGCAAACGCCCCGGCAGCGCAAGGCTGCCGGCGAAGGGTTCGCGCACCCGCCGGATCACGAGCACCTGGAACTTGTGCCCGTCAAAAGCAAACACCACGCAGTTTGCTGAAATAGCCGCGTTGAAAAAGGGACGCAGATCGGTTTGGGAAGCCATGGGCAGCGGTTGTCGGGATGCGCTAAGAAAAGCGTCTAAATTGCCATTCCCTTGCCCAATTGCACCAAAATGTTTCGAATGCTGCCCATCACGCCTGCATCAGCGTCCTTTTCCGGCCAATACCGGTACTTGCTCCACCTGCACAACACCTGCTCAGCCCATGCGCAAGCCTTGCTGGTGGTGTTGGGGCTGCTGCTGTCGGTTCCTGCGGGAGCACAAGCTCCTGCCGACGCGCCGGCCGGGCTCCCGGATGCCTTCGCCTTCGGCGAAAGCGACTCCCTGCGCATGCGGGCGGCTTTCGACCAGGCGCTGACCGCCAGCTCGGCCTATCCCAACCTGGTGGAACTCTGCACCGAGATCGGACCGCGGCTGAGCGGCAGCGATAACGCCGCCCGCGCCGTGCAGTGGGCTGCCGACAAACTCCGCGGCCTGGGCTGCGACAGCGTCTGGCTGCAACCGGTCCTGGTCCCGCATTGGGTGCGCGGCGAACGGGAAACGGCCGAGGCCTACAGCGCCAGCCTGAACCAAAACGCGGTGGAGGAACTGCAGGTCTGCGCCCTGGGCGGCAGCGTGGGCACCTGGGGCCGCGGGACGCCCGATGCGCCCAACCGCATCCGGGCAGGCGTGGTGGAGGTCTTTGGCCTTGATGACCTGGAGGCCATGGGCCGCGAACACCTCGAGGGCAAGATTGTGCTCTACAACCGGCCCATGGAGCCGCGGCTGATTTCCACCTTCGCCGCCTACAGCGGCTGCGTGGACCAGCGGGGCAGCGGCGCGGCCGTGGCGGCCGAATACGGCGCGGTGGCCGTGCTGGTGCGTTCCATGAACCTGCGCGACGACGACCTTCCCCATACCGGAGTGATGCGCTACCGCGCGGTTGGCGACTCCATCCCCGCGGCGGCCATCAGCACCCGCGACGCCTCCATGCTCAGCCGGGCCCTGCGCCAGGATCCAAACCTGGAAGTCAGCCTGGAGCTGTCCTGCAAGAACCTGCCGGACGTATGGAGCGCCAACGTGATCGGGGAGATCCGGGGCAGCGTGCATCCGGACCGCATCATTGCGGTGGGCGGGCATCTGGATTCCTGGGACCTGGCCCAGGGCGCCCACGACGACGGCACGGGCGTGGTGCAGTCCATGGCCGTGTTGGAGGCCTATCGGGCGCTGGGCTGGCGGCCCCAGCATACCCTGCGCTGCGTGTTGTGGATGAACGAGGAGAACGGTGCCCGTGGCGCCAAAGTCTATGCGGAGTCGGTGGCGGAAGCCTTCGCCCGTACGGGCGAACAACACGTACTGGCCGTGGAATCCGACCGGGGCGGTTTCACGCCGCGCGGCTTTGCCGTGGACGGGCTGCCGGAGGTGCAGGCCCGCGGGCTGGAGCGCTTGCGCGCCTGGACCGGCGAACTCAATGGCTACGGCCTGCACTGGGCCGAACCCGGACACGCCGGGGTGGACATCGGCTACCTGAAGGACCAGGGCGTGCTGCTCCTGGGCCTCGTTCCGGATTCACAGCGCTACTTCGACTACCACCACGCCGCCAACGACCGTATTGAAGCGGTCAACAAACGG
>JAUIHG010000249.1 GCA_030432405.1 Bacteroidia bacterium | reverse complement strand
CCCTGTTCCTGGGCGAGCTGTTCGACAAGCTCTACGACCGGCGCCTGCTCATCCGCCTGGTGGGCGTGCGGCTCAGCGAACTGGTGGCGGGCAACCACCAGATCGACCTTTTTGAAGACACGCCGGAGCACATCCGCCTCTACCAGGCCATGGACCGGATGCGCGGCAAACACGGGGCCGACAAGCTGCAGCGCGCGGTGGGCATGGGGCTGGTGCGCAAGCGGCCGGACATCAATCCGTTTTCGAAAGAATAGGGATACGGAGCAGTGGCCGGGGCCCTAGAGGTTGGGGGCGAAAAGGTGGAGGATTATGCGGGAGGCATGGCCAAATCACCCCGCCACCAGCTGCTTGCGGATTTTTTGCAGCCGCTTGGCCTGGCTCTCGCGGGTGCATTCGGGCAGGCGGGTGTCGAGCACGGCCAGGTAGGCTTCCAGGCTGTCGGGGCGGATGCAGCGCTGGGCTTTTTCCAGGTACTGGGGCAGCTGCTTGATGGGGCATTGCCAGAGGTGTTCGAGCAGCAGGGGCTCTGCGGCGTCGCGGTGCGCGTCCAGCGCGCAAAGCCGGGCCAGCAGTTCTGCACCGGCGTCCGAGGCAATCACCGAGCCGCCGTTCATGGCGGGGACGATGCGGTCCAGGGCAGCGACCAATTCCGTCGGGCGCTGCTCGGCGATGCTGGCCAGGGCTTGCATGGCGCCCCAGACCAGGCGTTGGTTGCGGTGTTCGAGCAGGGCCAACAGGGCGGCGTGGTGTTCGCCGATCAGGCGGGGATTGCGATTCCCGATTTCGTAGAGCACCTTGATGCAGTCGCCGCTGCGGCGGCGATCGGGGTCCTGCATGTGGGCCACCAGTTCCCCGATGGCCGTGGTCACGGCAGCTCGGTCCTTGGAGGTGGCCAGGCGTTCGGCCAGGGCAATGTTGGCGCTGTTGTCGCTGTGGCCCCGGGCGGAGGAAAGGTGGTCGAGCACGGACATGGCTGGAGGGCGGTGGTTCAGATTTCCTCCAGGGTTGAGGTGCCTTCGGAGCCGTCGCCGGAGGTCCAGCGCCAGGATTCATGCAGGCGGATTTTGCCGTTGGGCAGGCGCTCGGGCGTTGAGCGGCAGATGCCCGTCATCAACGTGCCCGACCGGTCCACCTGGTGGTAGCGCATGTCGATGCGGCCTTCGGCGTCCACCAGGCCGATGAGTTGGCCATACCGGATTTCCGGGCCGCTGTAGCGGCAGCGCAGCACATTGCCTTCCTGCTGGTAATGGAAAACCATGCCTTCGGAGACCGCGCCGTTCTCCGAGTTGGCCAGGGCGGTGAATCGGCGGTTGTGGTAGAGCGGGGCCCGGGCAGCGCCCTCGAGCTTCCGCTTGAAGGTTTCGATCTGCCGCCGGTGCCGCCACACGTGCAGGATGGCGTGTTCGTAGAGCTGCTCCACATCGTACAACTGCCCCCAGCGCACCTTGATTTTGTCCGCAGCGGCATAGGCCTCCAGGGGCAGGTCGGGGTGGTCGCGGAAGAGCGCCACATTGTAGGCCAGCATGGCGTCGAGTGCACCGGCATAGGCGGCTGCGGAATCCAGGAGCGCGGGCTCCTGGTACGCGCAGTCTTCGCCGAGCCATCGGCGAACGGCCACCGCATAATTGTAGCCCGAACCCACGACGTGGGCCAGCACCGTTTGGATGGAGCGGCAATCCGGATCTGCAGTCTCCGCGTCCACGACCGCAGCCAGGGCGGTATCGGACAGGCCTTCGATGGAGGACTTCAACGCTGCAACGGCATCCGCATAGGTGTCCAGCAGCGCGGCAACCACTCCGGCATGGGGGCCCGAGCCGAAAGCTTCAGCGGAAAAGGCCGGAGCGCCGGCTGCATCGTCGTGGTTCATGCCCACGAAGAAAATGCAGCCCGATCAACTGCCCTGCACGCCCTTTTTGATCCGCTCGCCCACATCCGGGTCGATGTTGCGCCAATAGGCGAACGCCCGTTCCAGAACCGGTTTGCTGACCCCGCCTTTGAGGTGTCCCACGGCATTTTCCACCAGGCGATCGCGTTGGGCGTCGTTCATGACCTCGCGAACCAATGCGCCGGGTTGACTGAAGTCGTCGTCGTCCTTGCGCAAGGTGTAGGCCGTGCGCATGAATTGGCCATCGGTGCTCCAGACCGCGTCTTCCGGATAACGCTCCGGATCGGCTTTGGGGCCTCCTTTTGAATTTGGTTTGTAGACCGGGTCGGAAACCTTTTGCATCCGCATGGCCCCGCCCTTGCTGTAGCTGTGCACCGGGCAGGTGGGCCGGTTGACGGGAATCTGTTTGTAGTTCACCCCCAGGCGCGCGCGATGGGCATCGGCATAGGAAATCAAACGGGCCAGCAGCATGCGGTCCGGGCTGGAGCCGATGCCCGGGACCATGTTGTTGGGTTCAAAGGCTGCCTGGTCGATTTCGGTATGGAAATCCGTCGGATTGCGGTTCAGCGTGAGCTTGCCGACCTCGTGCAACGGATAATCCCCGTGCGGCCAAACCTTGGTCAAATCGAAAGGATTGATGCGGTAATTGCCGGCTTCCTCAAAGGGCATGACCTGGACCTTGAGCGTCCAGCTGGGATGCTCGCCCCTGTGGATGGCCTCGAAGAGGTCGCGGCGGTGGTAGTCGGCGTCTTCGCCGGCCAGGCGGTTGGCTTCTTCCTGGGTCAGAAAATCGATGCCCTGGTCGGTTTTGAAATGGTACTTGACCCAAAAGCGCTCTCCTTTTGCATTCACCCACATGTAGGTGTGGCTGGTGTAGCCGTTCATGTGGCGGTAGCTTTTCGGGATGCCGCGGTCGCTCATCAGGATGGTGACCTGATGCGCCGATTCCGGCGAAAGCGTCCAGAAGTCCCACTGCATGTCGTGGTCGCGCATGCCGTTGTCGGCGCGGCGTTTTTGCGAATGGATGAAGTCCTGGAATTTCATCGGGTCGCGCACAAAAAAGACCGGCGTGTTGTTGCCGACCATATCGTAAATGCCTTCCGGCGTGTAGAATTTCAACGAAAAGCCACGCACGTCGCGCCAGGTGTCCGGGCTGCCGCTTTCGCCGGCCACGGTGGAAAAACGCGAAAGCACGTCTGTTTTGGTATTGGGCTGGAACAGCGCGGCTTTGGTATAGGCGCTCACATCGTGGGTCACTTCAAAATGGCCAAACGCGCCCGAGCCCTTGGCATGGGGCTGGCGGTCGGGAATCATCTCCCGGTTGAAATTGGCCATCTGTTCCATGAGGAAATGGTCGTGCAACAGAATGGGGCCATCGGGACCTACGGTTAGGGAATGTTCATCGCTGGGGACCGGAATGCCGGCGTCGTTGGTGGTCGGTTTCTTCTTGTCTTTATTCATTTTGGATTCATTTCGGAATGGCGTTTCGGAAGGGCGTTTCAACGGGAAATCGCGTCGCGGGAAGGACGTTTTGCGATAAGCTAGGCAATTCCCGAAGGCCTCCCGGCGCCATGCGGCCGCATATACCCAGATCGGCCCGCTTCGTGCCGATTGGTGTACAGGTAGTGCGGCCCGAACCCTTGCAGGCCTTTGCCGAGCCGGTCCCATCTGAAGCCGTTTTAATGGATTGGATGACGCTGCTGGTAGAGGCGTTGGCGTGATAGCCTCATGCGATAGCATCACTGAGGCCATAGCGCATGATGGACCGGATTATGCAGCCATTGCCAAAATTTTTGGCGAAAGTTGTCCATTGGCTAAAAATCTTAGTAAACTTGCTAAAGCTGTTGGCAAGGAAGCAGGCCATTTGGCCTAAAGCCCTGGTTTCCAGTCTTCCATTGCCCTGCACGCTTTTGTCCCGTTGTTAAACCCAGCTGCTAAACCCCACTGTTATGACCGCCGCTACCGCCCTCGTCGCCTCCTCTGTTGCTCCGCTTTCCGACGTTTCGGTGAAGACCGACAAGCCCCTGCGCGTGGTCCGTGGAAGACGGCATGCCCGCAAGCGGGCGAAGGCCACACCCGGAAAGCAGCCCGCCGCTGTCCCACCGCAACCGGCCTCCCAACCCCTGACCGTGCAGCCGCAACCCGATTGGCCGGAACCGATGCACGCGCCCTTCCGCCGGCCTTCCGAGCCCAAACCCGAACCCGTTCAGCGGCAGGAGGCTGCCGATCCTTATCGGGCTGTGGCGCGCACGCGTCGCTTGCGCGGAGAGGCCGTCCTGCTGGAGCGCGACCTGGCCTCGGCATTGGGCACCCTGCCCGGCCGCTTGGCGGACCTGGCTTGGCGGCATGCCGAGTGGTTTCCGGAGGGCGCGCGCTTTGCGCTCAGCGCGCAGGAATGTGCGGAGCAGGGGTTGGCCACCATCGGTGAGCCGCCGGTGGCCTACAACGCGCAGGGTTTGGTGGCTGCGGCCCATTGGTTGTGCAACGAAGCCACGCGTCAGGCCGATGCCTACGCGGAGACCGAAGACCTGGAGCGCCGTTTCCAGATTGCCTGGATGGCGCTTGGAGCAGGCGGCGGTCGGATTTAAACCGATCGTTCCAGAAAAACAATCAACACTACGCCCCCTTTTATCCCTTTGCCATGCTCCATGCCCCGCTTTCCGAAGTCCTGAAGCACGCCCAGGTGGCCGCGCCGTCTGCTGCTTCATCGACCATGCCATCGGCCTCCACGCCGCCTTCCAATGCTGCTGTGTCCGCTTCGCACGCGGCAAGCCCGCACGCTGCTTCC
>JAUIHG010000028.1 GCA_030432405.1 Bacteroidia bacterium | reverse complement strand
TAGAAAATCTGCAGGATAACGGCCACAATGAGGCCGAAAACGGTGGTCAAAAGAGCCACTTTAATACCGCCGGCTACAACGGAGGCGGAAATGGCACCGGCGTTGGCAATGTCGTCAAACGCGCCGATCATACCGATCACCGTACCCATGAAACCGAGCATCGGGGCCAGGGCGATAAAGAGGGAAATCCAAACCAAGCCGCGTTCCAGCAGGCCCATTTGCACGGAGCCGTAGGCGCTGAGGGATTTCTCGACCACGTCGATGCCTTCGCGCACCCGGATGAGGCCCTGCCACAGGATGGAGGCAATGGGCCCACGGGTGGACTTGCAGATTTCCTTGGCGCGTTCCACGTCCTTGGCCTTCAAGGCCTCGTCCACCTCGTTGAGCAGCTTGGAGGTATTGGTGTCGGCCAGGCTGAGGCTGATGATGCGCTCGATGCAGAAGGCCAAACCGAGGATCAAACAGATGAGCACGATGCCCATGAACTGCCAGGTACCGTCGATGAAATACTTCTTGAGCAGGGGCATGCCGAAAGAGTCGGCGGCACCGGCCGCTTCAGCGGCATCCTGGGCCCAGGTCGGAGCGGCGGCAACCATCAGCGCGCCGAACAGAATTCCTGCAGTCAGCTTCTTGGACATGGGAAAAGGGTGGTTTTGGGGGCTTGGTTTGGGATAGTTCGACCCTAACCGGTGCCTCCGGCAGGGATTATCGGATGCGCTAAAGGAACGGCATTTTGTGCACAACGCAGGTTTTGCACAAGCCGCCAGCGCGGCGGCCGATCTGTTCCTCAAACTGCCCAGACAAAATGCCTGATCGTGGAACGGACCGGCCGGTGGCGGAGAGGGCGGGATTCGAACCCGCGGTACGCTTTTGGCGCACACTCACTTTCCAGGCGAGCACCTTCGACCACTCGGTCACCTCTCCAAATAGACACTTTCCTGCCTGGTGTGGATTGCCTCCAAAGGCATCCTGGGCCACACCGCTTCAACAGGGAAGCGCTCATGCGCGAAAAAGCCCGGCAAACGGGCTTTTCAGCGGTTGCCAAAGTTCACCATTGTCAACGACACATACAAGGTCCGCAGCGCATGCTTCGCGTCAGGCTTGCGTCATACCACCGGCTGTCGGGGCAACAGGCAGGGTTTAAGGGAGCTTTCGCCGGTCCGGCGTACACAACACCCCCCAAAAGCGCAGCTTGCCCGGGCATCACCACCCGAACATGCGGGCGGCATTTTGGCTCGTGGCCTCCGCGATGGCAGTGGGCGTGGTCCCGTACCAGCCGGCCAGGCGTTCGGCCACCAGGGCCGTATAGGCGGGCTCGTTGCGCTTGCCGCGGTGCGGCGTGGGGGCCAGGTAGGGCGCGTCGGTTTCCAGGACCAGATGCTCCAGCGCGATGCCGGGCAGCACGCGGTCCAGGCCGCCATTCTTGAAGGTGGCCACCCCGCCGATGCCCAGCATGAAGCCCTGGGCCACGGCGCGTTCGGCTTGCTCGACCGTGCCGCTGAAACAGTGGTAAATGCCGCGCAGGCGGCGCGGCGAAGCCTCCCCGGCCCCTTTGCGTTGAGCAGCTTCAACCAGATCCAGGGTGGCGTCGTTGGCCTCCCGGGTGTGCAACAGCACGGGCAGGTCGAGGGTTATGGCCCAATCCAGCTGCCGCGCCAGAGCGCGTTTCTGGGCCTCCGCGTGGGTGGTGTCCCAGTAGAAATCCAGGCCGATTTCGCCAACGGCGCAAAAGCGGATCCCTTGTGGAAGGGCCTCGGGCGGGTTGAAAAGCCAGGCTTCGGCGGCGTCCAGTTCCGCGTCGGCATCGGCGCCGATGGAGCAGGGGTGGATGCCCATGGCCGGCAGGCAGTAGCCCGGCTCGGCGGCGGCCAGGTCCAGCATGGCGCGGATGGAGCTGCGGTCGATGTTGGGCAGCACAATGCGCTGGACGCCGGCCTCGCGCGCACGCGCGAGCACTTCCCCACGGTCCTGATCAAAGCGGCCGTGGTAAAGGTGGGCGTGGGTGTCCGTCAGCGGCAACATCGGGCGTGGGCGGTGTGGCGTTTCGGGATCAGGCTTCCACCGGGGCTTCGGCTGGTACGGCCGAAAAGGCAAAGCCCTTTTCGGCGAAGCGCTCCAGCACCCGCGGCAGGACAAAGCGGATTTTTTCCTCGGCCTTGACGCTGTCGTGCAGCACCACGATGGAACCGGCCTTGGCATTGCCCAGCACATTGTCCAGGCATTGCTGCCGGGAGATGCTCTGGTCGAAATCGCCGGAGATCACGTCCCACATCACGATGTGGTGGTCGCGCTTCAGGGCCTCGATCTGGGTGATTTTGATGCGGCCGTACGGCGGGCGGAACAGCGGACCGCCGATCAATTCTGCCGCGCGCTGGACGTCTTCCAGATAGGTGTCGTCATCGGTTTTCCAACCGTTCAGGTGGCTGTAGGAATGGTGGCCGACGGCGTGGCCTTCGGCGCGCATGCGCTCGACCAGCTCGGGGTGTTTTTCAGCATTGCTGCCCACCAAAAAGAAGGTGGCTGTGGCGTCAAAGCGCTTGAGTTCGTCGAGCACAAACTCGGTGATGCCGGGCGTGGGGCCATCGTCGAAGGTCAGGTACAGGGTGGGTTGGCCTTCGCCGGAGGCGGGCGCCAATGCGGGGTCTGTATGTGCCGGATTGGCCTGGGCGGGAAGCTCCCAGGTCATGGAACCAAACACGCGCTTGAGGTAAAACGGCGTCTTGACAAAGTACATGGAGGATGGCATGAACGCAGCGTGAAACAATAGGGCCGGGGAACACCATATATAGAGACGGGTCCAAGCGGTAAACAGGCGTGGCCTCCGGCCGAAGGATGCAAAATAGGCCTTCATACCCGCAAATGGGCGGCGCGTGACGGCTTTCCGCCCAAGAGGATGTCCACAGGTCGGCCAAAAGGCGTTTGTGCCGCGGGCGAGCTCCCGACCCGGCCTACCTTTGCCGCTCCAAATGGGCGTGGTTGGCCGCTTTTGCGCGGCCTCGTGCGCCCACAAATGCCCGGTTGACCATGGAAGCTGCTCCCAACGTCCGCGTTCGTTTTGCCCCCAGCCCCACGGGACCCCTGCACATCGGCGGGGTCCGCACGGCGCTGTACAATTGGCTGTTCGCCCGCCGCCACGGCGGGCAATTCCTGCTGCGCATCGAGGACACGGACCAGAAGCGCTATGTCCCGGCCGCGGAAGCCTATATCCTCGAAGCCCTGGCCTGGCTGGGCATGACCCCGGACGAAGGGCCCCAGCAGGGAGGTCCGCACGCCCCCTACCGCCAAAGCGAGCGCCGGGACATCTATGCGGAGGCCGCCAAGCAGCTGTTGGATGCCGGGCACGCCTATTGGGCCTTTGATACCGAAGCGGAACTGGACGCCTGGCGGGCGAAGGCCGAATCCCAAGGGAATCCGCCGCCCAAATACGACGCCGTGGAGCGCATGCGGCTGCGCAATACCCTCAGCCTGCCGCCAGAAGAAAGCGGCCGGCTGATCGCCGAAGGCGCGCCGAAAGTGCTGCGGCTCAAGGTGCCGGAAAACGAGGACATTGCCTTTACCGATGTGGTCCGCGGCGCGGTGTCCTTCAACAGCAGCGAAGTGGACGACAAGGTATTGCTCAAAGCCGATGGCCTGCCCACCTACCACCTGGCCAATGTGGTGGACGACCACCTCATGGGCATCACCCACGTCATCCGCGGGGAGGAGTGGCTTTCGTCCTGTCCGCTGCACCTGCTGTTGTACCGGGCCTTCGGCTGGACGCCGCCGACCTTTGCGCATCTGCCCCTCATCCTCAACCCGAACGGCAAAGGGAAACTGAGCAAACGCACCGCTGACAAATTGGGCTTCCCGGTCTTTCCGATCGACTGGACCGATCCGGAGTCGCAGGCCATTTGGCCGGGCTTCCGGGAGTACGGTTTTGAGGCTTCTGCGGTCATCAACCTGCTGGCTTTCCTGGGCTGGAACCCGGGTACGGAACAGGAGATTTTCACAGCGGATGCCTTGAAGGCTGCCTTTGATCTGGACCGGGTGGGCAAGGCCGGTGCGCGTTTTGATTTTGAAAAAGCCACCTGGTTCAACCAGGAGCACCTCAAGCAGCGCGGCGATGCCGAACTCGGCGCGGAACTGCAGGGCTTGATGGCCGATGGGGGGCAATCCGTGGACCGGGATACCTGTGTGGCCGTGGCCGGCATGCTCAAGGAACGGGTTCAGGTTGTGCGGGAGATGCCGGAGAAGGGCCACTACTTTTTTGGCCCGGTACAGGCCTACGACGAAAAGACCCTGCGCAAGAAATACAACCCCGAACGCCGGCCTGCGTTTGAGCGGCTGGCCAGCCGGCTGGAAGCCCTGGCCGATTTCTCGGCCCCTGCCGTGGAAGCGGAAGTGAAAGCCTTCATGGAGGACGAATCCCTGGGCTTCGGCGCCGTCTTGCCGGTGTTGCGCCTGGCCCTGGCGGGAACCACCCAGGGCCCTCCGGCGTTTGATATGATGTCCACCCTCGGGCAATCCACCGTTGTGCAGCGCCTTCGAGAAGCCCTTACGCATTTTGATGCGCTGGTGCAAAACGCAGGCTGAAGCTACCGACCGGGTTGCCGTTACCAATATCCAAGCCGCCAACCAGGCCGCCAATCCAGCCGCATATGTCCGCTTCCCAATCCGCATCCAGCAACCCCGATTCAAGCAACCCCGATTCAGGCAAGTCCAAGCCTTCCAAAGCCAAGCCTTCCGGCACGGCCAAAAGGACGGAACAGCAACCTCAGCCCAAAGGGGATTTGCCCAAGGTCAATCCGGACCTGCAGGGTTTTGCCATTGAGGTGGACCGCTTTGGTACCGTGCACAGCAATGTGCCGGTGGATCGGTTGAACCGCTTTTTGGACCGGGAGGTCAGCGACCGGAAGCTGGAGGACCGCAGCGGACCGCACGGCGAGGAGCCACAGGAGAATACCTGAGCAATAGACCTGAACCATGGTGCAGTAGCCTCGGTTTCGCAAGGCCTTTGGACGCGCCGTAATTTGCGGGCCTTTCCCGCTGCTTCGGCTGCCTATGGCCGGTATCCAGCGTTATCGAAAATCCACCCGTACGCATGGTTTCCCGCCGCATTACGTTCCGGATCCACCGGGCGTGGCCGATCGTCTTCCTGTTGCTGCTGTTGACCAGCGGCTGTACCCTCAGCCGCCGCTGGTGGTACAACGCCCCGGACTACAACGACCAGTTCCGTTTTCCGGCCATCAGCATTCCTCCGGCTGCAAACACGTGGACCTGGCCCGAAGCCGAAGACCTGCAGGCCTTAGGGGCGATGCGGGTGGTCAAGCCCATCCTTTCGCTGGAAACCTGCAGCCTCGAAGAACGCCTGGAAGATTCGCCGACCCTGGCGTTTTTGGTCATCCGCAACGACAGCATCCTGTACGAGTACTATGCGCCCGGTGCGGGGCCGCGCAGTTCCATGACCAGCTTTTCGGTGGCCAAAACCTTCATCGGCTACCTGGTGGGCGTTGGCCTGGAAGAGGGCTGGATCCGCAGCCTGCAAGATTCGGTGCAGCACTACCTGCCCGACTTTGGTCGAACGGACGTTACGTTGGAGCACCTGATGAACAACACCAGCGGGATCACTTGTCCTCCCGATGGATGGGTGTATTACACCCGGCATCTGGACCGTTTGCCGTCGCGTGTATCGGACAGCCGTTGCGATCCGGCAAAACAATGGCGCTATGAAAATGCCGGTACCCAGTTGCTGGGCATGATTCTGGAAACCGCCTCCGGCGAATCCCTTGAAGACCTGTTGGCCACCCGGCTCTGGCAGCGCATCGGCACCGAGTACCCCATGCGCTGGACCGAGGACGGCAACGGCATGCCCAGGGCTTTTTGCTGCATGAACGCCACAGCGCGGGACTTCGCCCGGTTCGGGCGCCTCATGCTCCACATGGGAAATTGGAACGGCGAGCAGCTGGTGCCCCGGGACTTTCTGGAAGAGGCGGCTCAGGGTAGCAGCGCAGACGGTCAGTTCATCCGCTACAAGTACCAGCAGTGGCTGGAGCACCCGGAGGCGGGCGTCTATTTTGCCAACGGGCTTTACGGCCAGTACCTCTATTGTTACCCGCCCAAGAATGTATTGATCGTGCGCTTCGCGCGCGAAGGCGCGCACGTGCATGCCATCTGGTCCGAACTGATGTCCATGGTCATCGAGCAGCTGTAAGATTTCCGGAGCCGTGCCCGACCTCACTCCGCAAGCCATCCTGAGCATCTGGGCCGGCCTTCAGCCTCCGGACACCTACAGCGCAGCACAATGGGGTATGGCGCTGTTCTGTGCGTTTTTGATCGGGGTGTCCAAGGCGGGTGTGAAAGGCCTTGGTATGCTGGCCATTCCCATGATGGCCTACGCGTTTGGTGGCAAAGCCTCCACCGGATTGGTCTTGCCCATGCTCATGGCCGGCGACCTGTTTGCGGTCTGGTATTACCACCGCCATGCCAACTGGCTTTCCCTGCTGCATTTTCTGCCCTGGGCGGCGGTTGGCGTGGTGGCCGGGGTGGTATTTGGCGTGCGCATTCCGGCCGATGCCTTTGAGCGCAGCATGGGGGTCATCATTTTTGGGAGTGTGCTTGCCCTGCTTTGGTGGGACCGCCGCAAACGCGCCCCGGTTAAAAACAAAGGCTGGTTTCCCGGAGTTTTGGGCCTCACCGCTGGGTTTGGCACCATGGTGGGCAACCTGGCCGGGCCTTTTGCCAACCTGTATTTCATGGCCATGCAGCTGCCCAAAAATGCCTTCATCGGCACTGCGGCCTGGTTTTATTTGGTGTTGAATTGGTTCAAGCTGCCCTTTCACATTTGGTCCTGGAAGACGGTCAATGCCCAGGGATTGCCGTTGTCGTTGTGGACCCTGCCGGCCCTGGTACTGGGATTGTTTGTGGGCGTTCGTTTGGTCGGGCATATCCAGGACCTGCACTACCGCCGCTTCATCCTCTTCATGACGGCACTGGGTGGGGTGCTGCTGTGGTTCCGCTGAGGCCTGTGCAGGTGGTGCTGCTTAAGCCCCATTTTCCGATTCCCCGGATTTCATAAGCCCATCGGTGAAATGGGTCCGCTGTTTGTCCTGTGCAAACAGCGTCTCGTTGAACGCAGCGGATTTGCCGCGGGGGATGCTCAGGGATTGAAAGGCATCCCCTTTGAACAGCTTGCCGAACAGCACGATTTGCCCAACATGGTAGGCGTAGTGCATCATCTGCCGGTGAATGGCTTCCAGCACGGTATGCCCTTGATTGCGGATATAGACCGTTCGTTCCAAATCTTTGGCCGACAGGCCATCCAGGGCCTCAAACAGGCATTCCCAACCCTGGTTCCAATGCTGGAGGATGATGTCGCGCGCGTGCAGATCCCCGTCAAACTCCGCCTCCCGGTTGCGCCACGGTTTTTCCCCGTCGCTGGTCAGAAAATCCGTCCAGCGCGAGCGCATATTGCCCCACAGGTGCTTGACGATGATGGCCACACTGCTGCCGCTGCCTTCCGGCGAACGCGTCAAATCGGCATCGTCCAGTTGGGCCATCGTCTTTTCCCCGAGTTGGCGGTAGTAGGCAAACTGCTTGCGGATGCCGGGCAGTGGATCGAGGCTTGCATTTTGCGCCATGCCCAAAAGATAAAGCCCCCGCCGTTCAGGGCGAGGGCTTTGCCGTTTATGCGGGGAGCGCCGGCGCGTTCTCCGGTGCTAGTACTATTGCTTGATCAGCGTCATGCGCTGGATGCGGCCTTCGCCGGTCAGGCGCAAGGCGTAGCTGCCAGGAGCCATGCCCGTGGGCAACTGCAGCCAGGGGTTGTTTTCCTCCAGGGTCCAGGCCTGCAACATCCGGCCGTCCATGCCAAAAAGCTCCAGGGTTGAACCGGCGCGGGCGCCGGAAAGGTGGATGCGGTCCAGGGCGGGGTTGGGCGCCAGGGTCACGGCATGCGCTGCTTCAAAACCAGGAGCAACACCGCCGGTTGTAGGCATGATTTCCGAATTCGCACGAATGGATCCTGCGCCAAGCGTATAAACGCCATCCAGATAGAACAAGCTGATGGTGGCGATGTAATCCCTGGTGCCCGGACGGAACCACAGCCATATGGAGTCGATGTAGTTGAGGGAGATTACGCCAAAATCATCGTCGTAATTCGAGGTTGCCAGAACACGAATGCAATTCTCGACCGTGCCCGAAGGCAAAATGAGGGTGCCCATGCCATCGCATTCGAGTTTTTGAGAGCCTCCACGGGGAATCAATGGCGTGACAAAATTGTCGAAGGTCCCAGTGAAACTGAAAGTTTCCGAATCGCCCAGAGAAAATGGATAGACCATGAATTCACGCGGGTCAGCGCTGAATTGCTGTTGCCCAAAAGAAGCGCCATAGGTACCCTGGATGTTCCAGCCGGTAGCACCGACGGCCATATACGTTTCGCCTCCGGTGCTGGCATCAATGGACAACATGTTGGACGATGGATAGTCCGACGCAACGCTGCCGCCACTTGGCGTCTGGTATGTCGTGGAATTGCTGCTTCCTGTGCCAACTCCGGATAAATCCCAGGTTACACCGGAGCCCGATTGACGTTCGGTGAAATCGTTTGGAAATGACAGGCTGAATGTGGAGACGGTGGTGGTGTGGCCAATGGCAGGAGCCGAATTGGCTTCGGTAAGGGTTTGCGCATGCAATCCAGCGGAACCCAGAAGGAGTGCAAACAGAATACGGGAAAGGAAACGTTTGGTCATGATGCGATGGGATGTGAAGTGAGCGCACAAAATACGGATAAGATCGTCTGAAAAGATGAACAATACATTAAATGAATAGCACCCGCATCCCTCAAAAGACAGCAATGGGCGTGCAGGCATAAAACGTACCCGTTCGCTTCAGTTTCCGCCTCCGGCGAACTCCCCCAGCAAACGCTCTGCGGCCAGCAAGGGATGCCATTGCCCAGCGCGAACCTTGGCTTCCATGCTTTTGAGTTTTCCGGCCACACCCGGAGCGCCGTAAAAGTCGGCGGTCAGGGCATCGCGGATGGCTTCGTGCATCCAGGTGCCGGCCTGTTGGCGGCGGCGTTCCAACAGGTGCCCACCTTCGAGCATATGGCTGCGGAAGGCTTCGAGTTGATCGGCCACGTGGGGGAGGCCTTCGCCCGTAAGGGCGGAACAGCGGAGCACGGGTGGCGTCCAGCCGTGGTCGGTAGGCGGGAAGAGGTGCAGGGCGCGGCGGTAATCCGCTTCGGTTTCCGAGGCTTTGGAAGCGCCCGGACCATCGGCTTTGTTGACCACCAGCCAATCGGCCATTTCCACAATGCCCCGTTTGATGCCCTGCAGTTCGTCGCCCGCACCGGGGATGAGCAGCAGCAGCATGCCGTCCACCATGCCGTGCACGGCCGTTTCGCTTTGGCCTACGCCGACCGTTTCCACGATCAGCCGGTCGTAGCCCGCAGCTTCAAAGAGCAGCAGGTGTTCGCGCGTACGCGCAGTCACGCCGCCCAGGGTGCCCCGACTGGGGGAAGGGCGGACAAACGCCTCCGCCTGTGCCGAGAGCTGTTCCATGCGGGTTTTGTCGCCCAGGATGCTGCCTCCGCTGATGGCCGACGAAGGATCCACGGCCTGCACGGCCACCTTGTGGCCCTGGGCAATCCAATGCATGCCCAGCGCTTCGATGAAGGTGCTTTTGCCGGCACCCGGCACCCCCGTCACGCCAATTCGGAACGATCGTTCCGTATCCGCGCCCATGCCGTCGCGCAGGCAGGCGTCGATCAGTTCCCGCGCCTGGCGGCGGTGTTCGGCCTTGTGGCTCTCCACCAGGGTCAAGGCTTTGGCCAGGGCACCGCGGTCTCCGGCCGAAAGCCCTTCCTTGAGCCGATCCAGGGTCCATGGCTGCTGCTGCCGGGACAGGTAGGCAGCCCCGGCCGCGTGCCGGGCGGCCTCGCGCTGCTGCTCGGATGCGCCTGTGGGCGGTACGGCCTGCGGCTGCTCATTTCGGTTCGCGCCCGCAGCTGCATCGGACCCGGTAGGTTTGGGGCCGCTCACGCTTCGCGGCTTTGGATCAACAGGTTCAGAATATCCTTCGCCGCCTCGGCGATCACCGTACCCGGACCAAAAATGCCCACCGCACCGGCTTCGTAGAGTGCGGCATAATCCTGTTCGGGAATGACGCCACCGCAGATGACCATGATGTCTTCGCGGCCCGCCTTTTTGAGTTCGGCCACCACTTCGGGGACCAGGGCGCGGTGTCCGCCGGCCAGGCTGGACACGCCGACCACGTGCACGTCGTTTTCGATGGCCTGACGGGCCACCTCGCCCGGCGTCTGGAAGAGCGGACCGATGTCCACGTCAAAACCCAGGTCGGCAAAGCTGGTGGCAATCACCTTGGCGCCGCGGTCGTGGCCGTCCTGGCCGAGTTTGGCCACCATCAGGCGCGGCCGACGGCCCTCCAGCTCCGCAAAGCGGTCGGCCAGGGAACGGGCGTTTCGGAATCGATCGTCCATGTCGATTTCTTGAGCATACACACCGGAAATGGAACGGATGACGGCCCGGAAACGGCCGAACACGCGCTCCATGGCGTCGGAGATTTCACCGAGCGTGGCGCGTTTGCGCGCAGCGTCCACGGCCGCCTCCAGCAAATTCGGTCCGCCGGTGTTGTTGCCGCCATTCATGCCATCGGCACCCGCGGCGCGGGCAGCGGCTTCCAGGGCTTTCAGGCTTTCGGCCACAGCGTTTTCATCGCGCTTCGCGCGAAGCGCATCCAGGCGCTCCACCTGTGAACGCCGCACGGCGGTATTGTCGATGGTCAGTACCTCGATGTCCGAAGCCTCCTCGGTGCGGAAACGGTTGACGCCCACCAGCACCTCCTTGCCCGCGTCGATGCGGGCCTGCTTGCGGGCAGCGGCTTCTTCGATGCGCATTTTGGGCAGGCCGGTTTCGATGGCCTTGGCCATGCCGCCGAGCTCCTCGATTTCGGCCATGTGTTTCCGGGCGCGCTGGAGCAGCTGGTCGGTCAGCCACTCCACATAATAGCTGCCGCCCCAGGGGTCGACCACCTTGGTGATGCCGGTTTCCTCCTGAAGGATCAATTGCGTGTTGCGGGCAATGCGCGCCGAAAAATCCGTGGGCAGGGCGATGGCCTCATCCAGGGCATTGGTGTGCAGGCTCTGGGTATGGCCCAGGGCCGCGCCCATGGCCTCCACCGTGGTACGGCCCACGTTGTTGAAAGGGTCCTGTTCGGCCAGGCTCCAGCCACTGGTCTGGCTGTGAGTGCGCAGGGCCATGGATTTTGGATTCTTCGGTCCAAAACCCTGGATCAGTTCCGCCCACAAGAGCCGGCCGGCACGGAGCTTGGCCACCTCCATGAAATGGTCCATGCCGATGCCCCAGAAAAAGGAAATGCGCGGGGCAAAGGCGTCGATGTCCAGTCCCGCCGCAAGGCCGGTGCGGATGTATTCCAGACCGTCGGCCAGGGTATAGGCCAGTTCCAGATCCGCCGGAGCCCCGGCCTCCTGCATGTGGTAGCCGGAGACCGAAATCGAATTGAACAGCGGCATGTTTTTGGCCGTGTAGGCAAAAATGTCCGCGATGATGCGCATCGATGGGCCGGGCGGGTAGATGTAGGTGTTGCGCACCATGAATTCCTTGAGGATGTCGTTCTGGATGGTGCCGCGCAACTGATCCGGAGCCACGCCCTGCTCTTCGGCCGCCACGATGTAAAAGGCCATGATCGGAATGACCGCCCCGTTCATGGTCATGGAAACAGACATCTCGCCCAATGGGATGCCGTCAAAAAGCACCTTCATGTCCTCCACCGAATCGATGGCCACCCCGGCCATGCCCACATCGCCGGGCACGCGCGGGTGGTCGGAATCGTATCCGCGGTGGGTGGGCAAATCGAAAGCTACCGAAAGGCCCTTTTGCCCCGCGGCCAGGTTGCGCTTGTAAAAGGCATTGGACGCCTCGGCGGTGGAAAAGCCCGCGTACTGGCGGATGGTCCAGGGCCGCAGGATGTACATCGAGCCGTAAGGGCCGCGCAGATAAGGGGGTACGCCTGCGGCGAAATCCAAATGCCGAAGGTCCGCATAGGCCTCCCGGCCCAGCTGCGCGGGAATGGCAATGCCTTCCGGCGTTTCCGTGCGTGCGGAGGCGGGGTCAGCCACAGGGCTGTCGGCCAGCGTTCGCCGGTAGGCGATGCCGCTGAAATCGGGTTTGGTTCCGGTGCTGCTCATGAGGGGGTGCCTTTGGTGGTTTTTGGACCACGCGTTCCGGAATTTGATGCTGCTGTACCGTTCGTTCCATGTTGACCGGCCTGGGCCTGATGGTAGGCCCATTCGGGCGCCCAGGGCTGCAGCGGCTCAAAGTCCGGACCGCTGAGGGCTTGAGGCGCCACCAGCTCCGGGGCATCCTCCATGCCATTGGGAAAACGGTTGATGCCAATCCAGGTGCGGGCGCCGCTGTTCAGCGCTTCCTGGGCGCTTCGCCGCGCTTCCGCGACCCATGCCTGAGGCAGGCCGGCCCGCAGGGCGGCGCTGTAGCCGCCCGCTTTTTCAATCTCCTGGAAACGTGCCCAGGCCTTTTGCCCAATCGCGTCGGTGAGGTGTTCGAGGTACCAGGATCCGGCGCCGGGGTCGCCCACCCGTTCCAGGTGGCTTTCGTGGCGCAGGAGCAGGGCCAGGTTTTGGGAGATGCGTTCGCTGAAAGCGGCCCGGTCCGGACTGGTCCATGCTCCGTCAGCAGCGCCGCTGGCAAAGGCAACGTCAAAACGCGGCGCTTGCAGCACATCCGCACCGCCACATGCGGCGGCCATCAATTGCGCCGACAGGCGGATCAAATTGCTGTGGCGGTCCGCCCGGGTCAGGTTCCAGGTGGAGGCCGTCCCGACCATCCGGGCGGCGGGCCAGGCGTTCGCAGAAGCGTCTGCGCCGTTGGCGAAGCCTTCGCCGACCAGGCGCCACAGCACCCGCCAGGCACGGAAGGCGGCCAGTTCGCTGAAAAACAGCGGGCCGGCGGCCATGCGGACCTGCAATTTGCCAGCCACCACACCCGGATCCATGCCCGCTTCTGCTGCCCGGCCCAGGCATTCGGCGGCAGCGGCCAGGCCCAAAGCCAGCGCATCCGGCGTGCGGGCACCGGCATTGGTCCAGGCGGCCATATCGAGGTAGAGGCCCTGGCGGTCTCCGTCGGCGCTCGCCGCATGGTCCAACAGCGCCTGCCAGTCGGCCGGCGTGGCGGCTCGGCCGCTTTCGGCCTGGCGGCAGGCGGCGTCCATCCACCAGGGGCCGTCCACGGCCGGTTTCCCGGTGCCGCTCAACCAGACGTGCCAGCCTTCGGGCAGCACATCGGCCAGGGTGGTGGCGGTGTCGGCGTCCAGCACAGCGTCAAGGCCCTGCGCTTCGCGCGAACGCGCAGCCGCATCCGCTTCCCGGATGGCCACCGCAGTGGCCGCCCCGGTATAGCGCGGGCGCAGCGTCCAAGCGGCAGGCATGTCCCCGAGCACTGGTGGCGTGGAGCCGTCCGGTGAAAGCCGGTAATAGGGTTCGATGTCCAGCCCGTCCGGGTGCTGCCAGACCAGCTTTTCGGTGCGGTCGGCACCACGCAATTCCTTTTCCAGCCGGGCTTCCCAGGCCGCATCGGGCGTTGGAGGGAAGGGCTGTTTGGCGTTTGAAGCGTCCATAAGCTTGAGGGCACTGGCATGCTCCGGTTCGGGCCTGCCGTCGGGCGGGCCAGGGGCAAAGCCGGTGCCGGATTCCAAAGGTACAGCATGCCCTAGCGGGCCAGACCCGCCGGTCCCTGACCTGGGTAAACCGCAGCGCTAGGCTTCGTCATCCCGCCCTACATCGACCGCGTTGCCCTCCGCATGCCGGGTTACCTTTGGGGCCCATTCCGGGAGCGGCCGCCTCCGGCGAAAAGCAGGCCGTTCCGCATTGGCTGGCCAGGCCCGCAAACGGGCCGTCCGCCGCATGACAACCGATACCACCATGTCCGACGTTTCCAGCGCTGATCAATTGCTCCGCGAGCTGCGCGATGGCGTGCTCATCCTCACCCTAAACCGCCCCAAGAGCCTCAATGCCCTGACCCACGGCCTGATCCAGGAGATCGGCAAGGCGGTGGCCGAAGCCAATGCCAGTCCGGAGATTGGCGGGGTGATCCTGACGGGGAGCGGGGAGAAGGCCTTCGCCGCAGGCGCCGACATCAGCGAGTTTGCGGATTTCACGCCCGAGCAGGGGCGCATGCTCGGGGCCGACGGCCACAACGTGTTCAACGCCATCGAAGAAGGGCCCACGCCGGTCATTGCGGCGGTCAACGGCTTTGCCCTGGGCGGCGGTTGCGAACTGACCATGGCCTGCCACCTGCGGATTGCCTCGGACAATGCCCGTTTTGGCCAGCCGGAAGTCAACCTTGGCCTGATTCCCGGCTATGGTGGCACCCAGCGCCTGGCCGAATTGATCGGCAAGGGCCGCGCTTTGCAGCTCCTGTTGACCGGCGACATGATCGATGCGGCCACGGCCCTGGACTACGGCCTGGTCAATGCCGTCGTCCCGCAGGACGAACTCCTGGCCACGGCCGAAAAGACCCTGCGCAAGATCATGGGCAAAGGCCCGCTGGCCGTTGCGGCCTGCATCGACCTGATCAACGGCAAGTACCGCACCGAACCGCAGATCGGCACCGGCTACCGCGCCGAAATTGAATCCTTCGGCACGCTGATGGGCTCCGACGACTTCAAGGAAGGCACCAAGGCCTTCCTCGAAAAGCGCAAGGCCGATTTCAAAGGTCGTTGAGTCCACGCCCTGCCACAATCGGCTTTCCCCGGTCCTGCCTGATCCCCATCATCCTCCTTCGATCTCCACATCCCAAGCACCACATTTCCTTCCCTCATGGCTTTCCGCACCGAAAAAGACACCCTCGGCCCTGTACAGGTACCGGCCGACGCTTACTGGGGCGCCCAGACCCAGCGCAGCACACAAAACTTCAAAATCGGCGGGCAGCGCATGCCCCTGGAGATCGTGCGCGCCTTTGCCATCCTTAAAAAGGCTGCCGCGCAGACCAACGAAGCCATCGGCGGCCTTGACCCGGCCAAAAGCAAGCTGATCCAGCAGGCCGCTGACGAGGTCCTCGAAGGCCAGCACGACGCGCAATTTCCGCTGGTGGTCTGGCAGACCGGATCGGGTACGCAGAGCAACATGAACGTCAACGAGGTGATCGCCAATCGGGCGCATGTACTCAACGGTGGGGCCCTGACGGACGAGCAAAAGTTTGTGCACCCCAACGACGACGTCAACAAGTCGCAGTCCAGCAACGATACCTTTCCGACGGCCATGCACATTGCGGGCTATAAAATGGTGGTGGAGACGACCATCCCGGGCATAGAAGCCCTTCGGGATACCCTTCGGGCGAAGGCCGAGGCCTTCAGCGATGTGGTCAAAATCGGCCGCACCCACCTCATGGACGCCACACCGCTGACCCTGGGCCAGGAGTTTTCCGGCTATGCAGCCCAACTGGACCATGCCCTGCGCACCATCAAAAACGCCCTGCCCCATATGGCCGAACTGGCCCTGGGCGGCACGGCCGTGGGCACGGGCATCAATACCCCGGACGGCTACGCCGAACACGTGGCCTTCCGCATTGCGGAGCTCACCGGCCTGCCCTTTGTCACGGCCCCCAACAAGTTTGAAGCCCTGGCCGCGCACGATGCCGTGGTGGAGATGAGCGGCGCGCTGAAAACCGCTGCCGCCAGCCTGATGAAAATCGGCAACGACATCCGTCTGTTGGCTTCCGGTCCGCGTTGCGGCATCGGGGAGATCACCATCCCGGCCAACGAACCCGGTTCTTCCATCATGCCCGGCAAGGTCAATCCGACCCAGGCCGAAGCCCTGACCATGGTGTGCGCCCAGGTGATGGGCAACGACGTGGCCATCAACATGGGCGGGGCCACCGGCCATTTTGAGCTGAACGTGTTCAAGCCGATGATGATCGCCAACCTGCTGCACTCGGCCCGTCTGCTCGGCGATGCCTGCGCCTCCTTCAACGAACACTGCGCGGTGGGTATCGAACCCAACCATCCGGTGATTGAAGAAAAGCTCCAGCAGTCCCTGATGCTGGTCACCGCCCTCAACCCCCATATTGGCTACTATAAGGCCGCCGAGATCGCGGGCAAGGCACACGCCGAAGGCACCACGCTCAAGGATGCCGCCCTGGCTCTGGACTACCTCACGGAGGAGCAGTTTGCCGAATGGGTGGATCCGGCCAAGATGGTGGGGCGCTGATCCGCGTCCAGGCATTTTTTTTGCATTTCCTCTTTCGCGCCCCCGGTCCTCCAGGATCGGGGGCGCGTTGTTTTTTACCCGACCAGGCATCCTGCCCGTCATTTCGGGCTGTTTTGAATTTTGATTTCAAAAAATGCTGTTAACGCCTGTAACCCTTGTAGACCGTGGGTTTTCGCCGGAGGCGAAGGCCTTCTTAACGCTTGTTTTCCAGGTTTAACCCTTTCCCTTAACAGGGCTTAACGGGGTCAGGTGTAACGAAACCAGCAGCTGGTACGTCCTTGCGGTACAGAAGGGCGAAGCACCGATGGTTCTTGCCTGGATGCTCCGGCATCCGCCATCGGCAGCCGCCTTTTGAAACACACCAAAACGCTTAGATATGTTCCGCACCACGCTTGCCTCCGTCCTCGTCGCTTCCCTGGCCATGGCTTCCCTGAGCAGCTGCGCCAAAGACCCCATTCAGGAAGAACTCATCCAATATGGTGAGGGTGTCACCATCACGCCTTTCAACGCCCAAGACGCGCCGACCCTGCGCGATGGGCAGTTTTACGATGCCGACATCGATCCCGCGCCGCCGATCCACGATCCCAAGATCGACCTGTATCAGAATGGCCCCGGGGGGGCTACGGGCAAGCCGGACGGTTGGACCGATCCCAACACGCCCAAAGAAGAGGTGGAAGAACCTTCGACCATCTGACCCCTTGACCCACTGCGGGCCGCACCACCACGGCGAAAAGTCCGCTCAGAACCCCGACCCGATGTCGCTGCGGCGGTAGAGCTTTTCGAAGCACAGGGTGTCCGCGGCGGCATTGGCCTGGTCCAGGGCCGCCGCGAGGTTTGGCCCGCGGCCCGTGCAGGCCATAACCCGACCTCCGTTGGTGCGCAGGATGCCTTCGCCGTCCAGGCGGGTGCCGGCATGGTAAATCAAGGCGGCATCCGCCGGGCTGGCCGGTGATGCCGGATCTGCCGGTCCCTCGATGGCCTTGTCTTTGGAATAGGCCTCGGGATAGCCGCCCGAAGCCAGCACGATGGTGGCCGCAGCTCCGGGCCGCACGGCCAAATCACCGCCCGGCTCCACCAGGTCGTCCAGGCGCCCGTCCGGCAGGGCTTCCAGCACCGGCAGCAGTTCCTGGTCCAGCAGGGGCAATACGGCCTGGGTTTCCGGGTCGCCCATGCGGCAATTGTATTCGATCACCAGCGGCTCGCCGTCCACGATCATCAGGCCGAAGTAGATGAAGCCGCGGTAGTCCAGGCCATCCTTGGCCAGACCGCGCACCGTCGGGGCCACGATGCGTTCGCGGATGCGGGCCATCAGGTCCGTGTCCGCATAAGGCACCGGGCTGATGGCGCCCATGCCGCCGGTGTTCAGGCCCGTATCGCCTTCCCCGATGCGCTTGTAGTCCTTGGAGCTGGGCAGCAAGGCATAGGTTTCGCCGTCCGAGACGGCGAACACGCTCATTTCCACCCCGTCCAGAAACTGCTCGACGACCACCTGATGGCCGGCGTCGCCGAATTTACCGTCCAGCATGGCGGCAAACTCGGCTTGGGCTTCGGCCCGGTCCTCGAGAATGAGCACGCCCTTGCCGGCTGCCAATCCGTCCGCTTTCAGCACAATCGGCGTGGGGGCCGCTGCCAAATGGGCGAGGCCCTCCTCCCGCTCCGCAGCGGTAAAGGCTTTGTATCCGGCCGTGGGAATCCCGTGCCTGGCCATGAAGGCCTTGGCGAAGGCTTTGGAACCCTCCAACTGCGCGGCGTCCTTGCCGGGGCCGACCACTGCCGGAGCAGTGGGGCGTTCGCCGAAGGCGTCCACGATCCCGGCCACCAGGGGCGCTTCCGGGCCGACGACCACCAGGTCCACGCCCTCTTCCTCGCAGAAGTCCATAAGGGCCTCAAAATCCAGCGGATCCAGGGCCACGTTGCGCCCGCAGGCCGCTGTGCCCGGATTTCCGGGGGCGGTGAAGAGCTTTTCGCAGTCCGAACTGGAGGCGATGGCGTGGGCCAGGGCGTGTTCCCGGCCGCCCGATCCGAGCAGCAAGACGATCATGCCGACGAAGGTAGTGCGGCGGCGTAATGCGTGCTCGGTTGCCGCTGGGAGGGGGCTTCGCCGGCAGGCGCCCGGCAACAGGAAACACGCCGTGCACAGCAGCAGATTGCCCGCACCACAACCGGGGCGCTGGGGGCTTAAGGTTGTATCTTTGTGCGCTCCGAAAACCGCGGGGGCGGCCGCTTTGCGGACCGCTGCTGCCGGCCTGGAAATGCGGCTGCCGATTTGGCCCTTTTGGGGCTTCCAACAGCCTTTGGAACGGCGCTTGTGCTGTTGCCAGACCAGGCCAATCCCCGGGTGCTGCGGGTTTGATGCCCATTGCCGGGCTGCGCCGTGCACCATGAATCCAGCGCTATGAACTTCTTCACCAAGACCCTCACGAAGCTATTCGGGGGCAGCAAGCACGAAAAGGACGTTCGCGAACTCGAGCCGCGCATTGCGGAGATCAACGCCTTTTTTGAGCAATATGCCGCCCTGTCCAACGACCAGCTTCGCGCCAAGACCGTCGAATTCCGGGAGCGGATTGCCGCCCACCTCAAGGACATCGACGCGCAGATGCAAAGCCTGCGCGAAGGCATTGCCGCCGATCCGGACATGGACCCGGAGGAAAAGGAGCGCCGCTACGAGCAGATCGACAAGCTCCAGGAGCAGCGGGACACCGAAGGGGAGGTGATCCTCGACCAACTCCTGCCCGAAGCCTTCGCGGTGGTCAAAGACACCGCGCGGCGTTTCCGGGAACACCCCGAATTGGCCTGCAGCCCGACGGCGCTGGATGAAACCCTGGCCGTCAACAGCGACTTTGTCGAGATCCGCGACGGGAAGGCGGTTTTCAAGAACACCTGGCTGGCCGGGGGCAGTTCCGTCACCTGGGACATGGTGCACTACGACGTGCAGCTCATCGGCGGCATGGTGCTGCACAGCGGCAAGATTGCCGAGATGCGCACGGGGGAAGGCAAGACGCTGGTGGCCACCCTGCCGGCCTACCTCAACGGCCTGATGGGCCAGGGGGTACATGTGGTGACGGTCAACAATTACCTGGCCAAGCGGGACTCCGAATGGATGGGGCCCATCATGAACTTCCTCGGCTTGACGGTGGACTGCATCGACAAGCACCAGCCCAACTCCGCTGAGCGCCGCAATGCCTACAACTGCGACATCACTTACGGCACCAACAACGAGTTTGGCTTCGACTACCTGCGGGACAACATGGTCCGCCATCCCGAGGAAATGGTACAGCGCAAGCACCACTACGCCATGATCGACGAGGTGGACTCCGTGCTCGTGGACGACGCGCGGACCCCGCTGATCATCTCCGGCCCCATTCCCCAGAAAAAGGATCAGGAGTTCGGCGTCTACAAGCCCCGCGTGGAACGCCTTATGCAGGCCCAGCGCAAGGTGGTCAACGGCTTTTTGACGGACGCCAAAAAGAAAATCGAAGCTGGCGACCAGGTGGAAGGGGGCATCGCCCTGTTGCGCGCCCACCGCGGCCTGCCCAAGAACAAGGCCCTCATCAAGTTCCTCTCCGAACCGGGCATCAAGCAGATCCTGCTCAAAACCGAAGGCGTTTACCTGCAGGACAATGCCCGGCGCATGCCGGAGATCGACCAGGAGCTCTTTTTTGTCATCGACGAGAAGAACAATCAGGTGGAAATGGCCGAGAAGGGCCTGGACCTGATTACCGCCTCCGGCGAAGACGAACAGTTTTTTGTCCTGCCCGACGTGGGCGCATCGATGGCCGAGATCGACAACTCGGACTTGGAAGAAGATGCCCGCGTGGACGCCAAGGACAAGCTCATGCAGGACTTTGCCGTGAAAACGGAGCGCCTGCACGCCGTTCAGCAATTGCTCAAGGCCTACGCGCTGTTCGAGAAGGATACCGAATACATCGTCCAGGACGGCAAGGTCAAGATCGTCGATGAGCAGACCGGCCGCATCATGGAAGGCCGCCGATACTCCGACGGCTTGCACCAGGCCATTGAGGCCAAGGAAAGCGTCAAGGTCCAGGACGCCACACAGACCTACGCCACGGTCACCCTGCAGAACTTCTTTCGGATGTACCACAAGCTGTCCGGTATGACCGGTACGGCCGAGACGGAAGCGGGCGAATTCTGGGAAATCTACAAGCTGGATGTGGTGGTCATTCCGACCAACCGGCCCATCCAGCGCGACGACCGCGACGACCTCGTTTACCGCACGGTTCGTGAGAAGTACAACGCCGTCATCGACGAGGTGGTCAGCCTCACCGAGGCCGGCCGGCCAGTGCTGGTGGGTACCACATCGGTGGAAATCTCCGAGGTGCTCAGCCGCATGTTGCGCATGAAGGGCATTGCCCACAACGTACTCAACGCCAAACAGCACCAGCGCGAAGCCGAAATCGTGGCCGAGGCCGGCAAAGCCGGAGCGGTGACCATTGCCACCAACATGGCCGGTCGTGGTACGGACATCAAACTCGCTCCCGGGGTCAAGGAGGCCGGCGGTTTGGCCATCGTGGGTACCGAACGCCACGAGTCCCGCCGCATCGACCGCCAGTTGCGCGGCCGTGCCGGCCGTCAGGGCGACCCGGGTTCTTCCCAGTTTTTTGTGTCCCTGGAGGACAACCTGATGCGCCTGTTCACCACCGACCGCATCGCCAAGCTCATGGACCGCATGGGCTTCAAGGAAGGGGAGGTGATCCAGCACTCGATGGTCACCCGTTCCATCGAACGCGCCCAGCGCAAGGTGGAGGAAAACCACTTCGGGGTGCGCAAAAACCTCCTGGAGTACGACGACGTGATGAACTCCCAGCGGGAGGCCATCTACAAGAAGCGCCGCCACGCCGTGCACGGTACGCGGCTGTCGGTGGACCTGAACAACGCCTTCCAGGACCTGGCCGAAGAGATCGCCGAAGGCGCAAAGGCGGCCGGCGATTACGAGGAGTTCCGCATGGACGCCATCCGGGCCTTTTCGGTGGACCCGGAAGTGGACGAGGAAGGCTTTGCCAAGGCCAAAGCCGATGAATTGGCCGAGCAGCTCTACCAGCAAGGCCGCAAGGCGTACCGCCGCAAGTCCGATCGCCTCATTGAAAGCGCCTGGCCGCTGCTCAAAAACCTGTACGAGACCCAGGGCGAGCGCTTCAAGAACGTGATCGTGCCGTTCACGGATGGCCGCAAGCAGTTGCGCGTTTCCGTCAACCTGGAAGAAGCCCACAATACCGAAGGCCGCTCCCTGGTCCGTGCTTTTGAAAAAGGCCTGACCCTGGCGGTGATTGACGAATCCTGGAAGGACCACCTGCGCCAGATGGACGACTTGCGCCAGGCCGTGCGCAACGCGGTATACGAACAAAAGGATCCGTTGCTGATCTACAAGTTCGAGGCCTTTGAGTTGTTCAAGAAGATGGTGGTCGACGTCAACCAGGAAATCTCCGCTTTCCTCCACAAGGCCAGCATCCCGGAGCAAAACCCCAACCAGGTCCGGGAAAGCCGCGAGGAACGCACCGACCTCAGCCAAACGCGGGCCAGCCACCAACAGGCGCCCTCCAGCACGGCAGCACAACCGGCGGCAGCCGGTGCCTACGACGACGGTTCGGCCGCCAAGGCTGCCGGTGCCGCCGCGGGGCGCGGCGGCGAAGCACCCCGCGTGCAGCAGGTGGTCCGCACCGAACGCAAGGTGGGCCGCAACGACCCATGCCCATGCGGCAGCGGCAAGAAGTTCAAACACTGCCACGGCCGCTGAGTCCCGGCTTAAGCGATCCTCCCGACCGGTATGCTGCAGCGTTGGTGCCGTGGCCTGCCATCCCTGACCCACCATGGACCTTTCCACTTCGGAGCTTGCCGCCCGCATCGACCACACGGCGCTGGCGCCCGGCCTTTTGCTGGAAGCCGTTGATGCGCTTTGTGCCGAGGCCGTTGAATACGGTTTTGCCGGCGTCTGTGTGCCACCCTGGTTTGTAGAACGATCGGTTCAAAACCTGGCCAAAGTCAAATCCAGCCGATTGCCCGAGGTGGTGACTGTGATCGGTTTTCCAATGGGCTACAGCGCCACGGCGGCCAAAATCGAAGAAGCCCGTCGGGCCTTCGACCAGGGGGCACGGGAAATCGATGTGGTGGTCAATCTGGCTGCCCTCAAAAACGGACGCTGGTCGGCCGTGCGCGACGACCTGCAATCCCTCATCACCCTGTCGGCCATGTCCAGCCGGACCATCAAGGTGATCGTGGAAAGCGCCATGCTCTCCGATACGGAGTTGATCAAGGTTTGCGAACTCGCCAATGCCCTGGAACCGGATTTTGTGAAAACCTCCACGGGCTTCAACGGACCGGGAGCCAGCCTGAAGGCCGTCAAGACCATGCGCGAAGTCCTGGCACCCGGCATCCGCATCAAGGCCAGCGGCGGCATCCGCGAGCGCGGCTTTGCCGAGGAGCTGATCGCCGCAGGCGCAGACCGCATCGGAGCCTCCAACGGGATCGCCCTGTTGGGCGAAAACGCCTCCTGAGCGCCTGTTCATTTTTCCGGGCCCCGTGCGCCACTCCGGGCTGCCCTGCAGCCGCACCGGATGCCCCCGGACCTGTATCTTCGCCGCATGCGGCGCCTGCTTTTTGCGGTTTTCTTTTTTCCCGCTTTTGCGGTTTTGGGCCAGACGGGCACCGGGTCTGCAGCCGGCTGGTACGGGGACCGTGCTCCCGGGCAATCGGTCGATGCACGTGCGTCGAACCGGGGCGACTCCGGCAGCCGCCGCGCGGAGGTGCGCATTTTTTCCAGCCCCATGATCGATGCCCTGCTGGCCGAACACCAGCGCGTCAACCTCGAAGAAGGGACCGTGGTGGGCTACCGCATCCAGCTGTTTGCCAGCCCGACCCTGGCCGACACGCGGGCCGCCCGCAGCATGTTTTTGGAGACCTTTCCCGGCTGGGAAGCCGAAATCGTGCTCGAGGCACCGGACTTCAAGCTGCAGGTGGGCGCCTACGGAGACCGCTTTGATGCGCACCGGGCCTGGCAGCAGCTGATTCCCGAATACCCGGGATCGTTTTTGGTGCGCACCTTGCTGCCGGTGCACCGGCTTTAGGCCGCAAGCCCCATCTTCAGGGGCAGCAACGTCTTGCCCATGTCCGATTCCCATACCCGCAATAGCCAACGCGGCGCGTCCTTGCCCGCCACCGAGGCTACGGATTTTGCCGCCCTGGCGGAGCGCATTCGCCGGCAGGCGGCCCAAGGCCAATCCGACGCCGTGGCCTGGCGCCGGCACCTGCACGCCCATCCGGAGCTGAGTTTCCAGGAGCATCAAACGGCCGCCTATGTGGCGAAGGCCTTGAAGGAGATGGGCATTGCCGTGCAGGAAGGGGTGGCGGATACCGGGGTGGTGGGCCTCGTCGAAGGCCAGCTCCCCCTGCCCGAAGGCATGTCCCGGGATGCCTGTTGCACGGCCCTGCGCGCCGACATGGATGCCCTGCCTATCCGCGAAGCCAACGAAGTGCCTTACCGCTCGCAAAACGACGGTGTCATGCACGCCTGCGGCCATGATGTGCACACCACCTGCCTGCTGGCTGCTGCGCGCATCCTGCAGGATCTGCGCGGCGAATTTGCCGGCACGGTCAAGCTGATTTTCCAACCCGGCGAAGAGCGTTTTCCAGGCGGGGCTTCCCTGATGATCCGCGACGGCGTGCTGGAAAACCCTGCCCCCCGGAGCGTCCTGGGCCAACATGTGCACCCGCCGCTCGAGGCGGGCACGATCGGCATGCGGCCGGGACCCTATATGGCCGCGGCCGATGAACTGTATTTCCACGTCAAGGGCCGGGGCGGCCATGCCGCGCATCCCCATTTGCTCATTGACCCGGTGCTGATGTCCAGCCACCTGATCCTGCAGCTCCAGCGGGTGGTTGCGCGTTTGGCCCGGCCGGACCAGCCGGCGGTGCTGTCCATCGGGCGGGTGATCGCCGAAGGCGCCACCAACATCGTGCCCGACGAGGCCCGAATCGACGGCACCTTCCGTTCTTTTGATCCCGAGCTGCGGACCAAGGCCCACGAGGCCATCCGGGCCATTTGCCGCGGAACGGCAGAGGCCTTCGGCGGCCAGATCGACGTGGACATCAAAGTGGGCTATCCGCCCTTGTACAACAACGAGGCCCTCACGGAGCGCATCCGCGCCTGGGCCGGCGAATACCTGGGCGCCGAAAAGGTGCTTGACCTGGAGATCAGCATGGGCGCTGAGGATTTTGCCTACTATTCCCAGGCGGGTGAAGCCTGCTTTTGGCGCCTGGGCACCGGCAACGCGGAACGGGGCATCACCTCGCCCATCCACACGGCCACCTTCGACATCGACGAATCGGCCCTGGAAACCGGTGCCGGGCTGATGGCCTGGTTTGCGGTGCGGGAATTGGCCGAAAAGGCCAGCGGCAGTCCCCAAAGCCGGACGGCATGAAGGCGCATGGACTGCCTTACCCCCGGCTGCTGACCGAGGCTCACGAGATGGACCTCGATTGGGTCTTCCGCAGCGTGCGGGCGGAATACTGGGCCCGCAGCCGTAGCCGGGCCGACATGCAGCGGGCCATGGACAACAGCCGCAATTTTGGCATCGTCTTGGACCTCCCCGAGGGCCCGCGCCAGGTGGCCTATGCCCGGGTGATCACCGATGGCCTTGTGCTGGTCTACCTATTTGATCTGGTGGTGGACCCGGATTTCCGCGGCCGCGGCTACGGCCGCTGGTTGCTGGAGCGCATTCTGGAAGCCCCCGACTTGCGGCGCGTCAATACCTGGATGCTCGCCACACGGGATGCCCAGGGCCTCTACACGCGTTATGGATTCAAGACCCTCGTGGAAGAGGAACCCCTGATGGTGCGGCTCCAGCAGCGTCCGGATTGGGAGATGCCGGCCAAGCCACCCGGGAATACGGGTAGCAGCAACCCCTGACCTCAAAGCCCCTGAACCACGTTCAACATGCCGCTCCCCGATATCCAAACAGATGCCTCCATCCGACAAGCGGATCCGAAGCTCAGCATCGGCTTGCTCCTCGCAGAAGTCCGGATCGCCCCCCGGGGCGAAACCCTGGACCAGGCCATTGCGGAGGCGTGTACGGATTTCCGGACCCGGGAAACGCCGGACAGCATCAAGACCTGGCCGAGCATTCGAGATGCCCGTGCGGTATACAAGGCCCTCGGCAAGGATCCAAGCCGCTACCGGCCTTCGGCCGAAGCACTCTTGCGCCGGGTGGTCAGCGGCAAATCCCTTTACCGGATCAACAACGCGGTGGATGCGCTGAACCTGGTCTCTTTGGAAAGCGGCTACAGCATCGGCGGCTACGACGCCGACCGGATTGATGGCGGCATCCTGTTGCGGCGGGGTGGGGCGGAACCTTACGAGGCCATCGGCCGCGGCGCCCTGAACGTGGAGGGCTTGCCGGTGCTCTACGATGCCCAGGGCCCCTTTGGCAGCCCGACGAGCGACAGCACGCGGACCATGGTGCGGGAGGACACGCGGCGCTTTTTGTGGGTGGTCTTCGGCTTTGGGGCCTCAGGGCATTCGCCGACAGGCGAAGGCCCTGCACCACTGCCGATGGCCTGGGTGCTGGACCGGGCCAAGGAACTGCTGGAGGCGCATGCATCAGGCGTACTGCTGGCCAGAGTCCCACATTGAATAGCAGGTTAAGCTTCAATAGCTTATGCATGATTCCCTGCTTTCAGGGGTTACCGGATCTTTGCTGTAACGAATCCGAATTGGTCCCGTACCAAACATCCGGACCGGTTGGTGCCGGACAGCCTGCGCAGTCAACTTTCAGAGGCCACAGGCTTAACCTGTAATACACCCGCCGCTGGTTGGCAATTCGTACCTTTGCCGCTGATTACGCAAAAGGGAGCCCAAAAGCCCTGGAAATCAAGGCAATCGGTGTCCGTTTTACACGAACTCCAGCCCTTTCCGGTCTTTTTGCCGCCTTTCAATTCCGTGCCCTGATGGCCGCCGAACACATCCATCCCATTTTCGACCAGATTCTCCGCAGGGAGGACAAGGAGCGCCAGCTCAAGCAGCGGGCGCGCGTCATTTGGATGACGGGCCTGTCGGGATCCGGAAAAAGCACCATTGCCAAAGGCTTGGAAAAGGCCCTGCACGAGCGCGGGTATTTCACCAAGCTCCTGGATGGAGATAATGTGCGTACCGGCTTGAACAAGAACCTCAGTTTCTCGGAGGAAGACCGCACGGAAAACATCCGCCGGATTGCCGAGGTCTCCAAGCTCTTTTTGGACGGTGGCATCATCACCATCAATTCCTTTGTCAGCCCCACCTATGGCATCCGGGATCTGGCGCGCAGCATCATCGGCGCC
>JAUIHG010000027.1 GCA_030432405.1 Bacteroidia bacterium | reverse complement strand
GTTCGGTGATCCGGCTAAGGATCTTCAGCAGCGTCGACTTGCCGGCCCCGTTGCGGCCGATGATGCCCAGAATCTCCCCCTCCTGCACGTCGAAGCTCACATCCCGCAGGGCGTGGAACTCGTGCAAGGCCTGCATCCGCATGCCATCCGATTTCCCGGCGGAAGTTTCACGCGCAAGTTTTTCCCCCGCGACGAGAAAGGCAAAAGGCTGCTGGACGCCTACAAGCAAATGGCCAACGCCACCGGCGAAAAACGCTGCATCCTGGTGCTCAACATTTATGCAGGCAGCCAGGAAGATGCGCGATTTCTGATCCAGGACTTGCGGACCGCGGGCATCGATATCGTAGCCGTGGAATTGGGCAACGAATACCACATCAAAAAGTACCGCAAAAAGTATCCCGATGCAGAGGCGGTCGTGGCTGACCTGAAACCCTATGTTGACCTGGTCAAGCAGGAACTGCCCGGCGTTCCCATGGGCCTGCCGGTACCCTCCAGCAGACACGTTTTTGACGCCGAACAGATGGGCAACCGGGCGGATTTTTTTGAGGATTGGACCACGGTACTGGCACGCGCTGTGCGCAGTGGAGAATTGGATGTGCAGGCCGTCATCCCGCACTTCTACAAACAGACCCACGAGGTGTTCGAACTGCCCAGCACCCGCCAGCGCTTTGATGGGGTGATGGACAAGATGCGCATCGACTCCTATGCCTTTCTCAAACAGGTGGTCATGGACTACTATGCCGACCAGTTCGGCGATGGCATTGAGGTATGGATCACCGAATGGGGCCTCAAGGAAAAGCAGGTTTACGGCAACACCGTGGCTGAAGGCATCCACGTGATGGGTTTTCTGATGGACATGGCCGAGGCCAACCGCCGTACCGGCAATGCCATCCGCCATTCGTGTTACCAAAAGTTGGCCGGCCCGGTGTCCAATGCCGCCATCACACCAACGGGCACCCTGCCGACCCTGGAAAACACCGGCGCATTCCAGCCAGGAACAGCCTGGTATGCCTTCCACGACATTTATCCGGCCCTCCAGGACGCCCAATACGTAACCGCCAATTTCACCGGGGTGGGGCAGGATCAGGTGCGCATGGCCTGTTTTCGCCGGGAAGGCGACGTGTATGTGGTCTTTGCCAACCGAACCGGGCAATATTGGCGCACGGACGTGGCGGGCCGCATGACGGCGGTTTGGGGGGAGAAGGCCTGGGCCTCCAACGGCCAGACCTTCTGGAACGCCTCCGGCGAATACGTGCCGGCACAGCGCATCGAGGACCAGCTGAGCAATACGATTCCGCCCTATGGCTACGGCGTGATCAAGGCCGATTGGGATGCGGTGATGGCGCGCTAAGGAAGCCTTTGCCCTTGCAGCGTCTGCAGCCACGTCGCCGCAGCGCCACCGCATTCTGATTCAGGGCAGGCCCACCAAGGCCTGCAGAACGGGTTCCAGCGCCAAACGCATGGCGCCGCCGGATGCATCGGCCTGGTTGAGCAGCAGCACCAGGGGATACCATTGCCCCGAGTTGCCCTGCCAATAGCCCGCATACCCGCGCACCCCGCCGATGGAGCCGCTTTTGGCGGCCAGCCGTCCGGGCGCTTTCGGGGCAACACGGCTCAGCGTTCCGATGCCGCCCGATCGCGGCAAGCTGGTGAAAAACGCCTCAAACCAACTGGCTTGCTGCCAGTGCGCCAACAGCGCAGAAAAGGTCCCGGCATCCAGCCGGTTGCGGCGGGCCAGTCCGCTGCCGTCTGCCTGAATCCAGGCGGCTGTGGAGCACGTACCGTCCGGGCAGCGCGCCTGGCGCGCTTGCTGGTCCAACCAGGCTTCCAGGGCCTCCAGGCCTCCCGCGATGCTGGCATCACCGGCTTGCTGGCCCAGTGCGCGCAAAAAGGCTTCGGCATAGCCGTTGAGGCTTTCCTGGTTGGTCCAGCGCACCAGTTGGTACAGGGGAGGGCTCTGGTTGCTCCACAGCTCCATTGGACCTTTGTCGGCGTTGGGCATTTCGGCCTGCGGCAGCGCCCATGCAGCAACCGCGCCGCCGTCTACGGCAATGCCGGCCTCCACCAGCGCGCGTTCCAGTTGAGCCGCCGCAGCCAGGCTCGGGTCGGGCCAGGCTCCCTTGACCGTATACCGGGTTCGCCCGGAGGGCAGGGTGCCTTTCCAGAGGATTTCCCGGCCCCCCGGTGCGCTGTAGGCATAGGTTTCGTCGCCCGTTCCGGGCGAACCGCTGCGCACGGCTTGTGCCACATTCCAATAGGGCAAATCGGGCACCGTACCCAGGTATTCGGCTTCCGAACCGGGGGCAGACGGCGTACGGAACGTGCTTTCAAAGCGGTTTTCCGCAAAACTCAGGGCATTCAGGGCCGGCGCATAATGATTGCCCAGGTCGTCCCAGGCCCAGGCACCCGGCGCTTCGGGGGCTCCCCACAGGCGGCCGTCCCCGATGATGCGGCCGTGTACCCTGTTGATGCCGGCAGCGTGGATCAGCGCCACCCATTCGGCGCATTGCGCTGCCCGGTCCAGGCATCCTTCTCGGCCGCTGCCCAAGGACGGGTCCCCGCCGCCGATCAACATCAGGTCCCCATTCCAGGTCCCGTCAAAATCCAGGGATCCCCGGCCTTCGAGCCGGGTGCTGAACCGGTGTTGGGGGCCCAGTTGGTCCAACACCGCAGCGGTGACCAGGAGTTTGGCCGTTGAGGCGGGGATCAGCAGGCGTTCGCCTTCCAGGGCGTGCAGCAGGCTGCCGTCCGGTTTGCGCAAGACCAGGCTTTTGCTGGCGCCGCGCATGGCGGGCATGCGTCCGAGTGCGGCCCACCGGCGGTCGAGCTCGGCCAGCGCGGAAATGCTTTCCAATTCGGTTTTCGCCTCCGGCGCAATCAGCTCCTCTGCGGGAGCCATTGTTCCCGTCTTGGATGCCGGGCTGCTCCCTTGCGCAAAGCCCGCATCCGGCATCAGGAGGATGCACAACACCAGACCGACTCCGGCGCCTTTGCGGGCATGCTCAGTTGCTGAAATGCTCCAAAAGGCGTTGCTGGACCGCGCGCAAGGGATAGCCCTTGGCTTGTGCAGCATTGTGGGTGCAAATCCCATCGATGGAGGCATACAGGAGGCTGGCATCCACCGCCGGGTCCACAGTGGTGCTCCCTTTGCCCCGCTTCCGGCTGCCTTGTAATTCGGCCATAAGGCCTTCAAGGCGGTGCTGCACGTTTTTATCAAAACGGCGCAACTCCTTGCCCACCAGCTGCTGGACGGTGGACTGGTTGCGGAGGCTGCGGAAGAGCTTGTGGAATTGGGGATGCCGTTGAGCGTGTTGGAAGACCTGATCGAGCAAAGCGCCGAGCCGATCCTGGGGACTGCCTGAATCCGCAATCCGGTAGACCGCTTCGAGGTCCTCCAGGTTGCGGCGGCAGATTTCCTCAAGCACGCTGTCCTTTCCATCGAAATAATTGTACAACAGGCCCAGGGACATGTTCGCCTCCTGGGCGATCATGCGGATGGTGGTGCTGTCGTAACCGTGTTTGGCAAACAAACGCAAAGAGACCCGAACAATGTGTTCACGTTTTTCTTCGCGTTTGATGCCGGTTTTTGATCCGCGTTGATGCCCCTCTGCGTCCTGCGCAGGGGCATGTCCGGTTCGGCTGGCGGATGCGCTGGAACCGGATTTGGCTTTGCGCGCCATGCAAAAAAATTCTGTTCCTGTGGAACCGGATTACATCCGGTACAGGCCTTCCTCCAGGGGGTAGGAGAAGGAAGGGGTGTCGTTCCTGAAATGGCCGGCTGGGTTTTCCAGGCCCTGCTGGCGTTTTGTCGTTTTGCCCAATGCGCGGTATGGCGCATCCATTTTTTCGACCGACCACGGTATGTGTGGACAAGCCTCAAAAAATCCCGGCAACGCAAGTTACACGTTTCACTGCGCATCCTTGCTCACCATTGGTTGGCACACAATGCATTGGTATTCAGTGGTGTATGTACTGGGGTGGCAACATAGCTTAGGCTACGAGCTACAAGAAGGCCTTGCGGAATGCCCCGCTTAAGTCCACCAGTGTGCAGCCAGCCGGAAGGTGTTGGCGTGCGCTTCCACGATGTCTGAAATGCGCGGTGAATATCCTCCGACCAGGCTGATCGACAGGGGTATGCTGCGCCGCCAGCAGGTTTCCAGCACCAGATTGTCCCGCTGGCGACAGCCTTCGCGCGTCAGCGCCAATCGGCCCAGCCGATCGGAATCCAGGACATCCACGCCACTGAGGAACCAGATCAAATCCGGTTGCACCCGATTGATGAGGCGGGGAAGTTGCTGAGCAATCAGTTCCAGATACGCATCATCCGCGGTCCCGTCGGGCAGGGCATCGTCGCGGTCGCTGTGTTGCTTGCGGTACGGAAAGTTTTTGGCACCGTGCACCGACCAGGTAAACACGTGTGGGTCCCCAGCAAAGATTTGCGCCGTGCCATCGCCCTGATGCACGTCCAGGTCCACGACCAGCGCCCGGCGTATGGCGCCATCGCGCAGCAGCACCCTCAGGGCCACGGCCAGGTCGTTGAGCAGGCAAAAGCCTGAGGCATAATCCAGCCCGGCATGGTGCGTGCCTCCCGCGGCATTCAAGGCCACCCCGTGCTTCAAGGCGTAGCGGGCGCCGTCGATGCTGCCCTGGGTAATGCGCAGTTCCCGTTCAATCAGCCCGGTGGACCAGGGAAAACCGATGCATTGTTCCTCCTGGCGGCTGATCGCGCCGGATTTTAGGCGCTGCCACCAGCCGGGGTCGTGGGCCAGGAGCACGTCGGCATCGCCGGCAGGCTGTGGGGCATGCAGGTCCGCTTCCGTGGCCGTGCCTTCCCAGAGCAGTTGCTGGACCACCAGATCGTATTTCTCCATCGGAAAGCGGTGGCTTTCCGGCAGGGGATGCCGGTAGCTGGGGTGCCAGGCAATGCGCAGCATGATGGATCAACAGCTGACTGGGCGGGTGGTTCCGATTGCCGATACTCCTTAGCGCAATTGCCCGCCCAGAATGGCGCTCTCCACCGGATCGCGGCCAAACCAATAGGGGATTTCGGATTCGTGGTCCATGGGGCGGGTCACAATCAGGTTGGCCCGTTTGCCCACCGCAATGGACCCCATCTGGTCCTCCCATTCCAGGGCCCGCGCACCGTTGAGCGTGGCGGCGTGCAGGGCTTCGGACGGCAGCATGCCCATCTTGGCACAGGCCAGGGCCAGCACAAAGGCCATTCGCCCGGAGGGCGAAGACCCCGGGTTGTAATCGCTGGCCAGCGCAACGGGCAATCCAGCGTCGATCATGCGGCGTGCCGGCGGATACTCCAGGCCCAGGAAAAAAGCCGTTGAGGGCAGGAGCGTGGGCATCGTCGCGCTGTCCTTGAGCACCGCGATTTCCTCCGGCCCCGTGCATTCCAGGTGGTCCACACTGACCGCCCCGTGCTGTACGCCGACCTGGATACCGCCCGAATAGTCCAGCTCGTTGGCGTGGATTTTTGGCTTCAGGCCATAGCGTGCGCCAGCCTCCAGCAAACGGTCCGTGCTTTCGGGCGTAAAAAAGCCCCGGTCGCAGAAGGCATCGATGTAGTCGGCCAGGCCTTCCTCGGCCACCTTGGGCAAGGTGTCTTCGATGAGGTAATCCACATAGGCTTCCTGCCGTCCGGCAAACTCCGGCGGTACCGCATGCGCACCCAGGAAGGTGGTTTTGATGGCCACCGGGCTGATGCCGGCCAGCTTGCGGGCCACGCGCAGCATTTTCAGTTCCGAGGCGGTGTCCAGGCCGTAACCGCTTTTGATTTCCACCGCACCGGTGCCGAAGTCCGCGATTTCGCCGATCCGGCGCCAGGCGGATTCCAGCAGTTCCTCCTCCGGGGTTTCCCGCAGGCGCTTGGCCGAATTGAGGATGCCCCCGCCGTTGGCGGCAATCTGCTCGTAACTCAGGCCCTGGATGCGGTCCACGTATTCGCGCGCACGCGCAGTGGCAAACACCAGGTGCGTGTGGCTGTCGCAAAAGGAGGGCAGCACCAGCTTGCCCTGCGCGTTGATCACCTGTTCGGCCCGTTGGGGCTGGGCTTGGTCGGCCATTCGGCCGAAGGCGGCAATCCGGCCGTTTTCGCAGAGCAGCCACGCATCTTCCAACACATGCATATCCGCCATGGCCTTGCCGGCCACAAAGCGGCGTTGTGGTGCATCGTCAGGCGGCGGCACATCAGGTGCATGGTCCAGGCACAGCAGGCGGTGGATGTTCTTGATCAGCAGGGACATGAGGGGGCTAGTTTACTACTACAGTACACTTGATTGGATATGGCGGCAAAGGTAGCCGAAGCCGTTTGGCCTACCTTAGCGGCCGTTCCCAGCGTTGCGTCCACGTGCCGCCTGAAGGCCTTTTTGGCGCACGCCATTTTCGGTCCATATCCGCTCCTTGCGCATGCCCGGCAACCATTTCGGACAGGCTTTCCGCATTTCCACCTTCGGCGAATCCCACGGCCCGGCCCTGGGCGTGGTCATCGACGGCTGCCCCCCGGGCCTGACCATCGACGCGGATTTCATTGCCGCGGAAATGGCCCGCCGACGCCCCGGCCAATCGGCCCTGGTGACCCAGCGCAAGGAGGGCGATGCCGTGGAGATCCTCAGTGGGGTTTTTGAGGGCCGCAGCACCGGCACGCCCATCGGCATGCTGATCCGCAACGCCGACCAGCGCTCCAAAGACTACGGCCATATTGCGCGCAGCTACCGGCCCAGCCACGCGGACTTTACCTACCAGGTCAAATACGGCATCCGCGATTACCGCGGCGGGGGCCGTTCCAGCGCGCGCGAAACCGCCGCACGAGTGGCCGCCGGAGCCGTGGCCAAATTGCTGTTGGCACAGTATGGCATCCACGCCAGGGCCTGGGTGAGCCAGGTGGGTGAGATCGTCCTGGACCGACCGTACGCCGAACTGGACCTGGACGGGGTCGACGCCCATCCTACGCGCTGTCCCGATCCGGCGACTGCTGAACGCATGGAAACCCTCATCCGCGCGGTCCGCAAGGATGGGGATACCATCGGTGGTGTGGTTTCGGCCGTGGTGCAGGGCATGCCGCCCGGGCTGGGCGAACCGGTTTTTGACAAGCTGCACGCCGATCTGGCCAAGGCCATGATGGGCATCAACGCCTCCCGCGGTTTTGAATACGGCAGTGGTTTTGCCGCGGCCGCCATGCGGGGCAGCGCCCACAACGATGCCTTCGCCATGCAGGACAATAACGTGGTCACCACCAGCAACCATTCGGGCGGTATTCAGGGCGGCATCTCCAACGGCATGGACATTCCTTTCCGCGTGGCCTTCAAGCCCGTGGCCACCATCGTGGCCGAACAGGACTCGGTGGACCAGGACGGCAACGCCGTCACCGTGAGCGGCAAGGGCCGCCACGACCCCTGCGTGCTGCCCCGCGCCGTGCCCATCGTCGAGGCCATGGCCGCGCTGGTGCTGGCCGACCACCTGCTGCGCTACCGCGCCCAGGGCCATTACGATGGGACTTCCGAGGAGGTCCAATCCGATGGCGTGTCCTCCGGTCCACCCCAAAAGCCCACCGAATGAAGCTGCCCCTGCACTGGAAAATCGCCATCGGCATGGTGTTGGGCATCGGCTGGTCCTATGGCGCCATCGCCTTCGGCTGGACGGAATTCACACTCAACTGGATTGATCCTTTTGGCACGATTTTCATCCGCCTTTTGAAGTTCATCGCCGTGCCCCTGGTGCTGTTCAGCATCATGAGCGGCATCTCCGATCTGGCGGATTCCACCAAGCTCGGCCGCCTGGGCCTCAAGACCCTGGCGGCTTATCTGGTCACCACGGTCCTGGCCGTGGCCCTGGGCCTGGTCATCGGGAATTTCGCCCGCCCGGGCGAACGCGCCCCCGAAGCCCAGCGCCTGGAGTACCGGATCAGCTACGAGCTCTGGGCCTCCCAAACAGGGACGGCCATCAAGGACGGCACATCGGTGCTCGGCGATCCGGCTTACGCCGATGCCGTGGCCGCCTACGAAGCCAAACGGACCGAGGCCGGCGAGGAGCCGATCCCGGATTTTATCAAGGACCGTCTCGGGACGGCCAGCGAAACCAAAACCGCAGGCCCCTTGCAATTCATGGTCGACATGGTGCCCAGCAACCTTTTTGGTGCATTGGTGGAATCGGCCATGCTGCAGGTCATCTTCTTTGCCATCTTCTTCGGCATATCGATGCTTTTTGTGCCGGAAGAACAAATCCGGCCGGTCAAACGCTTCATTGACGGCTCCAACGCCATCTTCCTGAAGATGGTGGACGTGGTCATGCAGGCCGCACCCTTTTTTGTGTTTGCCCTCATGGCCGGGATTCTGGCTAAAATGGCCAGCACCCCAAGCGAGCTGTTTGGCCTCTTTGCATCCCTGGGCGGCTATGCGGTGGCCGTGATCGTGGGTCTGGGGCTGATGGTGTATGTGGTCTATCCGGCCATCCTGTTGCTGTTGGTGCGCAAAATCGGCTACCGCGATTTCTTCCGCAGCATTTCACCTGCCCAACTGCTCGCCTTTAGCTCTTCCTCCAGCGCGGCCACCCTGCCGGTGACCATGGACTGCGTGCGGGAGAACCTCGGGGTGTCTCCGCAGGTCAGCTCTTTTGTTCTGCCCATCGGCGCCACGGTCAATATGGACGGCACCAGCCTGTACCAGGCCGTGGGGGTGTTGTTTTTGGCACAGCTGCACATGGTGGACCTGGACTTGGCCCAGCAACTGACCATTGTATTGACGGCCACCCTGGCGTCCATCGGCTCTGCCGCTGTGCCCTCGGCCGGGTTGATCATGATGATGGTGGTCTTGATTTCGGTCGGACTTCCGCCCGAATGGGTGGCCATCATTTTCACCATTGACCGGCCCCTGGACATGCTGCGGACCGTGGTCAACGTCACCGGCGATGCGACGGTATCGAGCGTGATCGCGCAGTCGGAGGGCGAACTGGATTTCCAGCCCAAGCCGGTGATCGACAACCTGGAGCTGGGCGACCCGGCCGGGCGGAAGGACTGAGTGACGGACCCTCGGTCTATGCAAAGCGGCGTTGTCGGGCCATCCGTATTCGCGCGTCAGCGCATTTCCCGCAGCCCGTTAACTTGGAGACATGATCCATGTGTACACCACAGGGGCCAGCCGGGGCATCGGTGCCGGTATGGTCAAGGCCATGCTCGACCGGCCGGACATCCGCTGCGACGGCTTTTCCCGAAAAGGCAACGCCCATGCCGACGGCAGCGGTTACCGCGACCATCAGGTGGACCTGGCCGATCTGGATGTCCTGGAGCGCTTTGACTTTCCCGCGCCCCATTCCGAGGCCAAGCTCCTGGTGCTGGTCAACAATGCCGGCACCCTGGAGCCGCTCAACCGGGTCGGCAAACTACTGCCCAGGGTGGTGGACCATGCGGTGCGCATCAACCTGTCCGCGCCGATGATCTTGTCCAACGCGTTTGTGCGCCAGTTCGGCCGGCATCCGGCCACCAAGCTGATCGTGCACGTCAGCAGCGGGGCAGCCCAAAGCGCCTATGCCGGTTGGTCGGTGTATTGCGCCACCAAAGCGGGTTTGGATATGCTGGCCCGCGTGCAGGAAGTGGAGTTTGATGCCGCAGCGGAGCAAGCCGAAGCCCAGGCCAAAGCCCAGGAGGGCAAACCCGGCCAGCCGCCCGTACCGGGCCGCTGTTATGTGCGCGCCATCGCCCCTGGTGTGGTGGAAACGGGCATGCAGGAAATGCTGCGGGGCGCTGAACCTGAAGCCTTTCCGCGCAAGGCCAAGTTTGTGGCGCTGCACCGCGATGGCCAGCTCAGCGATGCGGATGCCGTGGGCCGCGCCTATGTGGAGCAGTTCCGTGCCTTTGCGGAGATGGGCCCCAAGGCCATTCCTGAGCTCATTTCCCGATTGCCGCAACTGCCCGCCTGATGCCGGAACCTGCGCTGCACCAGAGGCCTCCCGCCGATGCGCCCACGCTGTACCACGGCGTGCCAATTTGGACCGGTCGTTCCGGAATGACCGAAGCGCTGTTTGTTCACGAGGGGCGGGTGGCCGCCAAAGGGCCAGTGGATGCCCTTCGGGCGAAAGCCCGGGCCATGGGATTTGCAGACCAGACCCTCCACAGCGTGGACCTGGGCGCTGCATTGCACCCGGATCGGGGAGGGGATGCGCCATGCTGGCTTGGCCCCGGTTTCCGAGATCCGCATGCCCATGTGCTCAACCTCGGTCTGGCCTCCTTTGAAGCGGATTTGAGCGGGGCCGCATCGGCCGGGGAAGTGCTGGAGCGCCTGCAGCACCATCTGGACCAGCTGGAGGCTGAAGCGCAGCAGACGGGCAGCGCGGAGGAGTGGCTCCTGGGCCAGGGCTACAACGAGGCCCTTTGGGACGATGTGCCGGAAGACCCCCGTTCCTGGCTGGATGCCGCCTTCGGCGAACGCCCAGTCTTCCTGTTGCGCGTTGACCGGCATGCCGCCTGGGTGAACTCGGCCGCCCTGCAGCGGGCCGGCATCACCAAATCCGGTCCTGTGCCGGGGGGCGCCATCGAAGGCGGAGAAGCGCAGGCCTCTTCCGGGGGCAAGACCACCGGGCCGGGGCATCACCGGCCCAACGGCGTCTTGATCGACGAGGCGATGAACCTGGTGCGCAGCACCTGGCCGGAGATGGACCCACAGCGGGAAGCGCGCGCTTGGGTGCGGGCCCAGCACCGCTGTTTTTCCGAGGGGTTGGTCGGGGTCTGCGATATGGGCTTGCCCTGGTCGGTTTGGGAGCGGCTGCTGCCGCTGTATGCAGACGGCCGTATGCAGCTGCCGCTGGTGGGCACGCTGACGCCCGAACCGGACACCGAAGCCCATCTCCGCAATGCCGGGCCCTACGCCAGCAGCCGCTTGGTGTTGGATGCGTTCAAGTACTACGCCGATGGTGCCCTGGGCAGCCGGGGCGCTCGAATGCGGGAGCCCTATGCGGATGCCCCCCAAACCCGGGGCCTTTGGCTGCATGGGCCGGAGGTGCTCAAACAGGCCGCCGGGCGCAACGCCGCCGATGGCTTCCGCATGGTCACCCACGCCATAGGCGATGCGGCAGCGGAGGCCGTGCTGGAAGCCTATGCCGGAGCCGGTTTGCCGTCGGATGCCGGTTGGCGCATGGAACATGCCCAGAACGTGCCGTCGGCCTTGGTGCCGGCTTTCGCCGAAGGCGGCGTCTGGGCTTCAGTGCAAACCTGCCACGGGGTTTCGGACCGCAGCATGGTCCGCGAACGCATCGGGGCAGAGCGGATGGCTTCGGCCTACCGGGCCCGCAGCTTTCTGGATGCCGGGGTACGCCTGTGCAACGGCACGGATTTTCCCATAGAGCCGGTATCGCCCCTGCGCAGTTTTGCCACCGCCGTCTGGCGGGGCGAATGGCAACCGCAAGCCGATGGGGACCTGGCGCCCATCCGGCCGGAGGAAGCGCTGACCCGCCAGGAAGCCCTGTTGGCCATGACGGAATGGGCGGCTGAGGCCGAAGGCAGCGCCCGTGGTCCCAATGCCGGTCGGGCGGGTATGGTGCAGGCCAGCGGTGCGGAAAGCGGCAGCCTGGAACCGGGGTGCTGGTTTGATGCCGTGCTGCTCGACCGCGATCCGCTGCAGGCCAATCGCGCGGCCTGGGCGCATGCGCAGGTTTGTGCCACGTATGTGCGCGGATCCTGCGTGTTTCAGTCGGGCACCGGGGAAGCTTGAACGAGGCCCAGGTCAGGCAAGTGCCCGATCCATCCACACAAGCCCCTGGAACGCCCTCCGGATTGTCCGTTAGGGCCTATTTTGGCGCGCCAATCCTCAGCGGTTTCTTTTAAACGTTTTGGCCTATGTCCAGTGCTTCCGCGTCCAATCCGATTTCCTCCCAGGCCCATGCCGGCGATGCCGTTCCGGCCTGGCGCCAGAACAAGGCCCTCGGTTTGATCATCGTGCTGATCTCCTACGTCGTGGCCACGGCGGCAGGGGTGTTCGCCGTAAGGCAGACCGGCTATACCGACCTGTTTGCGCAATTTGCCGTTGCCGATGCGGTGGCCACCGGGGTGATTTTTGCCTTTTCGATGGCCTTCCGCAATTCGAGTTTCTACGACCCGTATTGGAGCGTGAAACCGATGGTGGTGGTGGTCTGGCTGACGGCCTTCGCGCCTGAAGGCGCTTTTGCGGATCCCTTCCGCATCCGGTTGGTCACCACCCTGATGCTTTTGTACGGGGCACGACTGACCTGGAACTGGATGCGGGGCTGGACAGGTCTGGACCACGAGGACTGGCGCTACGTGGATCTGGCCAAAAAAACCGGACCCTGGTATCCCCTGGTCAGCCTGACGGGCATCCATTATTTCCCCACGGTGCTGGTCTACCTGGGCTGCATGCCCCTTTTTGATGCGCTTTTGCGTGGTGGCGATATCCCATTTGGTGCGCTGGATCTGTTGGCCGGTTCGGTCCTGCTCGGCGGCATCGCCATGGAAGCCCTGGCCGACCACCAATTGCGCCAGTTCCGGCTCAGCAAACCGCCGCGTGAAAAGATCCTGGAAACCGGCCTTTGGAAGTTCTCCCGGCATCCGAACTACTGCGGGGAAATGCTGGTGTGGTGGGGTGCCGCCCTCTTTGGCATGACGGTGGCCCTGGAATGGTACACCTTCGTGGGGGCCTTGTCCATCACGCTGCTGTTTGTGTTCATTTCCACGCCCATGATCGACAAGCGCATGCTGAAACGCCGTCCCGCCTACGGCGAACGCATGAAGCGCGTCTCGGCCCTCATCCCGCTACCACCCAAAAAGGCCTGATCCTTCCGGTGCATCGGAAGGCCGGTTGAGGTTGAGCAGATCGGATGCACGCTTCGGGGCTACCCGGTCTACGGTGAGCTGCGGCCAGGCTGCGCGGAAAGCCCTTTCGCCGTTTTGGACCATTTGTTCCAGAATACTCAGGCCTTCGGCCGTCCAGATGCCCGCAAGGGGCTCGGGGAATGCCGCGTCCGGCTTGCTCAGCAGGACGGCATGTTGACCTTCCCGCGGTTGCGCCAACACCAGGTCCAGATTGACCGGATCCAGCAGGGGCATGTCGCAGGCCAAAACGAGCCAATCCGCCCGGGCAGCATTGCTTGACGCACTGCCGGGAGCCAAAACATCCGGATGACGGGCGGCATGCACCAGGGCGGCCATGGGACCTTCGCCCGGCAGGGCATCTTCCAGGACCGGATGGGGGCAGTTGGATGCCTGCTCCGGCCGCAGGGCTATCCAGCAGCGTACGGTGCGCGCCCGGATCAAGCGCCAGGCCCGATCCCGCAGGGCCTCGCCATGGTGGAGCTCGAGGCCCTTGTCGCGTCCAAATCGGCGGCTGAAGCCCCCGGCCATCACCAGGCCGTACAAGGGGCGTTGACGGGGCGGGGCAGGGGATGGTGGATTGGGAGGAGGCATATGCGTCCGCGAAGGCTGAATGGGAAGGCTGAATGGGAAGGCTGAACAGGAAGGCCGTTCAGGCCACCAACAAGTTGCAGCCCCGAAGTTCGGCATGGTCGTAGCGGCCGAGCACTTCAAAGGAACCGTCCGGGTGGCTGCGGCCCAGATCGGCGGTGCCTACAAACGCGCAGCTTTGTGTACCGGCCAGGTCCAATACATCGATGGCGCCAACGCGGCCGTGCGGAAGGACGGCCAGTGGATCGTTGAGGTCCCGGATGCAGATGCGCATCCAGGGCGGGCAGTGGTAACGGCCGGCTTCATGGCTCCAGGCCTGGGAATGCAATTCCGTCATGCCGTACTCCCCGCCGATGCGGTCCACGCCCAAACCGGCACACAGGGCGGCATGGAGTTCTTCGCGCACCGGCTCGCGGCGCCGGCCCTTCATGCCCCCGGTCTCCACGATGTGCACACCGCTCAGATCGTGCGGGCCGGATTCGGCCAGGTCCAACAGGGCAAAAGCGGCCCCGAAAAGCATGGTGGGCACACCGCGTTCCTTCAATTGGTACGCCCGTTCCAGCATCGCATCGTGTTCGTGCAGGAAAAAGCCGCTTTCCGGATGGGCGCTTCTGCGGATGAGTGCGTTGCACATGTACACCAGGCTGGAGCCTTCGCGCTCCAGGTAGGCGGGCAGCAGGCAGAGGAAGGCCCATTCAGACTCCACCGCCTTGCCCTCCACCACCGTGCCTGGTGCCGCCATACCGCCGAGCCCGAAGGCCCGGCGAAAACCCCGCAAGAAGGCTTCGCGGTAACGCGCCGGTTCCGGCATCCAATGCCGCGATGCCGTTTGGCTGGTGGAACCCGAAGAGCGGAACAGGAGCGGGGCTTCTATGGGCTGCAGCGGGTCCGTTGATCCTTCGCCCGGCAAGGGCGGCGTATGCACCAGGTGCTCCCGGAAGCAAGCGATGGGCAAGGCCGGGATTTGCGTCCAATGCCGAACCTCTGGAATGCGGCAACGCAAGCCCTGCAACCAACGTAAGTATAGGGGATTGGCTTCCGCCTGCCGGCGAAAAATCCGGAGGGCCTGCTCGTTGAAGGCCGCATCGGCTTTTGCGGCGTCTGGCTTGAAGGAAGCGCTATGGGCCGGGAAAGCGTCGTCCAACAGCGCCACAGGACTGGGCGGCACAGCCGATCGTTCGCCACCTTTGGTTGCGCTGAAGTTTGTGGATGTGCTGGAAGCCATAGTGCCAAATACCGGCAACAACCCGTGGACAGGCCGGCCGGTTTAGGGCGCAATTTCCCGATAGTTTTACCGTTGGACAAACACAGGCCATGTTGACCTTTTTGCACCGCATGTTTTTCCGTTCCGCCTCCCGCCGACTCCCCCTTCCCGCTTTCCGCCGGATGCTGGGCCTTGGCGTTGGGGCCATGGGCCTGTTGGCCGGCATGTTGGTTCTGGATTCCTGCGTTCAACCGCCCGAATACCCGATTGAGCCGGTCCTGGAATTCCGCTCCATCTCCAGTACGTCCTTGCAGGAAGTGGGCGGCGATACCCTATATCTGCTGTTCGGCTTTACCGATGGCGATGGTGATCTGGGTTTTGCCGATACGGTCAACAGCGTATTTGTGGAGGATACACGCTTTCCGGGCTTTCCGTTGAGCTATTTCATCAAGGAAGTGGTGCCCCTGAGCAACGTCCAGGCCATATCCGGCACCATGTCCATTCTGTATCCGCCCGGCTTTTTTGGGTGTCTGGCCGAAGAACCCACAGACACTTTCCGCCTGGAAGTCCAGATCAAGGACCGCGCCGGGCACCTCAGCAACCTGGTTTCAACGCCGCTGCTGACCGTGGACTGCGAATAGGCCTCGCAGGCCTGTTTCCTCGTCAATCCGTTCCAAAATCGATGGCCCAGGGCAATCGCCGTGCAATCCCGTCCTCCATGCGGCAAAACCATCCTCGGGCCGGTTTGGGCCATTCCCTATTGCGCAGTGCAGCGCCGAATGCCGTTTCCGGATCCCGTGCGCCTGGATAACCCGATGGATGGTAATTGCCGCTTGGATGCTGCCTGCCCAGTGCGCTTGCTGTGTTTTCCATCGCCCCGGGGTTTTGGAACAGCCGGTCCGGAAATGACCGCCAGCGTGCATCCACGCCATGGCCCGGTCTGAGTCCAAGCAGCAGCAAGGAATTATAGTTCACATCCCGCATGCCCCATGCGGCCCATTCCAGGCCATCGGTGGCCATTTTCCCCACACAGGCCATGGGTGATGCCGTGTCCGGGAAATGTTTGGACATATCTCCTTGCTGCTCTTGGGCTTGTGCGGCAAGCCCAAAGCACAGGTGGAAACAGAGCGCCAACAGTAGGCTCCAGCTGTATGTTAATCGGTGAAAAGCAAGCGACTGAATATGCGCTTCTTTTTTTATGTTTAGGCGGATTCGCATTCGAGGCATGTCTATTTACATAGGAAACCTGGCCTACGAGGCCGACGATTCTACCCTGACGGAGCATGTACAGGCACTAGCCCCTGTACGGCATACCGTGGTGGTCCGCGACAAACAAAGCGGACGCTCCAAGGGATTCGCGTTTGTCACCCTTGAGCACGAAGAAGATGAGGACAGGGTCATCGAAGCGCTGGAAGGGAGCGCCTTTTTGGGCCGAAACCTGCGGGTAATCAAGGCCCATAGCCGTACCCTCCGAATGCCCTAACTGCTGGCAGGCCTTCACGCCAAATACCCAAACGGCAATCCAGATCAGGCCTTTGACCAAGAAAAATAGAAAACCGAGGATGCCGATGCGTTTGAACCAGGCGGCCAGGCGGTTTTTCGAAGCACCGGGCGTTGATCCGTCCTGACTGGATCCGTCCTCGGACGATAGATGATGCGCCGATCGTTCATGCGCCTGTTGACCATCAGCCCTGTGATGCCGGGCTGAACCACGTTGTTCTGATCCGGACGCATCCGGAATTTCTGCGGTGGAATCCATAGTGCCGGCACGGCCTGGTACTCCTGCACCCGATATCGGTTCGCCGCTGGAGGCGGCGTTTTGGGATTGACCCGGGCGGGAATCCCCCGGAGGTTTGTTGGTTTTAAGGTCCGCGTTCATGATGGCGCAATCGTATTGGCGGGGTGCGTCAATAGCTGTGGCGGTTGCGGTTCAACTGCCATGCTTCCCAAACGCCGCTTTGCTGCGGGCGGTTCACCCAATGGCAGGGAATGCCGCGCTGTTCGCCTGGAAGGTCCAATTCCTCGTAAATCATGGCGTCATCAAAACCCGCTGCGGCGGCTTCCTGCCGGGTAGAGGCGAACAACACACGTTCGGGCCGAGCCCAGTAAATGGCGCCCAGGCACATGGGGCAGGGTTCGCAGCTCGAGTACAGGGTACAGCCGTGCAATTGATGGTGGCCCAGGCTTCGGCAAGCAGCCCGGATGGCTTCCACTTCCGCATGGGCCGTGGGGTCATGGTGCGCTGTAACCCGGTTGTTGGATTCGGCCAGGACATGGCCGTCCTGCACCACCAAGGCACCAAAGGGTCCGCCATCGTTCTGGGCACTGGATTTGGCCAGGGCCAGGGCACGGTCCAAAAACGCGAGGTCCTGCAGGCTAGGTTTGAATGCCGTCATGGGCGCGCCCCCTTTGGATGGGAGCTTGTTGATGGGGTCTTGGATCAAGGCCAAACGGATGATGGCCAGCTGTTCAGCAGTAGGGAAAAGCGGCACAACAAACGCTTCTGTGCATCCATTCTGCCTTCATTCTGCCTTGCCTGCGAAGATAGGGGCGGGCACCTGGGAGGGCACCCAGCCGGGTGCTTTGTGGAGGTCAGGCCTGGCTTTGACCAGGTGCGGCATTTTCCAGTGCCGCGCAAGAATGGCCCGGAACGTGTTTCGCCCGCCGGGCGAACTGTTTTGGACATGGTTTCTTTGGTATGGTAGGCCTTTGGTTTGACCGGGGCCTATGCAAACGCACCATGGCACACCCACCAACCGATGATTTGCTGCAATCCCGTCCAGAGGGGCTCTACTGTGCCGCCGGGGATTTTTACATCGATCCCTGGAAACCGGTCCAACGTGCGCTCGTCACCCATGCCCATTCCGATCACGCCAAGCCCGGCCATCGGCACTACCTGGCACAATCGGATACCAGTGCGCTGATGCGCGAACGCCTCGGCCTGGACCCAAAGGCTCTGGAGTCGGTCGCCTACGGCGAAAAGCGCCGCATCGGCAGCGTCACCGTGTCCTTTCATCCTGCAGGCCATATTCCCGGGTCGGCACAAATCCTCGTGGAACACAAGGGCGACCGCTGGGTGTTCAGCGGAGATTACAAGACGGAAGCCGATGGCTTTTGTGCGCCATTTGAGGCCTTGCCCTGCCGGGTGTTCATCACCGAATCCACCTTCGGGCTGCCGATCTACCGCTGGCCAGACGCCGGTGGGGTGTTTACCGGCATGTTGGATTGGTGGGCGGAAAACCGACGCCGAGGGCGCTGCAGTGTGCTCGTGGGTTACGCATTGGGCAAGGCGCAACGTCTCCTGCACGGCATCCATACGGCTTGCGGGGGCGCATTCCCCGGTCCGGTATTCGCCCACGGCGCGGTGCTGCGCATGAACACCGTGCTGCGTGATCTGGGGCATCCGGTGCCGGAGACCGCCCCCGTTGGCACGGCTGCCAAAGGCCGCAAAGCAGCAGCGGAAAAGGCCGCGTTCCGCCAGGCGCTGGTGCTGGCCGCTCCTTCGGTGAGCGGCAATCCGGCCGGGGAGGCCTGGCTGCGCCGCTTTGAACCGTATTCGCTGGCTTTTGCCAGCGGCTGGATGGGCATCCGGGGACCCCGGCGCCGGCGGGCGGCGGACCGCGGATTTGTGCTGTCCGACCACGCCGATTGGGATGGCCTGAATGCGGCCGTCCGGGCCACCGGTGCCGAACGTGTCCTGGCCACCCACGGCTACGCCGAAGCCTACAGCCGCTGGTGGCGCGAGCAGGGCCTTGAAGCCGGGGTATTGGAAACCGCCTTTGTCGGCGAACGCGGTGAGATCGGGGAAGGCGAACCCGAGCGGGAATCCGGGTCTGCGTCCGAAGCAGAAGATGCTGAATCCCCTGCATCATGAGCGCCTTCACCGATTTGGTCCGGGCCCTGGATGAAACCAACAAAACCAGCGGCAAGCTCGAAGCCCTGGAGCGCTTTTTTAAAGAGGCGGCCGATGCGGACAAGCGCTGGATGTTGGCCCTGTTCAGCGGCAAGCGGCCCCGCCGGGTGATCACCTCTGGCAAACTGCGTCGCTGGGCAGGCCAATTTGCCGGAATTCCAACCTGGCTGATTGCCACCTGCCATGGGGTGGCGGGCGATCTGGCCGAGACTGTCTCGCTTGTACTGCCGCCCCCCGCGCACCCGGTGGCGCACAGCCTGGACGAGTGGATGCAGCGCATCCTGTCCTGGCGTGGACTGGATGACCGCGCCCTGCGGCGCGCTCTGGAGCAGCAATGGCGCGAGTTACCCGCCGCCGAGCGTTTTGCCTTCCACAAACTGCTCACCGGCGGCATGCGCCTGGGCGTTAGTCAAGGGCTGGTGCTCCGGGCTCTGGCGGCACACAGCGGCACCGATCCGGGCCTGTTGGCGCAGCGCTTGATGGGCCCCTGGGATCCCTCCACCATCACCTGGGCGGAATTGATGGCCGGCGATTGGTCGGGCTCGGACGCCGGGCAGGCCTATCCCTTTTTTCTGGCCCATGCCCTGGAATGGCCCGAGGATGCGGCAAAGCCCAAATTGCCGGATACTGCCCCTCAGGCCTGGCAGGCGGAGTGGAAATGGGACGGCATCCGGGCCCAACTCCTGCGCCGAAAAGGACATTGGGCGTTGTGGAGCCGGGGAGAGGAGCTGCTTTCCGCGGCCTTTCCGGAGTTCGCCCTGTTGGGCGAATCCCTTCCCGACGGTACCGTCCTGGACGGCGAGATCCTGGCCTGGAGCGGCGACGCACCCCAGCCCTTTGGGGTATTGCAGCAGCGCCTGGGCCGCAAGCGCCCAAGCCGGACCCTGATCCAGGGCGTGCCGGTCTGCTTTATGGCCTACGACCTGTTGGAGCACGGAGGGATCGATGTGCGCGAACAGCCGCTGCACCAACGGCAGGCGGGCCTGCGCAAGCTGGTGGAAGCCCACCGCAAAGCCGGCTTGTTGCGGCATTCCGAGGCCTTGCCTTTTGCCGACTGGGAAGCCTTGAAGGCCTGGCGGGAACAAGGCCGCGCTGAAAGGGCGGAAGGCCTGATGCTCAAACGCGCCGATGGACCCTATCGGGTGGGGCGGCCGAAAGGGGATTGGTGGAAGTGGAAGCTCGAGCCCTTGAGCGTGGATGCCGTGCTGCTGTATGCCCAGCGCGGTTCGGGCCGCAGGGCCAGCCTCTACACGGATTATACGTTCGCCGTCCGGGACGGCGAAATCCTACTGCCATTTGCCAAAGCCTATTCTGGCCTGGACGACGCGGAGATCCGCAAGCTCGACCGCTGGATCCGGCAGCACACCGTGCGCCAACAGGGGCCCATGCGGGTGGTGCAGCCTCAGTTGGTGTTTGAAATCGGCTTTGAAGGCATTTGGGCCTCCGGGCGCCACAAAGCCGGGGTTGCCGTGCGCTTTCCGCGCATCCTGCGCTGGCGCGAAGACAAACCCGCAGATCAGGCGTCGAGCCTGGACGAACTCAAAGCCTTGTTGCGGCTGTACGGAGCACAGGGCACACCACCTCACAGGGACGCGGGCTTTGGTGGTAATGCTCCGCCGGCCACCGGACGCCTGTTCGACGATCAGGGCCTGCCTTTTGCCTAGTGTACTGACCCCAGTGTACTGATCCAAGCGTACTGAGGGCCGGGCGTAAGCGCTGGCTTCCGGAGGCGTTTGTCGAAAGGGAACGGCATGCCACACCATGTGACGGCGCAAATGCATATGATGGTCGAAACGCATACGTGGCCTTCAGGCCTCTGGTTGACGCATTGATCTGGACTGCGGTGTGACGATTCTGCGGCCCCCGTAAAACGGTCAAACGGAGGACTTCGGCTGGGCCAGGCCCTCATATGCCTAGAGGCGCTTTTATGAGGCTGTAAAATATTCGGGAACAAACGCTTGATTGTCAGTTGTAAAAGCGTATTGGTTTAAAGTATGTCGCCAATGCCTTGCGGAAATCGAAACCCGCGGGCAAATTGCTGTTGTTCGCCGGTTGTGGCAAGGCAAACACGCCACGACACGGCTGCAAAACATCCCGACTACAGGCACGCAAAGCCCCCCGCCAAGCGGCCGATTGTGACCACGGGATAACCGTACGCCGGATGAAAACGGCACTGCAAACGCGCCAAACAAGAGGGAAAACCAACAGCAATCACGCCCATGCCTTTACGGACCCTACGCGACATGAACACGTTCAAGCTACCCTCGACCATTTCCTTTGTGCAGGACAACCGCCTGATCTACGGCGAATACCTGGCCAAAATGGAAAACTGCATCTGGACCATCGGCTACACCCGCCGGGACTCGACCGACTTTGCCATCTGTGTGGTGGACGGCGACTACGAGACGGCCAAGCAGCAGCTTAAAAACGAACTCATTCGTCTGGGCCAGTTCAACTGAACCGGTACCCCCTCAAGACACACCCTATAGCACCAGATTAACACGGCCCTATCCACAGCGCGGTATGCGCACACGAACACGAACCCGATTCCTGAGGACTGCTCCACGTAGAGCGGTCCGTTGAAACCAACCCCGTCTGTCCCTTGACCCGGATGGACCCCGGCAACGCTTGCCCCTACAAACCCGGCCCCGTGCCGGGTTTTTTGGTGTTGAATCGCCCCGCTCGGTGGGGCGCTCAATCCGTATCCAGCATGCCCTGCAGCCTTTTGAGCATCAGCAGGGCATCCACCGGGGTGAGGCGGTCCACGTCCAGCCCTTCGAGGGCTTTTCGGACTTCGCCCAGGGCCGGATCGGCCACATCAAAAATGCTCAGCTGGAACCGGAGGTCTTCGCCGGAGGCGGCGGCTTCCAGGCGTTGCAGGTTGCGGCGCCGAGCGGGCAATTGCGGCCCATCCGGACCGCTCCGTTCCGCTTCCGGGGCCTTGCTTTTGCCTGCGGCGAAAGCCTCCTGCGGCTCCGCCGCCACATCCAGACCTTCCGGGTGTTCGGCCAGACCGGCTTCCCGCGCATCGCGCCGTTCCAGTTCGGCCAGCAGTTGCTCGGCCCGCTGCACCACCGCCGGGTGCATGCCCGCCATGCGGGCCACGTGGATGCCAAAGGAGTGCTGGCTGCCCCCGGGCTGCAAAGTGCGCAGAAAAACGATGCGGCCGTCCACCTCGCGGGTGGCAATGTGCCCGTTGCGGATGCCCTCAAAGCGCTCGGCCAGGGCGGACAGTTCATGGTAGTGGGTGGCAAAAAGCGTACGGGGCCTCGGGCTGTGGGCGGAATCGGCCTCGGCGCTGCCACCGTGCAGGAATTCGGCCAAGGCCCAGGCAATGCTGATGCCGTCGTAGGTGCTCGTACCGCGCCCGATCTCGTCCAGCACCACCAAACTGCGGGGCGTCAGGTTGTTGACGATGCTCGCTGTTTCGTGCATTTCCACCATGAAGGTGGAATGGCCGCCAGCCAGGTTGTCCGATGCACCCACACGGGTGAAAACCTTGTCCACGATGCCGATCGAGGCCTCCCGCGCAGGCACAAAAGAACCCGCCTGGGCCATCAGCGCTATGAGGGCCGTTTGCCGCAACAAAGCCGACTTGCCCGACATGTTGGGGCCGGTGAGGATGAGCAGTTGCTGGCCCTCCGGATCGAGCTCCAGGTCGTTGGGCACATAGGCTTCGCCAGCAGGCAACAGGCGTTCGATGACCGGGTGGCGGCCTTCGGTATAGCGCAAGGAAAGGCCTTCGTGGAGTACGGGGCGGCGGTAGCCAAAATCGATGGCGTTGCGCGCAAAACAGGCCAATACGTCCAGGCGCGCCAGCACCGCCGCATTGGCCTGCAGCCCGGGCATGTGCTCCTGTACCGCCTGGCAGAGTTCCGCAAAAAGGGCCTGTTCCAGGCTTTCGATGCGCTCCTCGGCGCTGAGGATTTTTTCCTCGTAGGCCTTGAGCTCCTCGGTGATGTAGCGTTCCGAACCCACGAGGGTCTGCTTGCGGATCCAGTCCGCAGGGACCTGATCGCTGTATTTCTTGGTGGCCTCCAGGTAGTAGCCAAAGACGCTGTTGAAGCCCACTTTCAACGATCCGATGCCGGTGCGTTCGGCCTCGCGCACGCGCAGCTTTTCCAGATAGGTCCGGCCGTCCTGGCGCAGGCCCCGCAGTTCGTCCAGCTCCGCCGAGCGGCCCTCCCGGATGGCGGGCCCCTTGCCCAATTGCGCAGGCGGTGCCTCGGCCAGTCCGGCTTCCAGGGTATCCAACAACGGCTGACAGGGCTCCAGGCCTTCGGCCGAAGGCACCAGCGCCGCTTTGCCGCTGCCGGTCAGGGCTTCTGCCAGCTCGGGGAGCTGGCGAAGCACATGCCGGATGCCGGCCAGGTCGCGTGGACCGGCTTTGCCCATGGCCACCTTCGCCAGCAGGCGTTCCAGGTCTCCGAAGCCCGCGAGCTGTTCCTCGAGGTCCTGGCGCAGCGCACTTTCGGATACCAGGGCTTCCACGGCGTCCAGGCGGGCGTTGATCCGGTCGGGATCCAGCAGGGGCATGGCCAACCAGCGCCGCATCAGGCGGGCACCCATCGGACTGGAGGCCCGGTTGAGGATGTCGATCAGCGCATGCCCGTCGGGGTGCAGCGGAGCCAGCAGTTCCAGGTTGCGGGTGCTGAAATGGTCCAGCCAGACGTGGGCCTCCGGCGCCAGACGCTGGAGGCCCTGGATATGGCCCAGGCGTTTGTGCTCGGTTTGCCCCAGGTAATGCAGCACTGCTCCGGCTGCGGCCACCATGGCTGCATCGGTGGAGGCGCTTTGTGCATTGCCGCCGCCCCGTTGCACATCCAGGCCAAAGCCCTTGAGGATGGCCTTGGCGGTGGTGCCGGACTGCGCCGAAAAATGCGCTTCCACCTGGTCGGCGCCAAAGTCCGGCGCAAAGATCCAGTCCTCTAACGGGTAGGTGTACCAGCGTTCGCCATGTTGATCGCGGAACGCGCGCATCCGGTTGCGCGGAAGCAGGATTTCCGCCGGTTGATAGGCGTCCAGCAAGCGCTCGATGCGTTCGGCAGAGCCGCCGCCCAGCAGGAAACGGCCCGTGCTCAGGTCCAACAGGGCCAGGCCTTCGGGCTGTCCGGCGCTGCTGTAGCTGAGGGCGGCCACATAGTGGTCGCGGCCTTGTTCGAGGATTTTGTCGCCGGTGGCCAAACCGGGGGTCACCAGTTCGGTGACCCCGCGCTTGACCAGGGTCTTGGTCTTTTTGGGGTCTTCGAGCTGGTCGCAGATGGCCACGCGCAAACCCGCCTGAACCAGGCGCGGCAGGTAGCTGTCCAGGCTGTGGTGGGGGAAGCCTGCCAGTTCCACGTCTGCAGCGCCGCCGTTGGAGCGCTTGGTAAGCACGATGCCCAGTACCTTCGAGGCCCGGATGGCGTCCGCGCCAAAGGTTTCGTAGAAATCCCCCACACGGAACAGCAGCAAAGCGTCCGGATGCTTGGCCTTGATGGCGTTGTATTGCGCCATCAAGGGCGTGGCCTTGCCGCGTTTTTTGGCCCCGGAGGAGGAGCCTTTCTTGGGGGAGGTGACACCAGCCATAGCCTTCAAAGGTAGGGCCTTGCCGGGCCCGTGTTTTGATCCTGTGGATAACTCAAGCTCCATGGTGGACAGCCAGCCAACCCACCCGCATCTGCCTCAGCCCATGCCGCGCATTCCCCTGATTGCCGTGTTGGACGACGTGCGCAGCCTGCACAACGTCGGGGCCCTGTTCCGCACGGCCGATGCCTTTGGCCTGGAGGGGCTTTGGTTGGTGGGCATCACCGGACGACCGCCGCACCGCGACATCCGCAAAACGGCCCTGGGTGCCGAACGCAGCGTGCCCTGGACGGGTTTTGCCCGCCGGGAAGAAGCCCTGGAATGCGCTTCGCGCGAAGCGCGGGCCCTCTGGGCCCTGGAACAAGCCCCGAACAGCGTGGATTTGGAGGCCTTTACGCGAAGCCTGGAGCAGCCGCACCGAAACCACCCGCGGCATGGCGCTTGTTTGTGGCTGGGCCACGAAGTGCACGGCGTGGACCAGGCGGTGTTGCACGCTGCGGATGCGGTATTGGAGATTCCGCAATTCGGGATGAAGCACTCCCTGAACGTCAGTGTGGCGGCCGGGGTGGCCCTGTACCGGCTCGCCCAGGCGTTGCGCAATGCGTGAGCCCGCCCGCTGGAAAGCGGCTGCGGCGTTGGAGGGCGCTGGAAGCAGGACGCCGGTTCGGGCCTGCAGCCCTTGCCGATCCTACAGTTTGAAAGCCAGGCCGATGAGCACGTGGCGCTGCTCGAAGTAGCGCGCCGGATTGTCCGGCGGGGTGCCGAAGGAACGGGGGTCCCGCGGATCCAGGTATTGCGGGTCGCGCCATTCGCTGGGCACCGGATCCCCGGGTTCCCAGGCGCGGCCGGTCACCGGATTGACCACGGAGGTGTTTTTGTTGTCCAGCGCGTTGGTGACCTCAATGGTCAGGGCTATTTCCGCATCGCGGATGTTCCACCACTTCTTGTAGTTGATGTTCAACCAGAACAGCGAAGCGCCGATTTCGGCGAAACGCCTTTCCGGATCGGATTCAATCTCAAAAATGGGGCGTCCGGAAATCGGTTCAACCCCTTCAAAGGTGTAGGGCGTGTAGCGCCGGCCCGTGCGGAAAATGGCCTCCACATACAGGCTCATTTTGTTGATCCAGGCCTGGCCAAACAGGCCATTGTCCGTATTGAGCGTAAAGACGCCGAAGGCCTTGGCGTCGATGGGGGAGTCCCAGGCAAGGGGCAACTCCACCGTGCTTTCCCGGTTGCCGGTGGCCAGGATCTGCTGCAGGCTTTCCGAGGAGGAGGAGCTCTGTCCGGTGGCCACCGAATAGGCCAGGGAGACCTGGCCGTTGAACCACTTGCCGATGCGCTTGATGTAGGCCACTTCCAGTCCGCGGACCCGTGCGTAATCCGAGTTGATGCGGATGGTGCGGCTCACTTCCCGGCCGGTCACGTCCTCCACCAGTACGGAGGACGAGGTGATGAAGTCGTATTTGTCGCGCCAGTAGGCGGATACGTTCAACGCATCGTTGGCGGTGATCTGGCTTTTCAGGCCCAGTTCATAACTGATATCCACCTCGGGATTCAGGTTTGGATTGCCCAGGAATCCCAACGTGGACCGGTCGGTAAAAAAGGGGTCCAGACCGGTATACAGGAAGGAAGGGTGGGGCATGACCATCGAATGCCCATAGTTGAAATACATCATCTGATTCTCCTTGATGGGGAAGGAGGCGGAGAACTTGGGCAACAAGCGCATCTTGAAATAGCGGTTGCCGATGCGGTTGGATTCTTCTTTGTAGGCTTCGCGGATTTCGTCCCGGATGGGTGAGGCGGGGTTTTCGATGGCCTGGTCCACAAATTGGCCCGGGAACCAGTATTCCATCCGAACCCCCACATCGGCGATCAGGCCGAGGTACTTGAATTTGTCGGAAACAAAAAAGGCGCCGCGCAGGGGGTTGACCTGCCAGACGTCCGAAACGTCACCGAGCCGGAAGGACTGGGTGAATTCGCCGGAAGGCAATTCAATCGGTGCGCCGATCCAGGGCCGCGTGATGTCGATCCACTGCATTTCCTGGGGCTTGACCTCCAGGCCGAAGGACAGGCGGTTGCGGGTGTCCTTGCTGTAGACGGTGCCCTGGGCATTGACCGTGTACTCGGTGACGTAGTGGTCGTGCCACAGGGTGGCGATGCCGCCGTTGTTGAACAGGCCGGGACCGGGCAGCACAAAGGTGATGGAGTCGTCCGGGTTGAAAGCGGTGGTGGGGAATTCGGTGATGGATCGCGGATCAAACTCCGTATTGACCACCTCCGGTCGCCAGGGCCGGCCATTGGCGTCGGCGCGCAGTTTGACAAACAGGCGCGAAGCGGTGACCTTGTAGCTGAACTGGTTGGAAACCGTGTGGTTCCAGCGCAGCGATTGCAGGTTGGTGTCGTGGGTATAGGTATTGGCGTTGTCAGGCTGCAGCTTGAAGTTGAACTGGTAGCCCGGCGCAAAGGGGACGTCGTTGCCGGTGACAATGCGCAGCATGTTGAAATCCTGATTGACCGTCAGGG
>JAUIHG010000026.1 GCA_030432405.1 Bacteroidia bacterium | reverse complement strand
GCGGGGACCGCAAAATGATCGTCTGGGACGACACCAACAACGACGAGCGCGTCAAGCTTTTCGACAAGGGCTTCAGCCTGGACAACAGCAATCCCCAGCTGCCGGTCTACGATTACCGCCAGGGCGATTACGCCGTCCAGCCGGTGGAGCAGACCGAGGCGTTGCAGCTGATGCTGGAGGAGTTCGCTTTGGCCGTGGCCGAAAAGCGCACGCCGCTGACCTCCGGTGCCGACGGGGTGGACGTGGTCCGCATCCTGGAGGCCTGTGAAAAGAGCATCGCCAAGAATGGCGAACGCGTGGCCATCTGATTGCGGCTGCAAGGAAGCGCATGGCATCCGATACCCCATCGATTCCCCCATCCAGGATTCCGGATTCCGAGCCGCAGGGTGCGGGAAACCGGGATGCTGTGTCCGCTGGCCCGGCCGCTGCAGCCGCGCCTTTGCCGGAACCGGGGCATCCGGACCGCCTGACCTTCATCGTGGGCAATTCCCGCAGCGGAACCACGATGATGATGCGCATCATCAACAACCATCCGCAGCTGCACGCGCTCAGCGAGCTGCACTTTTTTGAGCAGCTCTGGTCGCCCGCGGATGCGGACAAGCCTATTGGCCACGACGAAGCCGTGCGCCTGGCCGACCGCCTGTTGCACGTTTCCCGCGAGGGCTACCTGACCCGTTACCAGGCGGACAAGTACCGCGAAGAGGCCGAAGCGCTGGTGGATGGGGAATTGTTCGCCGGAGGCGGAACGGCCTCCACCGCCAGAGGGAACGGGAAGGTTTACGGGCAGGACGTGTTCCGGGCTGTGGCATTTGTGGAAACGCGGCGTGCCGGCAAGCTGATTCCCTGTGAGAAGACCCCGCAGAATGTCTTCTACATCAAGGAGATTCTGGAGCTCTACCCGCACGCCCGCATCCTGAACATGGTCCGGGATCCGCGCGGGGTGTTGCTGTCCCAGAAACGCAAATGGAAGCGCCGCAAAATGGGTGCGCATTTCATTACGTGGCGTGAGGCCACGCGCCTGCGGATCAACTACCATCCGGTGACAATCTCGCGGCTGTGGAATTCCAGCATCGGGGCTTCACTGCCTTTTGAAGCGCATCCCCAGGTCAAGACGGTGCATTTTGAGGACATCATCGACGATGCGGAAAACACCATTCGCGGCATTTGCAGCTTCTTTGGCGTCGATTTTCATCCGGACATGCTGGAGGTGCCCCATCTGGGTTCTTCCAACGAGGCCGATGACCCCAACAAAACGGGCATCAAAAAAGACCGGGCGGGGAACTGGCGCAAGGGTGGCCTGAACGCTGCTGAAGTGCACATTTGCCAGGGCATGGCGGGCAAGTACATGAAGCCGATGGGCTACCAGCTCATCGATGCCAGGCCCAACCCCTTGATGGTGGCCGGATACTGGATTTCCTTTCCGTTCAAATTGGCGCTGGCCCTTCTGGTCAACCTCGGCCGGATGAAAAACATCGTCGATACCCTAAAACGCCGCCTCGCCGGCTGAGCCCATGGCCCGCCAGAAAATCCTCCTGTTGACCATCCACTTGCCCTACCCGACCAACCACGGGGCAAGCCTCTTCAATACGTTCCGGCTGGCCAAGTACCTGAACGAAAAGCACGACCTGTTTTTTGCCACCTTTTTGAAGTGGGGTTCCGAGCAGTACGAGCAGGCCTTCCTGAAGGCCAGCGGCATCAAAAACTACTATTTCGAGAAGCTGGATGTGCCGCGCACCATTCCCAACCTGGCGCGCAGCTACATGAAGGGCATGACCCTGAACATGTACCGCAGCCACTCGGAAAGCTTTGCGCAAAAAATCGCCTCGATTGCCGACCAGTTTGACACCATCCTGGTGGACCATTACGAAGCCTACCACTACATCCCCAAAAGCTACAAAGGGCGGAAAATCCTTCGCGTGCACAACGCGGAACACATCATGTGGGAACGCTACGCGGCCATCGAAACCAATCCGCTCAAAAAAATGGGCGTCTCCCTGGAGGCCAGCCGGATCAAAAAGGCGGAACGCGCCTGCTGCGAAGACGCCGATGTGGTCCTGGGTGCGGACAACGACAACCGGAATCTGGAGCCTGACCCCGTCAAACGGGAAGCCAAATACGTGGAGTGGCTCCACCTCGGGGACGACAACCAGATCGACCTGCCGGTCCCCAAGTTTCAGGACATTCCCAATGCCTTGATCTACGTGGGCACCCTCACCTGGGAGCCGAACATCGACGGCCTGGTCTGGTTTGTGCGCGAAGGCTGGGCCAAACTGCGGGCCAAGCACCCCAAACTCAAGCTCTGGATCATCGGCAAAAACCCCGACGATAGGGTGCAGGCCCTGGCCGAGGAGTTTGACGGGGTGACCTGCACGGGCTTTGTGGAAGATCTGGAAGACTATTTCCCGAAAAGCAAAGTCAACATCATTCCGCTGCGCTTTGGCAGCGGCATCAAAGTCAAAACCATCAACGGGCTGTGCCGCGGCATTCCGGTGGTGAGCACCAACATCGGCACCGAAGGCCTGTCGCTTTCCGATGGCCATGCCTGCTACATCGCCGACGACATCGATGGCTTTTGCGGCTATGTTTCGCTTTTGCTGGAAGACGAAAAGGCCTGGCAGAAAATCAGTTACAATGCGCGCATGGTAGCGCGCGAACGCTTTACCTGGGACGCCCTGTTCCGCATCCTTGATGACGTACTGGCTGGGCGAAAGCCCTGACGCCGGTCCGCATGAAAACGGCGGAAAAGCATAAAGTAAACTTCACCCCGAACGCTGGCACAGGCCCCTGGCACAGCGTAAACTGCAGCGTCTAACCGGCGCTGCACGGACGATCAAGTACAATCCCATGAGCATTCTCATCACAGGCGCCGGCGGCATGGTCGGCAGCCACATGATCGACCGTTTTGCGGCCCAGGGTCTGGCCGATCAGGTGCTGGGTACCCATTTCAAGCCCACCATCGACCTGGAGGACATCCGCGGCGTATCCGAGCTGATGGAATGCGACGTGCGCTATTACCAGCCGGTCTTTGACGTGATCTCGGCCCGCAAACCGCAGCGCATCTTCCACCTGGCCGCCCAGAGCTACCCCACGGTCAGTTGGGACCGCCCGGAAGAAACCATGGCCATCAACGCCAACGGCACCATCAACGTGTTTGAGGCGGTCAAAGCCATCCGCCGTCAAGACCCGGACTACGACCCCATGGTGGTGGTGGCCTGCTCCAGCGCCGAATACGGCGCCAGCCTCACCCCGGAGAACACGCCGGTGGTGGAGGATACCACCCTCTTGCCCCTGCACCCCTATGGGGTCAGCAAAGTGGCTCAGGACCTGCTGAGTTTCCAGTACTGGAAAAGCGATCAGATCCGCTGCATCCGCGCCCGGATTTTCAATACCACCGGCCCGCGCAAAAGCAACGACGTTACCTCGGATTTCACCTGGCGCGCCGTGCGCATCGAACAGGGTCAGGCCGATGCGCTGGAGGTGGGCAACCTGGAAACCCAACGCGCCATTACCGATGTGCGCGACCTGGTCACTGCACTGATCCTGCTTTCGGAAAAGGGCCATCCCGGTGAGGTCTACAACATCAGCGGATCGAAGGTATACCGCATCGGCGACCTCATTCCGTTGATTGAATCCGAAGTGGGCCGCAAACTCGAAACCAAAGTCAATCCCAAATTCCTGCGTCCCACCGATGAGCCCATCATCTTCGGCGACTCCTCGCGCCTGGTGGAACACACCGGCTGGAAACAAGAATACACGCTCCAACAAACGGTCCAGGACATGATCGCCTATTGGCGAAAAAAATTGGCCCGTTGAATCTGACCGATGGACATTGGCCCAGTGAAACTGGACCAAGGAGTGCCCCAAACCCGCAGCAACGCACCATGATCTACCGCAGCAAAGCGCCCTTGCGCATCGGATTGGCCGGTGGCGGTACCGACGTGAGTCCCTATTCGGACATTCACGGCGGCGCCATCCTCAACGCCACGATCGACATGTACGCGCACGCCAGCATCGTGCCGCGCAACGACGGCAAGATTGTGCTCAACGCCATGGACCGCCGCGAGCACATCACCCTGGATGCCACGGCCAAGCTGCCCATCAACGGGGAGCTGGACCTGCTCAAGGGCGTGTACAACCGCGTCATCAAGGACTACAACCACAACGCACCCCTGAGCTTTGAGCTCAACACCTATGTGGACGCCCCTCCGGGTTCCGGACTGGGCTCTTCCTCCACCTTGGTGGTGGCCATTTTGGGGGCCTTCGCGGAGTGGATGAAATTGCCCTTGGGCGAATACGACATCGCGCATTTGGCCTGGGACATCGAGCGGGTGGATCTGGATTTCGCCGGAGGCAAACAGGACCAATATGCGGCCACGTTTGGCGGCTACAATTTCATGGAGTTCCTGGCCGACGACAAGGTGATCGTCAATCCGCTGCGCATCCGCACCACCTACCTCAACGAATTGTCCAACAACATCCTGCTGTACTACACGGGCACCAGCCGCCTGAGCTCGACCATCATCGAGGCGCAGTCCAGCAACGTGAGCGGCAAAAAGGAGAAATCCATTGAAGCCATGCACAAGCTCAAGGAGCAGGCCTTCATGATGAAGGAAGCCATCCTCAAGGGCGACCTGCACCGCATCGGCGACCTGCTCGACTTTGGCTGGAAATTCAAAAAACAAACCGCCAGCGGGGTGACCAATCCGGTCATCGACGAGATCTACGAATCGGCCTTGCGTGCAGGCGCTACAGGCGGCAAGATTTCCGGCGCCGGGGGCGGTGGCTTTATGATGTTCTATTGCCCGGGCGTGTCCCGCTATGCCGTCATCGATGTGCTGAAAAGCTTCGGTGGCGAAACCCACAACATCCAATTCGGCAAAACCGGCGTATCGTCATGGAAAAGCGAATAAGCGACATCCGCGCCATCGCGCGCGACTCGATCGAAACCAAGCAACGGCTGTTGGCCGACGACCGCCTGATGGATACGGCCCATGACGTGGCCGAAAAGGTGGCCGACGTCTTCCGCAAGGACGGCAAGGTCTTTTTCTGCGGCAACGGGGGCTCGGCCGCCGATGCACAGCACCTGGCCGCGGAGTTTTCCGGCCGCTTCTATTTTGACCGCGACCCGCTGTTTTCCGAAGCGCTGCACGTCAATACCTCCTACATCACAGCGGTGGCCAACGATTATAGCTACGAGGAAATCTACAGCCGCCTGGTCAAGGCCAAGGTCCGCGAAGGCGACATCCTCATCGGCATGTCCACGTCCGGCAATTCGGCCAACATCGTGCGTGCCTTTGAGCAGGCCCGCAGCCAGGGTGGCCTCTGCGTGGGCATGACCGGGGAATCCGGCGGCAAGATGAAAGCCGTTTCGGACATCCTGCTCAACATGCCCAGCTCGGATACCCCGCGCATCCAGGAATGCCACATGCTCCTGGGCCACGGTATTTGCCAGTTGGTGGAAGAAATGCTCTTCGAGCGCCCCGCCTGATGGCCGGTGTTCCCCAGTCCGGCGTGTTGACCGAAGCCATCGTCCTGGCCGGCGGTTTTGGCACGCGCCTGCGCAGCGTGGTGCAGGAACTGCCCAAGCCCATGGCGCCTGTCGGCGAACGCCCCTTCCTGGAGATTGTGCTCGATGAACTGGCGGATGCCGGCGTCCAGCGCTGCATCCTGGCGGTGGGCTACAAACGCGAAAGCATCCAGGAACATTTCGGGGAGGCCTACCGCGGCATGACCCTGGCCTACAGCATCGAAGACGAGCCCCTGGGTACCGGGGGCGGCATTCGCCAGGCGGCGGACATGCTGGAAGGAGAGGCCTGTTTGGTGCTCAATGGAGACACGCTCTTCCGTGTGGATTTGGCGCTGCTCAGCCGCCGTTTTGCAGAGCGGGACAGCCTGCTGTGTGTGGCCCTCAAGGTAATGCGGGATTTCGACCGTTATGGAACGGTTGTTCTGGAATCAGATGGCGTCATTTCCGGATTCCGCGAGAAACAGCCCATGGACCGCGGCCTGATCAACGGCGGCGTGTATGCCCTGCACAAGGACCTCTTCCGGCTGAAGGCCCTGCCGCCCGTCTTTTCCTTTGAAAAGGAGATCCTCGAAGCCGAGGTCGGTCTTCGCCGTTTTCACGGTGAACCCTTCGACGCCTACTTCATCGATATCGGTATTCCCGAGGACTACGCCCGCGCGCAGGAGGAGTTGGTTTGAGCGGCTGCCCGGCAAAAGATGAGCGGTTGTTCCGTTGCACGGACCACGGCCGCCCATCCTACAATAGCCGGTCCTGTTGTGCCGTTGGACGCAGCATCCGCTAGCCATTCCAAAGGCTCCCGGTTGCCTTTTGCCGGAGCAAGCTTTGGCAATGCCCACACAAGCAGCTGCACGGCTTTTGTAGTTTGGTTGCACGTTTGGCTATACCGCCGCGAATGCCCACGAATGCCCGCCTTGAAGCGCTGTTTGGTATGAAGCCTCTCTACACGGCAACGCTTGGCCGACGTGTTGTTTTGTTTGGTCTGCTTGGGGTGGCTTTTTTTCAAGCTCTGGCTCAGCAGGCCCCCATTCGTGCGTTTGGACTGGAGACGGGCTTGCCAAGCACCGAAACCCATGTGGTGCTTCAGGACCACAACGGCTACATCTGGGTAGGGACAGACCGCGGTTTGGCCCGCTTTGATGGCACTTCTTTTTCGGTGTACGGCCAGCCTGAAGGTCTGGCCGAGGACGTGGTCGTCTCCCTCTATGAGGACCCCTGGAAGCGGCTTTGGGCCACGCACCTCAATGGCGGCATCAGCCTGTGGGAAAACGGACGTTGGTCCGTTTGGCGCAATGCCTTCGTCGGACAGGCGTTGGCCAGGTCCACAAAGCACAATACGCTCCGGTTCTGGAAGAACCTGGCACATGGCCCAGGCGATACGCTGTGGATGACCATGCGCGCAGGCCAGGTGGTGGGCATTGCGCCGGATGGAACGGCGGTGGAACTGTCGGTCCGTCATCCGTCGGCCACCGGGTTTTCGGTGCAGGGATACCGGCGTGGTGGGGGCATCCAATGGGCCATGGCAGACGCCGAAACACCGGGCGTGCTGAAAGATCCGGCCGCTCCTCTTGCTTCAGCGCCAAAGCCGGTTTCTGAATCGCCCTATACCCTGCACTGGGCCGCGGTTTCGCGGCGGGCTTTTCAGGGACATGCCGTGCATGCAGAACCCGCCGAAGGTGTTGTTGTCCTGGGCTTTGAACGGCACCTGATGCGTCTGGAACAGGGTGAGTTGCGAGAGGTGCACGAGCTGCCTCAAGTCCTTGGCCTGACCGGGGATGCGGAAGGCGGGTGTTGGGTGGCCACCCGCGGTGGTTTGTACCGCTGGCGGCGGCCGGTCTCCGGTACTGTTCCCGAAGCCGTGCTGCCGGGTGTCCCCGTTTCCGGCGTGCTGCTGGACCGCGAAGGCGGCTTGTGGTGCACCACCCTGGACCGTGGATTGCTGTATTGGCCCCTGCCCAACCTGTTCCTGTATCCTCAGAACGGAATGGACCATCAACTGACCGGCCTTTTGGTGGAGGCGGATTCCGTGTACGCGGGCACCTACGACGGCCATCTGTTGGCCTGGGATCGCCAGTCCGGCGAAGGCTTTCGCGCGTGGCGCGCCGGCAACCGCTCCGATGTGCGGCACCTTGTCCGCGATGCACAGGGCCGTTTGTGGAGCAGCTACGAACGCCGTGGAGGCTATGGGCAGTTGCCCAACAAATCGGCGGCGGACTGGTTTCCTTCCGGTGCCTTTGTGGTGCCACGAAAGGATGGGCGGGTCCTGCACGTGTTTGGCCGCGTGGTGGAAACCGTAAACGACACCGTGGATCTGATTTCACCGGTGGCCATGCTGGACAGCCAGTTGCTCAGTGTGTATGCTGTTCTGGACCGCGGAGCTCAGGATACCCTGTTTTTGGGCACCCATGCCGGGCTGATGGCCTATTCCGCGGGGACCTTTGAAGATTTGCGCGTCCATTCCGAACTGTTGCGGACCAAGGTCAGCGCCATGGACAGCTTGGACAACGGACAATTGGTGTTGGCCACGCGGGGACATGGCCTGTTGTTGTATCGTCGGGACAGTACAGAGCGGTTGTGGCCCCAGCGTGTTCCCGTGTCGCTCAACGACGTGCACATCGGTCAAAGCGGCTGGTGGTGGTTGGCCGGTCAAACCGGGGTGATTGGCCTTCGGCCGAAGGCCACGCCACAAGGCCGTCTGGAACTGGAAGAGTGGCGCATTCTGGACGCCGGTTTGGGCATGCCCAGCGCAGAATGCAACCGTGTGGTTGAACGGGATTCGGTGGTTTATGTGGCCTCAAAGGGGGGCTTGTTGCGCATGGACCTGCGCGGATGGACAGACAATGCCATTCCACCACCCATTCATCTGGAACGGTGCCGCATTGCGGGCAAGGATACGGTGGTGCAGGAGCGCTACCGGATTCCGTACCGACAACGGCGGGTGGAGCTGCGTTTTGCCGCCTTGTCCTACCGGCAGGATGGTGTGCCGCCCCTGCGCTACCGCTGGGCAGGACGGCATGCGGAATGGCGCTATACCGACAGCCGGAGCCTATCGCTTTCAGCCCTCAAACCGGGCAGCCACCGCCTGGAAGTACAAGCCGCCAATGAGAGCGGCGTGTGGAGCAATCCATCCGCTGCGGTGGAGCTGCACATCCGTCTGCCCTGGTGGCGCAGTCCCTGGTTTTTGGTCACGGTGCTGGGCCTATTGCTCGGTGCCACGATCCTGTGGAGCCAATGGCACAGCCGGCAGCAAGCCGAAGCCCGGGCCATGTTGGATGTTCGGCTCAAAAGCCTGGCCGCACAGTTGAATCCGCATTTCATGTTCAATGCCCTCAACGGCATTCAACAATTTCTGGTGGCCAACGAACCCGCCCAGGCCCAGCGTTACCTGGCGCGTTTTGCCAAGCTGATGCGTGGCAATCTGCGGCAATTGGGCCAGGAGCGCGTTTCCCTGGCCGAGGATGTGGAAGCGCTGGAGCATTTTTTGCAATTGGAAAACCTGCGTATGGATGGCCGCCTGGACTGGCGCATCGAACTCGACAAAAACCTGCAGCCGGAGCGCGTCCAGGTGCCCGGCTTGATGCTGCAGGCGCTGGTCGAAAACGCCATTTGGTGGGGCATAGCCCAAAGGCCGGACCGCAGCGGCAGGCTTCGGATCCGGTTTTCGCCGGGTACCGGCGAAGGCCGCCGGAAACCCCACGTGCAGGTGCTGGTGGAGGACAACGGCATTGGCTTCAAACAAGCCGAAGCCCTGCCTGAAGCCATTCGGCGAAAGCGCTCCAACGGCGCGGGTTTGGATATGACCCGCAAGCGCCTGGCCTTGTGGGGGCGCCGCTTGAAGCGGCACTTTGTCATGGAGTTGGAAGAGCTCCGGCCTGCGGATTTGGCTTTTCCCGGGACCCGCGTGCGCCTTGAACTCCCCATCCTGGAGGGACGGGAGCATGGCATGGAAGGCTGAATGGGTGCTCCTGAACGGTTTGTCGTCATATCGTTCCAAAACCTTCGCGCACTCCGCATGGAGGCCATACCTTGCAGGCATGCGCATCCTTATTCTGGACGATGAAGCGGCGGCCGTGCGCGTACTGCTCGGGCAGCTGCGCTCGCTTGTCCCGCACGCGGAATTGCGCGGAACTCAGGATTCACGAGAAGCCTTGTCCTTGGCGGAAACCTGGAATCCCGATCTCCTTTTCCTGGACATCGACATGCCGGGAATGGACGGATTCGGTTTTTTGGCGCAAGCCAGGCATGGTTTGCGGCACGTTTGTTTTGTGACGGCCCATCCCGAATACGCGTTGCAAGCCATCAAGGAGCAGCCCATTGACTACCTCCTTAAACCGGTGGACCCGGATGAGCTGGCGGAGGTCCTCCGCCGGATACCGCCGCGCTCGCGCGAACGCCCTGCCCTCCGGCTGGAGGTGCGCTTGCAGGAAGGCATCCATTATCAAGACATCCGCAGGATTCATCGGCTGGAAGCCGAAGCGGCCTACACCCGCATTCACCGTTCAGACGGAGTACCCCTGGTGAGCAGCCGCAACCTGGCCTACTTTGAGGCGCAGTTGAAGGTGCATGGCTTCATGCGCGTCCATAAATCCCACCTCATCCCTCTCGATGCGGTGTTGGCCTGGGAACAGCGGGAGGGGGGCATCCGCCTTGCTTGTGGCAGCTTGATTCCCCTGGCGCGCTCCCGGCGCGAAAGCTTCCAGCACCGCATGGCGGATTACAGTCTGGGCCAGTAGGGGCTGCGTGGGGCCCGATCTTAAGCTACCTTCGCCGCGTGTCGGATTTTTCCCTTTTGGCAGCGCGGGTGGACCCCACCTGGACCTTGTTTTTGGACCGCGATGGTGTATTGAACCGCCACCGCCCCAACGACTACGTCAAGAATTGGGATGAGTGGGAATGGATCACCGGATCGCCGGCAGCCATCGCCAGGCTTACGGGCCGATTCCGGCACATCATCATCGTCACCAACCAGCAAGGCGTGGGCAAGGGCCTGATGACCGAAGAGGACCTGGTCGACATCCATACCCAAATGGAGCTGGGCTTACGCGGCCTGGGTGCGGTGGTGGACGCGGTGTACTTCTGCTCCGATTTGGCCAGCAACCCCGATAACCAACGCAAGCCACGCCCCGACATGGGCCTGGCCGCGCAGGCCGATTTTGAGGGCATTGATTTCAGCCGCAGCATCATGGTCGGGGACTCGGATTCCGATATGGAATTCGGCCGCAATCTGGGGGTGACCACCGTACGCATCCACGAGGACCCCGAAGCGGCAAAGGAGCATCCCAATGTGGATTATGCCTTCGCCAGTCTGGCGGATTTTGCGTCCGCCCTCACGGGCGAACCGGTGCTTTAAGTACAAGCCTTCGCATTTCCTCGTTTGAAGGCTACCGTTCCTCAATTCAGCGTAGCGGACATGGGATCAATTGGGCAGTTTGGAAGGAACCAAAACCTTGCTCCCATGAAAAACATTCTATTATTATTCATTTCAATGGTTGTGCTGATGCAGGGAACCTTTGCCCAGGCACACGATGGTGATTTTGATTGCAACGGCATTTGCAATGCAATGGATTTGCTGATCCATTTGAACGAAAGTGGAACTTCGTGTAACACAGACTGTGTCGCAGACATGAATTGCGATGGTGTTGTAAATTCTCCAGACCTCATGATGTTTCTTTCGTTTTATGGTGAGGTGAGCTGTCCGGCAGATTACGACAACGATGGAGATGTAGATACGGACGACTTCAGCATTTTTGTCGGCTACTATACGGCAGGCTGCAACATGGCGGATTGGAACTGCGATGGTCAGCTGAGTATGGCGGACATTTTAAACTTTCCATATGAGACGAGTTGCCGTCCAGCACCTGCAGAAATGGCTGCCGCAGATCAAAAAGCCATTGTCCAATGGTTTAAAGCACATGATTCCCCTATCCTGATTGCGCCCAACCCGGTGCAAGGACCGGTAACCATCGCCTCTGTGGCCGGTTTCCTGGATGCCGATGCCATCCTGGAAGTGATCGGTACGGACGGCCGAGTAGTGGCCGTTGGTCCGGCCGACCGCATGGAATTGGACATGCATCATCAGCCTGCTGGTGTCTACGTGGTCCGGGCTAGCCTGGGCAGCTGGAGCCAGACGGCCAAGTTGATCAAGGTCGATTGAAGGCATCAACCGCCATAAAAAAAGCCCCTGTTCCATCCGCGGAGCAGGGGCTTTTTTTATGCGGCCAGACTTGCTCGTCAGCTGTCCGCCTGCAGCTTGACCACGGCAATCCGATCGGACTTGGGCGGCCAAACCGGGTCTTTTTCCTCGCCGGTGTAATAGAGGCCCAGGGCTTTGAGCGTCTCGCGCATCTGGCCGCTGAACACGCGCGCGCCTTCCAGGGAAAGGTGCCCGGTGTCCTTGAAATAGCGGTCGGGGTATTCGGCTTCGAACAGGATGACCCGGACGTTGTCGTATTTGGCCTGCATCTCCGCGCCCCAGGCCTTCATTTCCTCGTAGTTGGGCAGCATTTCCAGCACAGAATAGTGGCGCGGGCTGCCGACAAGCAGGAAAAGCCGGTCGGGATTTTCGCGGAACAAGCGCTCATAGACCTTGGAGCCCTCCATGCTGCGGGTGAAGGGTTTTTCGCCGCGTTCGCGGCGAAACTCGATCTGCCGGTCAAACTCCTCCTGCCCCGGAGCCTCGCGGTTGAACACCCCGCCCTTGTGGTAAAGTTTGCGCGGCTGGTAGACCTCGGCCAGATAATCCTTCAGGTAGCTGGTGTGGACCCCGAAATAGCGGCCGCCCGGAATGGACTGGTGGGGGCGGTAGCGGTCGTTGGCTTCCAGAAAGCGCTTGACCCGTTTGTCCTTGCGCACAAAGGGCAGGTAGGTGCGGATGTTGATCGACGAGCCGGTCGTGTCTTCTTCCATCAGGCGGAAGTGGAAATCGATAATGATCGGCGTTTGCTTGGGCTTGTCGGCCTCCATGTTCAGCATAAGCTCGTTGATGATGAGCCCTGCGTTTTCCATGGAGTAGTTGTAATAGTGCTCTCCGAGCGAATCCCCGTAGTAGGCGTTGCGCGCAATCGAAGGACCGAAGATCCCGATCTCGTAAGGCATGCGGTCCTCGTCCGAGAGCTTGGCCACCTTGTAGACGTTGGACAGCTCCGCTTTTTTGGTGAGCAGGTTGGTCACGGCAACGTCCGTGATCAGCGCGATGACCGCGATGATGCCCGCCAACGGAAGGAAAATCTTCCGCACCAGCATGCGCAAAACGCTAGAACTGGAAGTAGAAGAAGTCCGTTGATCCGTCATATCCAAAGAAGTAAATCACGGCAAAGGTGCCCGTGAGGAAGGCCAGGCTGTAGCGTCCGAATTTCAGGTTGAAAGGCAGCAGGTAACTGGCAAAGAGCATAAAGACCGCCATCAGGCACAGCGCAAATTCGAATTGGCCGTTTTTGAGCACAATGCTCTGCGTGCTGAGGATCCACTGGTCGGGGCGGAAAATCTTGCCCAACAGGATGTGGGCGGCCTGGATGCTTTCGGCCCGGATGTAGGTGGTGGACAGGGAGAAGGTGGTGAACAGGGCGATGATCTGTACCCAGGAGGGCACCGAAGGCAGGTTGCTGGCGTAGCCTTTGGCTTTAAGCCAGCGTTCTACCCGCATGATCCAGACCACACGGGCCACCATCAGCAAACCCATGAAGCCGAAGGCGATGACGAAGGTCCAGCCGGCGCCGTGCCAGATGCCCGTAACCATGGCCACCACAATCAGGTTGACGGCCGTGCGGCTGAGCTTGGGCGTATAGCCGCCCATGGGCACAAACAGGTAGTCCATGAACCAGGTGGTCAGCGAGATGTGCCAACGCACCCAGAAGTCGGAGATGTTGCGCGCCAGGAAGGGTTTTTTGAAGTTCTCCATCAGTTCCACACCCATCAGGCGGGCCGAACCGATGGCGATGTCCGAATAGCCCGAGAAGTCGCAGTACATCTGGATGGCAAAAAAGAAGGCGCCGATGAAGGCGGCCACGCCGTCCACGGCCAGGGGGCCATCCACCCCGGTCATACCGGTGAAGTGGACCTCGTCCACATAGAGCTTGAGGCGGTCGGCTACCACAAGCTTTTTGAAGAACCCGTAGGCAATCTTGCACAAGCCCTGGACAAAGCGGTCGTATTCCAGGTGATGCTCTTTTTTGAGCTGGGGCAAGAGCTTGTTGGAACGCTCGATCGGCCCCATGACCAGCTGGGGGAAGAAGGCCACATACAGGGCGTATATCCCGAAGTGCTTCTCGTGTTTGGAGCGCCCGAAGTAGATGTCCAGCGTATAGCTGAGCGACTGGAACGTATAAAAGGAAATGCCGACCGGCAGCAAGACTTTGAGCTCCGGCGCATGCACCTTGAGCCCGAAGAGGTCCACCACCTGCTGAATGGAGTCCAGCGTGAAGTTGGCGTACTTGAAATAAAACAGCAGGCCAAGGTTGACCAGCAGGCTGAACCAGAGCCAGGGCTCTTTGGCCTTCTTGTCTTTCTGCCGGGCCATCTGGCCTCCGGCAAAATAGGTCGTGACCGTGGTCACGAGGATGAGCAGCAAGTATTTGGCGTCCCAGCTGGCGTAGAACAGGTAGGAGGCAAACAGCAGCATCAGCCAGCGCCAACGCCAGGGTAGCAGGTAGTACAGCACTACCGTTGCCGGCAGGAATAGCAGGAATTCAAACGAGTTGAAAAGCATGGCCGCTCAGAAATCCGTGCAAAGGTAACGGGTGGCACCCGCCTGTGGTAGTGCCATTTGGTGTGACTTGGCGGCATTAAATCTTTGCAAACCAAGCATTTAAATAGCATGAACCGATTTCCAGTGTGTAGACCTGTACGCAAGGCCGGGCGGGATGTTCCGGCCTTTTGATCACGGGGCTTTGGGGATGCTTTTCGCCGGTAGGCGAAGGCCTTGATTTTCACGTCAAAACCCCGGCTTTAAACCTTGATCCGGTCTTCGCCGTAGGCGGGAAGGGGATTGGCGCGCTGTACCTGCTGTACCTTCGCGCCCCAAAGCGCTCCGCCATGATCATTTCCGACGAGCACCAGTACGTTTTTGTCCAGCTGCCTAAGACGGCCTCCACGGCCATCGAAAAGGAATTGCTGGACCACTATGGCGGTCAATCGATTCTGCTCAAGCACGACCTGTACCACAAGTTCGAGCGGATCGCCACGCCGGAGCAGAAGCGCTACACGGTCTTTGCCTCGGTCCGAAACCCGATGGACATTGTAGCCAGCCACTACTACAACTTGTTGCAGGACAACCGTTTGAGCAAGCGCACGCCCAAAAAGCACAGCATAGCACGCAAGCTGTGGGGCACCTACCGCACGCGCAAGCGCTTTGACTTTGTCCGCGAGGTGGAAGGCGATTTCAAGACCTATTTCCTGCGTTTCTACAAGAATCCTTACGCCAACTGGAGCATCGTGGACCACAAGCGGATGGACTTCATCATCCGTTACGAGCACATGCAGGAGGATTTCAGTGCGCTGCTGGAAAAGCTGGGCATCGAGCAGGTCCAGCCCATCCCCAAGGCCAACACCACCAAAAACAAGGCCGGCAAGAACTTCATGGACCTCTACACGGATCCGGAAGTCATCCAGCGCGCGGTGAACGTGTTTGGCCCCTATTTCCGGGAATTCGGATACAGCTTCCCCGAGGAGTGGTCGGGATACAAGGAAGCGCCGGGCATGGAGCGCAAATACCGGCTGTACAACCGTTTCCGCAGCTTTTACTGGCGCCGGGTGCGGTAGCAAACCGGCCCATCTGCGGCTGTGGGTGGAGGATGGAGTGCATCCGGTTCTCCGGGCTGGTGTTTCGCCGGTACCGGCCAACACCGTTTGCCGCCTTCAACACATATTCCTGAAAAAATGTGAGCGGATTCGGATGCGCTTATGTGCTCTATGTCAAGGGGTTGCATACATAGTCCGCCTTCGGCGAAGCACATACACCTGTACTGCACCCATTTTTCCGCCATTTGTGACAGGCATGTCATTTCCCTTGAAATGGGTACTCCGAACCCCTTAGGAATCAAGGGGCAACTCCGTATTTTGCGGTTCCCCGACAGGGGCATGACGCATGAGCCGACGCTATTCACAGTTCTTGGAACTCATCTTCCTGGTTGGCGACATCGTCCTTCTGAACGCGGCCTACCTCATCAGCCTGGCCGCCATTGGCCGTTTTGAACGCATTGCCGCACAGCCCATCATCAACCTGTTGGTGGTGGTGAACCTCTCGTGGTTTTTTGTCACCAAGGTGGCGCGCTATTACGAGAGCAACCGCCTGGAAGGCCTGGACCGCATCGCGCTGCGCTTTTTGCGCACCATGGTGCTTTTTGTGCTGGTCATCGCGCTGTATGAACTGGCCATCAAGGACCATTACAGCCGCGAGCATCTGATCTATACGGTCAGCATGTTTTCGGTGCTGGCCCTGATCTGGCGCCTGGCCGGCGATACGGTCCTCAAACGCTACCGTGCAGCAGGCTACAACTACCGCCGCGTCATCGTGGTTGGGGTGAGTCCCACCTCTGTCGATTTTGCCAAACAGATCCAAAAGCACGACGAATACGGCTTCCGGATCATGGGCTTTTTTGACAACGGTGATCCCTCGGACCTGGAAGTGAAATACAATGTGGACGTACAGGGCAGCATCGATGAGGTGCAGGCCTATGCGGTGCGCCACAACGTGGACGAGATCTACTGTGCCCTGCCGGCCTCCGAAGAGGAAACCATCACCGATCTGATCAATTTTGCCGACGACCACGTGATGCGCATCCGCATCGTACCGGAGTTTTCGCATTACCTCTACGGCCAGGCCAAGCGCCTCAACATCGAGTACTACGGCAATATGCCCGTGGTGACCTTCCGCCAGGAGCCCCTGGAAAGCCTGGGCAACCGCGCCGTCAAGCGCGCCTTTGACTTCGGTTTCTCCCTCTTTGTCCTGCTGTTTGTGTTCAGCTGGCTGTTGCCCATCATCGCGCTGCTCATCAAGCTAAATTCCAAGGGGCCGGTGTTTTTCAAGCAAAAGCGCACGGGCGAAAACAACGAGGTCTTCACCTGCTGGAAGTTCCGGACCATGACGGTCAACAAGGATTCGGATGCCGTGCAGGCCAAGCGCGGCGACGCCCGCATCACCAAGGTGGGTGCCGTGTTGCGCAAGACCAACCTGGACGAATTGCCCCAATTTTTCAACGTGCTTTTTGGACAGATGTCGGTGGTCGGTCCCCGTCCCCACATGCTCAAGCACACGGAGGAATACTCCAAAATCGTGGACAAGTTCATGGTGCGCCACCTCATCAAACCGGGCATCACCGGCATGGCGCAGGTCATGGGTTACCGCGGCGACACCTCCGACCCGCGCCTGATGGAAAAGCGCGTCCAGTACGACGTATGGTACCTGGAGAACTGGAGCTTCCTGCTGGACGTCAAGATCGTATTTTTGACGGTCTGGAATATGGTCCGTGGGGATAAAAACGCTTTCTGAACAAGGCCTGAGGCCTTCCTGCGCTTCGCGCGAAGCGCATTTTGGACCGAATGGTCTGAAACCCCGGCTGTCCCGCCTACGGCGAACACAGCGCCCGGCATTGCTGGCCGTGTGGCTCTGTGGGTGCGTGTTGTTGGCCCTTGGGCAACAGGCCGCGCAGGCGCAATCCAGCGTCGATACTGTCTCTCAAGCCGCTGCGCCGGGCGTGGTCATCGGCGACAGCATCGTAAAGGGTGTTGTAGGCGTAGCGCATGTTCCGGATTGGCAACGCCTCGGCAGCCTGCCCCCTCCACCGCCGCCAACGCCAGAACCCGGCAATGTGCCGCTGCATCGGGATGCATCGCGGACCTACGAACAGCACATTCAGGGGCGTGATTATCCGGTGCTGGTGCACACCGCCATACGGCCTTTTCGCAACGTGGACATGCGCGGCTGGGGGGACCCGGACTACGCCTATCCGGATTTGCGTCCATTGGCCGGCCGCAACTTCATCGAGCGCGCATGGAACTACGCAGCCTACGGCCACGTGTTGAGCCTGGAGCGGGAAAACCTGCGGCTCTACATCGATCCGCTGGTGGAGTTTTCGGTGGGAGGCGACCTGGCCGCAGACGGGGAGGAGCTGTACACCAATACCCGCGGCCTGCTGGTGCGCGGACAGATCGGCCGAACCGTCAGTTTTGAAACCAGCTTCCGGGAAAACCAGGCCAAGTTGCCCGGCTACCTCACCGATTTTGTGCGGGAATTCCGGGTCGTTCCCGGCCAGGGCCGGACCCGCCGCTTCAAGGAGCGGGGCGTGGACTACGCCAACGCCATGGGCTCCATCTCCTGGAGTCCAACGGCCATCTTCAACCTGCAATTCGGCCACGGCCAACACTTCATCGGCGAAGGCTACCGCAGCCTCCTGCTCTCCGACAATGCCTACCCGGCACCCTTTTTGCAATTGCGCACCAAGGTCTGGCGCCTGGAGTACATGAACCTGTTTACCCAATACACGGACCTGACGGGTACCAGCAATTTCATCACCGGCTTTCCGCGCAAGTACGCCTCTTTCCACTACCTGAGTTACGCCCCCACGGACTGGGCGCAGATCGGGCTTTTTGAGGCCATTGTCTGGCAGGGCTCGGATTCGGGCTACGTGCGTGGTTTTGACGTCAATTACCTCAACCCGGTCATTTTTTACCGGCCCGTCGAGTTCGGGCTCGGTTCACCGGACAACGCCGCTCTGGGCCTGAACGCCAAGCTCACACCGTTCAAGGGTGCGGCGCTGAACGGGATCGTGTTTTACGGCCAGGTCTTCCTCGACGACCTGGACATCGCGCGTTCGCGCGAAGGCGAAAACTTCTACCGCAACAAATGGGCCTGGCAGGCGGGGCTGAAATGGTTCAAACCCGGCGGCATCGAAAACCTCTTTTTCCGCGCAGAGTACAACCGCATCCGGCCCTACGTTTATGCGCACAAAGTGGCCCGGCAGTCCTTTACGCATTACAACCAGCCCCTGGCGCATCCCCTGGGTGCCAATGCGGATGAGCTGGTGCTGATCCTGGCCCACCGTTACAAGCGCCTGTACGGCGAAGCCAAACTCACCTGGGCGCGCTACGGCGACGATACCCTGGGCAGCCACTACGGCAGCGACCTCTTTGTTTCGGATTTCGAGATCCCGAATTTCCCCGAGGCCTATGGCGTGCAGACCCTGCAGGGGGTCGATACCCGCGTGATCGGAGCCTCCGGCCGTGTGGGCTACCTGATCAATCCGGTGGCGCGCTGGACGCTGGAATTGGCGGTGGACTACCGCCAGTTGGACAATGCGGCCGGCAAAACAGAACGATCGGTCTGGTTGCAATTCGGCATGCGTTCCAACCTGTTCAACCGGTATTACGATTTCTGAGTTGGTGGATCGGGCGGCGGTTGCGGAGGCCGCTTGTCGTCTTGATCAGCGTCCCTAGCGGTGCCATCCGCATCGGTGCCGTCGGCCGTGCCGGACCGAAGCTCCGTGCTGTCCGCCAGTCCTTCGCCGGGAGGCGTGAAGGGTTCTGTTTTGTTTTCATGCCCCGGTGGAGGAGCGCCGAAGTCCGGTCCGGCTGCAGATGGGGCATCGTCCAATCCGGCATGGGCACTCGCTTCCGCAGCACTGCTTGGAGTCCAAGGGGCGTCCACTTCCTGTGGAGCCATGGGGTCCAGCTCCAGCGGCAGCATGCCTTCCATGCGGATTTCTTCGAGATTGGTACGGGGGGCTTCGCCGCGGTAGCGGACCATGCCCCAGGTCATGATGCCGGAGGTCAACAGGATGACGATCAACAGGATGCCCGGGCTGAACAGGGCTTCTTCCGCCATGAGGTTGGCGGGTATGCTGAAGAACAACAGGATGGTGATCAAGCCGCGTGGGGCAATCCACAGCTCCGGGTTGAGGTTGTCTTTCCAGCGGAAGGCACGGAGGGCACCAAAACGCACCAGGTACAGCAATGCGGTGATGGCGATGGCTTCCAGCCAGGCCTGCGGACTGAGCAGGGACGTGAGGTCAAGGGTGAAGCCGAAGACCACAAAAAAGAAGGTGCGGATCAGGAAGGCAAACTCCAGGGTGAGGACGGTGAAGTCCCGGTCGATGTTCTGGATCTTTTCATGGTCCACCCACTGGGCCAGCCAGCCGCGGAAGAAGAGCCGGGAATTGGCCAGCACCAAACCGAAAATCAGGATGATCCAAAGCGGGGAGAGGTGGAACAGTTTGCCGGTGAAGTACAGCAGCATCAATACCGCAATGAGCAGGAAAAGCTTGATGTGGGTTTTGATGCGCTGGAAGACCACCACCAGGATGTAGCTGACCACGACCGAGCCCACGATGGTCAGCAAAAAGGATCCGGCAAAATCCAGGCCTGCCTGTTGCAGAGGAGTACTTTCCAGCGTCAGCAGGAAATAGAACAGCATGATGCCCAGGATGTCTGAGAAGGTGGCCTCGTAGATCATCCACTCTTTGCGTTCGCCCTCCAGAACGCTTACGCTCGGGATGACAATGGCGCTGGAGATGACCGCCAGACAGGTGGCGTCCAGAATGGCCGTCAGCCAGGACATGTCGTTGGTGTGCTGGCCCAGGTTGCCCATGTAATAGACAATCACGGCAATGCCGGCCACGGAAAACATCAAGCCCACAAGGGCAGCCCCGAAGGATTTACCGATCAGGGGCAGCTTGTTGCGCCGGATTTCCAGTTCCAGCGCTGCTTCCAGCACGATCATGATCAGGCCTACCTGGCCAAGGACTTCCAAGGCAAAATTCAGATTGGGGGGCTCGAAATGCGCGGCATCGGCCAGGAACTGCAGGCCTACGCCCAATCCGATGAGCATGAGCACGGAGGGAATCCGCGTCTTGCTGGCAATCAGGTTGAAACCATAAGACAGGATGATGACCAGGCAGAGCAGGATGATGAACCCATAGGTGTTCATCACGTCGATGCCGCCGTTTGCAGCTAAAAGGATGTTTCCCATATTCAGCGTCAGCACGGGAGGGGGGAAGCCCGGGCTATGCGTACAATGATAGACGGAAAATGGCGGGCCGCGTCACCTATTTGCCCACCTTGTTGCGCCCGTCCCGGAACCGATGGCGTCACTTTGGTGTTGTAACATCAAAATCATCCAGCCATGAGCAAGCATACTCCTTCCACACAGCAACAGATGGCGCAAGCCGCTGTTTCCACACCTGATCAAGCCCTCGAGCCGCAAGCCGTCTATCCGGCGAAAGCCATCCGCATGGGCCACCTCCCGGTTATGCAGCCCTTCCCGGTACCCCAGCTGCAGCAGCTCAGCCCCTTTCTGCTTCTCCACCACTTTGGCCCGCGCAAGGTCCTGCCCGGCACCGACCCGCTGGCCATCGACGCCCACCCACACCGCGGTTTTGAACCAGTGACTTTCCTGTTCCAGGGCGAAATCGAGCACCGCGACTCCCGCGACAACCAGGGCACCCTCAAAGCCGGCGATGTGCAATGGATCACCGCCGGGATGGGCATCGTCCACAGCGAAAAGGCTTCGCCGGCTTTTGTGGAAGCCGGCGGCACCATGGAGGGCATCCAGCTTTGGGTCAACCTTCCGGCGGCCAAAAAGATGGTCCAGCCCGCCTACCAGGAATTCCGTGCAGAAGGCCTGGGCGCCCTTTCGGGCGAAGGCTGGCGCATGGCCCTGGTCTCGGGCCGCCACCAGGTGCAGGACGGAGCCCGCGGATCCTGGTCGGAAGGGCAGGGGCCGGCAAAAACCCATACGCCGGTCAGCACCGCCAAGGTCTACACGGACGGTGAGGCCACCTGGAGCATCGGCGTGCCCGAAGGCCACCATGCCGGCCTCTACCTTTTGGATGGCCGCGTCCGCATCAACGGCGGTCCATGGACTGAAAAACACCACTTTGTCCGCTTCAGTACCGAGGGTGGGGTGGTGCAGCTGGAAGCCGAAGCCGGCCTGCGTGCCATCTGGCTGGCCGGCCAACCCATCGACGAACCGGTGGTCAGCCACGGGCCCTTTGTCATGAACACCCAAACCGAAATCCTGCAGGCCATGCGGGATTACCAGATGGGCAAGATGGGCATGTTGTTGCCCAACTAGCCCTAAGTGCTACACGCCAAAACACCAGGCCCTCCGGTCTGGTGTTTTGGTTTCCATAAGGCAATCACCGGATTTCCTGTAATGGCCTATTCCCAGCGGTAGCGCACCTTGTCTTCGATCGGTTTTCGCGGCGAAGGCCGCAGGTCCGCCCCGTAGAAATCCGCTTCCACGCAGCCGAGGTAGAACAGCCCGTAGCAGCGTTCGCCGGGCAGGCGCTCAAAAAAGCCCCCTTCCGAGCGCGGCGGATCCTCGGTGATCAAGCGCGGGCTGCTCCAATATCCGCCCAGGCCCAGGGCCCGCACGCCAAGCCAGATGTTCTGCACCGCTATGGCCAGCGCTGCCAGTTCCTCCCATTCCGGCACACGCTCGGCCGGGTCGCGCTGCAGGAACAGGCCCAACACTGCTTCGGCCTGGAGCGCCTTGTTGAGCTGCCGTTCGGCCTTGCCCTCCAGCGCGCCGCCCTTTTTGGGCGAAGCCGCCGCCAAGTCCCGGTAGCGCTGGGCCAGGTGTTTGCCGAGCGCTTCGCGCGCAGCGCCCTGCAGGACCACAAAACGCCAGGGTTCGGTGTGCTTGTGGCTCGGCGCCAGGTTGGCCCAATCCAGCAGCTGCTCGATGGCGCCCTCCGGCAAGGGCGCGCCGCTGAAGTTCTTAGGATAGACCGCGCGACGGCTGCGCAACAGGGCATCCAGCACCGAAGGCAGGTTGATGGTTTTGACGCCTTCCGGCGAAAGCCGATCAAAAGCGGGGGACTTTTTCATTGCGGCTAAAGCTAACCAATCAGCACCCGCAGCAGATTGCGCATGCGCCTGTTCGAATCCCCGTACTAGTTCGGTTTATCCTAAATTGCCGCAACGGAACAGGTTTATGGTACAGAAACGGCATCATGTATTGCGCCGTTCGCATTTGGAACTCTTGGAGCGCGTTCGCGCTGTAAAGCACGTTGGAGGATTTTCTGGACTGCACATACCGGATGATCTTCCGTTGCGCGAAGCCATACAAGAGGCATTGCAAAGCGGCAATTGGGCCGGCGAACTACCGCTACGGCTTGCGGAAGTCATGCGCTACGCCCACCAGGGCGACCACCGCGCTGCGCAGCTGCGCATGGAGCGTGCGGTGCGCCGTACGGCCGAAGACGGGTCGGAACAGCAACGCTGCCAGGTCCGCTTTTACGAAGGCTTCCTGGCCGGTTTGCTCGGACAGCGCAACAAGGCCTTGCAGGTCATGCAACCCTGCTTTGATCGGATGCTGGAAATGCAGTGGACCCAGGACGCCATCGGTGCCGGCCTGCAGGTGATGCAAAACCACCTGGTGCTCGGGCAGTTCACAGAGGCGGCGGCGATTGGCCAACGCGGACTGGCACTGACCGAAAAACTGAAGGAGCATGTCTGGGCGGCCCGCTACGCGATTGACCTCGGCGCTTGTTTTGTGTTTCAGGACCGCGACGAGCAGGCGCTGCCGGTTTTCCGCAAGGCTCTGGAACATGCGCTTCGCGCGAAAAGCGACCACTACTACGCGTTCACCATTTCCAATTTGGCACTGATCTTCTACCGCAAGGGCTGGTTTCAATCCGCGTTTCATTTGTTTTTGGACGCGCGCAACGGATTCCAGGATTTGAAAGAACCGTATTGGGAGGCGTTGATGCACTGCAACATCGCCATGACCTTGTGCTGGCAGGACGGCAAAGCGCAGGAGGGCTTGCTGCATTTGGAGGAAGCGCACCGCGTACGCAAAGTGTCCGGTCAACCCTTGCCCGACGACCTCAAGCTGGACATGGCCCTGGTGCACGAACGCTTCGGCAACCGCAAACGGGCCCGGGAAATGGTCCTCGAGCTGCAGGCCGATGCCCGCTTCAACCAGCGTTTTGTGCCCGGACGCCAGGCCTGGATGGGCTATCTGCAGCTGCAGAGCAGTCTTTTCCCGCAGGCTCTGGCCACCCTTGCCCATGCCTTCGGCGAATGCCGCGCCCGCAACCTGGTGGCCCAATGGTCCATGGTTTTCATCTTATTGCTGCGGCTGGGCATGGAACGGCCCCAGTACCGCGACGATGTGGCCACCATCCTGGAGCGCCCCCTGGACAACCTGACCTGGCTCCCGGCCTTCCTCGAAGGGCTGGCCATCGGCTACTGGTCGGTCTACCAGCAAGTGGTGCTGGAGTCCGCCATCCGCCTCTTTGTCCAGGTGGGCGACACCCGCCTGGCCAAGACCTACCAGGACGTTCTGGCTGCCCTGCAAGCGCGTTCCCGCGAAGACGACATTCAACGCATGCTCTCGCGCTTCCCCTCCCCTTGATCCACGCACCCCTTCCTGCGCTTCCTGCAGCGCTGCCGGCCGGCCAAAGCCCGTAAATTTGCCCCGGACGGCAGCGGTCCCGGCCCTCCCCGGTTTTCAACCCGCCGTGCCTCCGTCCGTGTTCGCCTTCCCGGCGAACCTCCTCCCAACGGCCCCGTAGTTCAAGGGATAGAATAGGCGTTTCCTAAACGCTAGATCCAGGTTCGAGTCCTGGCGGGGCTGCATCAATACGTTGCAAGTTGCTGTAAATCAATTAATTAACTCGAGCTGTCTTGAGTCTGTTGTCGGTTTTGTTGTCGTTTTGATATGCAATTCAGTATAACTCAACCGTTGATTGAGGTTTCTTTTGTACCTCAGATTGAAGGCATACCTGTTTATCGCAATCGGTTGCTTGAGGCCTTGACCGAGTTTCAAGAGCGGCTCGAAGCAAGGCTTAACGAAGCTGGGCAAAAGTATCAGGCAAGGATGCAGATTGAGGCTTGTATCGCCTCTTTGGATGAATATGTGAGGCCAGTCGAGTCTGTACGGAATGAGATTCAAGCAAAGCTTCTAGAGATTGACGCTTCTACCGAAGGCCTATTGGAAGTTTTGTGCGGAGAGCATTTAGAGGGACGTTCAGATATGCACTCTGAGCAAGAGCTTATTGAGTTTATGAGTCTGACCAGCCTAAGTCTGGATGATATTGTAAAGTTTACTGGCGATAGGACAAATCGGCGCTATAGGATCATGAAAGCGGTGCTACCTCTTCTGGGGGAGATAGCGCAACAAGCTGCTATCAAAGATGCCATTGACTACTGTTCAATGTACCTGAAGGTTGTTGCTGGATCAGAACCAGGTCAAGCTCCTGCGAGCTGTATAAAAACGGAGCTTACATCAGGGGAAATTGCGCTCCTTGCAAAAAGCATGATGGAGGTGGGCATTATTACTAATGACAATGTCACTGAAGTCTTAAGGGCATTTGCTCAATGCTTTGGTAAGCAAGACGGGACCCCGGCAAGTGTTAACTCCCTTAGAGAAAAATTCTACAGACAAAGTAGCGCGAGTGCGAAAAAGCTTTGGGAGAAACTATCAGATCTGCAACAATACACGCATAGTATTAAGTAGAATATGGCTTCGGCTTGTTGCTTGATTATCAGTTGAGTGAGTCATTGGATAAGGGGGATGGCGTAATCCCTGTAATCCCCCTGGCAGCCCTCAGTTTTCATCCTTTGTACTGCGCATTGAACCTACCTCACCGGGGTGAGAATTAGCGCAACTCGCCGCTTTTGGGCTCAGGAGAGTCGTGTTTGGCGTTGGGTGAGGAACCCGCTCGATGAAACCCATCGGGTCCGGTGTCAACCGGTTTCATTGCGTACAGTCGGCTCAGGCGGAAATGTATCGCGACAAGGGTCACAAGGGCGAAGCCCTTTTGAAACCCTTTCGTGCCCCAGGTCTCTCTAACAAAAATGTCCACTACTGCCCTTTAAGATTTCAGGGTGGGGGGTGGGCAGAAATCTTAAAGGGCAGTAGTGGACACCGCTACCACCAGGAATAGAAGGCTAAAAGAAATACCAGGAATGGAAGATTTTCAAGGAAGGCTGGTGATCGTCAGGGAGGAGGTACTTAGGGAGATGCTCCAAGCGATGATTCAGCAGTATATCACGGCATCACTTGCCATGGGAGTAGATGCAGAGAGGCAAGGCAACGCTGGAGGCGAGGAGTACTTGAAGCAAAAGGAAGCAGCCGCATTCCTTCGATGCAGTGTAAAAAAGCTGATTCAACTCCGAGCTAGCGGGAAGATCCCTAGCAAGCGAATTGGCCGAAACGTGATTTACCTGAAGCGGGATCTGCTCGAGTTTTGCTCCTGATGCCATACTTCTGCATGGTGATCCTAGATCATTGAAGGAGCAAGGATTAGTTAGATGAGCTACAAACAACCCACAGTGCTACGATGACCTGTCAAGCCTCCATAAACAGTATTTGAACCAAGAGAGTGAGGGGGAGGGGAGGGCGAGGATAGGGGGGTAGCGAAGGAGATATCAGGTAGGACGGCAAACGTGGGGCGGTAGGATGGGCTTAGCAAATGGAGCGTGTTATGTGAAGGAACCCCCTTAGACAAGCTTTTTTTGGACTAAAGCATTCAGTATGAGCATTTTGCATTAGCATACAAGTGTGTGTCCATATTTTCAGAGATGCCCCGTTTTCCTCACTCCAGGCGCACACATGAATGAAAGAAGAGTAGGGCTACTTGTTCGGGCATCAAATCGCTTTAGAATAATGTCTTAGTGAGGTTTGAGGTCCCGAGCGCTGTATGATCGACTGATGAATATGGGCGCGGTGTAGCAAATCTCACAGATGAAGACCATCGTCATGATACACTCGCTTGAGGGCGACTTCTCAACCGCAATGCCAACTACAAGGGACCCATAGTAGCCTTGCAAGTAGGTATAAAGGGACATTTTAGTCCTTTGGTATTTATCCGGATATTTCGTCCTGCTGTAACCGTCCCTAGCATTCCTAGGGTGATAAATTTGAACGGTACCTTGGGATGCATTATTAAAAGCTTCATACTCACACAACTGCTGCATGATCACCGGAGAACTCAAGTCACGCGTCGACAAAATCTGGGACACGATGTGGTCCGGTGGGGTGTCCAACCCCCTGTCCGTCATCGAGCAATTGACCTACCTGCTTTTCATCAAGCGCCTGGACGAGTTACAGACGCTTAAAGAGGCCAAGGCAGCACGTCTGAAGCAGCCTATAGAGGATCCCATCTTCCAAACCGACCAAGATCACCTGCGCTGGTCCAGGTTCCGGGAAGAAGCTCCGGAATCCATGTTCGAGGTGGTCCGCGACGAAGTCTTTCCCTTCAT
>JAUIHG010000248.1 GCA_030432405.1 Bacteroidia bacterium | reverse complement strand
TGTGGACCTATCGTTCCAAAATGGACGTTGCACCGGAGTCTTTACGGAACGGGTTGGGGAAAACGGCGGCAGCGGGGCCTTGCAGCGCTGGACCGCAGAAGCCACCATCCTGGCCACCGGCCATTCCGCGCGGGACATCTACCGCCTGCTGCGCAGCAAAGGCCTGGTCCTGGAAGCCAAACCCTTTGCCCTGGGCGTACGGGTGGAACACCACCAAAGCGTGGTGGACCAAATCCAATACCACCTGCGCCCCGGGGAAGACCGCGGGCCCTGGCTCCCGCCCGCGCCCTACAAAATCGTGCGGCAGGTGGCCGAGCGCGGCGTCTACTCTTTTTGCATGTGTCCCGGCGGAATCATTGCGCCTTGCGCTACCGCGCCCGGCGAAGTCGTCACCAACGGCTGGAGCCCCTCCAAACGCGACCAGCCCTGGGCCAACTCCGGCATCGTGGTGGAGCTGCATCCAGGCGACTACAGCGCGTTTGCGGAAGAAGGCCCTCTGGCGGGCATGGCCTTTCAGGCTGCCGTAGAGCAAGCCTGTTGGGAAGCGGGCGGCCGCACCCAGCGCGTGCCCGCCCAACGCCTGACCGATTTTGTGGAAGGCCGTGCCTCAAGCGCCGTCGGGCCCTCCTCTTACTTGCCGGGCACCACGCCGTCTGAAATTGGCGCGCTGTTGCCGGAGGTGGTGGCTTCGCGCTTGCGCGAAGGCTTCCGCGCCTTTGGCCGCAGCATGCGCGGCTACCTCACCGACCAGGCCGTGGTCCACGCCCCGGAAAGCCGCAGCTCCTCCCCCGTCCGCATTCCCCGCGACCGCGACACCGGGCAACACCCCCAAGCCCCTGGCCTCTACCCTGTGGGCGAAGGCGCGGGATACGCCGGGGGCATTGTCAGCGCGGCGGTGGATGGGATGCGGTGTGTGGAGGCGCTGGTGCAGGTCAAGGCCTAAGCCCGGCCGTGCGCACCGTTCTGTGCCGCCGGACGACACCATTTATTGTATGGCCGCCTCCAGGATGCCCCGTGTTTTCGGCCCCTCATTGAACAGCATATCCACAATGCTCAAGCCGGGCAGAAAGCCGTGCCGCTCTTCAAAGACCTGGGGGTAGACAGGCGCGGTGTAGAAGGGATCGGGACGGTTTTTGGTGGGACGGATGGCGTCGCGCAGGTCCACCTGGCCCATGCTCACCTCGCGGTGCCAGGCATCGGTGAGGCCGATGTCCCAGTCGAGTTCGAGGGCCTCGGCCAGAAAGCGGAAAAGGGCCATGTTACGCTCCAGCAAGGTCTCGTAGCGCGCGTTGAAAATGGGTGCAAAGCGGTCCTCGTAGTACTCGAAATAGGGCGAGCGCCGGTAGCCGGCCTCCAGGGTTTGCCAGTGCTCGCGCAACCAGGGCTCCGCGTAGGCGATCCTGATCTCCTGCATGGAGCGGCGTTCGCCGGAGGAGAGCAGTTTGAACCGGTCCAGCGGAATGCTCATCCGGATTTTGCCGTGCGGCCCGGCCACCTCCGCGCGGTTGCGGTAGCTGCGTTTGACCCAATGCTCGTGCGCCTCAAAGCGGATCCGCTCAAAGGGCAGCAGCCGCGCAAAGGTCTCGATGGGCGGCAGGTACTGGCATTCGATGACCGCGGTATGCAGGCGCGCGGCGGGCAAGGGGGCTTCGCCGGAAGGCGATATGGGCGGTTGGCTGGACAATAGGGGTTGGAAATGAGGGCTTTAAGGGGCGTGTGGCCCGAATATGGCAGGGAACGAAGCAGGGCCATCGGGCGTTTTATTGACGCTACGCAGACGCTTTGGCCCCGGATTGCCGGGCCTTTCGGCCCGGCGAAGGCGTAATTTTACGGCAATTGCCCTGAATGGGCCTTGCGGCCTGGCCTGACGCATGCACCTCCCCTTCAGCTCCTGATCCTCAATACATTGCCCATGTTCCGTCTTCCCAAACGACCGATGAACCGGTCCGCACACAGCGGGTCCGGATTGCCGCTTTGGATGGCGGTGGTGCTGGCCGTGGTGTTCGCCGGTATGCCGGCGCAATCCGCAAACGCTGCGCCCGACGGCTATACCCTGGACAACAGCCTGAGCATGCGCCATGGGGTCTTTCTGCATCCCGAGCAAGGCGCTTATGCTGAAGTCTGGCTCAACATCAACGGCAAGGCGCTGCGCTATGCCGAAACGGAAATGGGCCGCCATGAAGGCCAGGTTCAGGTGACGCTGGTGCTCAGCGACGGCGATGAAGTGGTGGACTACCGCAAATACGTGCTGACCACGCCGGCGGTGCGCGATACGGGCAACATCGACTTTGCCCTGGTGGACCAGCAGCGCATCATGTTGCCCCGGCCAGGCCTGAAGCTGGAGATGGAATGGGAAGATGTGCACCATGCCGGCAACAGCGTCTCTTATACGGCCACGCTGGACGGCGATTTCAGCGTTCTGCCGGCCTTCAGCGATGTGGAACTGGTCGAGGAATACCGCCGCGCGCGGGAACCCGGTCCGTTCACCCGCAACGGCATGGAATTGACGCCCTACGCCACCAATTATTATCCGACCGAACGTTCCAAAATGACCTTCTACATGGAGGTTTATGGAACCGATGTAGGCTTGGGCGAGGAGCAGGTGCTGCTGACCTTTTCGGTGCGCAGTCGGGGCAGCGACGAGGTGAACCAGAATTTCTGGCAGTACCAGAAAGCTGAAGCTGCGTCGGTCATTCCCGTCCTGCGCAGTTTCGACATCACCGACCTGCCAACGGGCAACTACGAGCTGGTGGCCGAACTGCGCAATACCCGCAACGAAGTCCTAATGACCAAGCGTTCGATGTTCCAGCGCCTGAACAACCGCGCGGTGGAGAAGCTGGAAAACATCGCCATGCTCGACGTCAACAATACCTGGGCGCAGGGCTACGACTACGAACAACTGGCACAGTGCATGGACTTCCTTCGGCCGACGGCCGAACCCGCCGAGATGGACATGCTCGAAGCCCTGAAGTCCAACGGCGACACGGCCATGATGCAGCGCTTCCTGTTCAACTACTGGCTCAAGCGCGACACGGTCAATCCGTACAAGGCCTGGACGACCTACCTGGAACGCATCAAGGAGGCCAATGACAAATTTGGCACCACTTCGCGCCAGGGCTATATGACCGATCGTGGTCGGGTGCTGCTCACCTACGGCGAACCAAACGACGTGATTGCGCGGCCTTCGGAGCCCGGCGCCAAGCCCTACGAAATGTGGATGTACTACACCATCGACGACGGCATGCCGGAGATCACCCAGAACAACATCCGCTTCATCTTCTACGACCCCACGCTGGTCAGCAACAATTACCAGCTGATTCACTCCAACGCCATCGGGGAATTGAACGATCCACGTTGGAAGCTGCGCGTCTACGGGTCTTCGGCCGACCCCGGCAACCTCAACAACTTCGACAACAACGACGTGCGCAACAGCTTCGGCACCAACGCGTCGCAGTTCGAGGACGACGCCGGCCAGGGCATCTTCAACGACGGGCCGTAGGCCGAATGGCAGCGGAGTTGCTGCCCTGCTGCTGGCTGAAGCATCTTGGGCTCCGTCTGTCGCGAGCTGCCGACCGCCTATCTTCGGCGGCTCAATCCGAACCCATTGCACGCGGTCCTTTTTGCGCCCCTGCGCGCCCTGTTCTGGCTGGTCGGCTCCCTGCCCTACCCCCTGCTCTACGCCCTCTCCGATGGACTGGCGCTTGTGCTGCACCGCGTGCTGGGCTACCGCAAGGCCGTCATCCAGGGCCAGCTTGAAGCCTGTTTTCCGGACAAAGACGAGGCCTGGCGCCGCAAGACTGCAGCGGCGTTTTACCGCCACCTCAGCGACCTGATTGTCGAGGCCTTCAAGTTCCCCCGCATGAGCCGGGCGGAGCGTTTTGACCGCATCCAGATCGACGGACTGGAGCATATGGCGCCCTATGGCGCGGCGGGCCGCTCCAGCATCATCGCCCTGGGGCACCTGGGCAACTGGGAATGGGGCGCCAGCGGGGCCGAACGGCTGTTGCCGCATGGGATTCGCCTGCAAGGCGTGTACAAAAAACCCACCAACCCTTCCCTGGACGCCTGGTTGAAACGTACCCGCGCACGGCACGGCATGGGCCTGGTGGGCATGAAGGAAGTGGATGCGTTTTGCCAGGAACGCACCGACGCGTATCGGGCCTACCGCGCAAGCGGAAAAGACCGCCTGACCGGCGAAGAACCCTTTGCCCTCGTGCTCATCGCAGACCAGAGCCCCTCCAACCCCAGGCGCTCGGTGTGGACGGAATTCATGGGCCGGGAGACCTCGGTGTTTTACGGCCCGGAGCGTCTGGCGCGCAAGTTCGAAATGCCGGTCTTCTATTTTGAGAGCGTGCGCACAGGTCGGGGGCGCTACACCTTCACCATTTCGCCCTTGGTGATGGAGCCTTTGGAGGTAGAGGAAGGCGCCATCACCAAAGCGTATCTGCGGCGGCTCGAGGAAGGGATTCGCCGGGAACCGGCGCACTGGCTTTGGAGCCACAAGCGCTGGAAACACCGCAAACCAGAAGGGGCCAACGAGCTGGATTAATGGTTTAAGGCCATCCGGTATGCTGTGCTGGCTGGCCCATGCGGCCCCTCCTTTGTGCCGCTATCTTTGCTGGGCCCAACCGGCTTCCCAAGCCCATCCTCGTGCCCGACGCATCCGAATCCCTACACCGCACCGTGCCTCCGGTAAAGCCCACTGT
>JAUIHG010000025.1 GCA_030432405.1 Bacteroidia bacterium | reverse complement strand
CGACCTGTTTGACCGCAACATGCCGCAGCAGATCAAAAGCCCCCCTACGGAAGGCCGGTAGGCGGGCTCCAGGGGCATGACCGGACGCATCCTGTCGGGTGATTTAACACCTGATGGAGATTCACGCTATGGGGAGCAGCCGTCCTATGCATGGTACAAAGAGCACATATGCGACAGTTTCAGGGAGGTCACTAAAATACACCTTCTAATCACGAGAAAGGCTTTATGTCTGGCCTTTTACGCCGCCAACCCCATCTTTCATTCATTTTAATACCGTCACATTTTTGTTTTTTTCCGGGACTTTTTGATCAAATGCTTGATTTAGGAATGGTCACAAATGGACCGGAATGCTTGGCATTTGGCGCAGTCGAGGTGTAATCTTGTAGCGGTTTTGACGGGTGCCCCAACCGATGCAACAGGCATTCCATTGATGCAGGAATGCTTTCGGTACTCAGGCCCACCCTTGCCGGGGATGTGCAAGCCCGAAAAACCATGCTGGCGATGGTCAATCCTACCCTCAGCCATGAACGCAGATTTCAACGCTACCTCCACCGTTTTCAAAGGCTATTCCCGGCACTATATGCGCTGCTTCAATCCTTCCAACATGAAACGCTTGTTTACCTGGGCCGCGCTGCCCATGCTGCTGCTCGCTTGGGCAGCCCTGCCCTTGCAGGCGCAGGAACTCTGGTCTGACCCAGCCACATGGGCGCCGGACCCCGTGCCTGCAGCCGGTCAGGATGTGGTCATTCCCATGGGCCGCCACATCATGCTGGACGTCGAACCGCCCGCTTTGGGCGGCATTCGCGTGCTGGGCAAGCTCAGCTTTGCCGAAACGCCCATCCACCTGACCACCGACTGGATCATGATCCAGGGTGGTATCCTGGAGATCGGCACGGAAAGCGCACCGCACATGAATCCAGCACGGATTACCCTGACCGGCGCAGACGAAGACGTACTGGCCATGGACATGGGCGGCAAGTTGATCGGGGTGATGAACTACGGCACCCTGAACCTGCACGGCGCTCGCCGCGACGACCTGTCCTGGACGCAGCTCAACGGCTCCGTGCAACCGGGCGACAGCATCCTGACCCTCGTGGACCTGCCCACCTGGCGCGTTGGCGATGAGATTGTCCTGGCCCCCTCCGGCGTGGACGCCGAACAGGCCGAACGCCTGACCATCACCGGGGTATCCGGCCACCAAATCAAAGTCAGCCCACCGCTGGTGTATCCGCACTATGGGCAAACCGAAATGCACAACGGCAAGGTGCTCGACATGCGGGCGGAAGTGGGCCTTTTGACCCGCAGCATCGTCATCGAAGGCGACTCGGCTTCCGACCTCTACCGCTACGGCGGCCACGTGATGGTGATGAATACGGCAGACGCCTTTGTGGAAGGCGTGGAGTTCCGCCGTATGGGCCAAACCGGCCGCCAGGGCCGCTACCCCATGCACTGGCACCTGACCGGCGAACAGTATGATAATTACTCGCGCTTCAACAGCGTGCACGATTCCTACCACCGGGCCATGGTCATCCACGGCACCAACGGCGTGACCCTTGAAGGCAATGTGGCCTACAACATCACCTCGCACGCCTATGTGGTGGCCGAAGACGGCAATGAGGAGAACAACATCATCCTCAACAACCTGGGCGTGTTGATCCGCAAGATTCCCCGTCAGGAGGATTATGCCTTCCCCAGCGACAGCATTGTGGGGGGCTCGACGCAGGCCGAGCACCGGCCGGGCGTGTTCTGGATGCAGAACCCCAACCACATCTTCCGCGGCAACCACGCCGCCGGATCGGTCGACGGCATCGGCTTCTTCTTTGACGGCGCCGGCACGGCCACCAGCGTGCGGCCAGACTTCTTCCAGAACAACCTGGCCCACTCGAACTGGTCCTTTTTCGGCCCGGAATCCTTTGAGCGCTATCCGCCGCGGACCCGTGGCCACGGCTTGTTCATCCGCAAGGATGTGGTGCCCAACCACGAGCTGCACTTCCAGGACTTTACCGCCTACAAAAACCAGCTGAGCGGCATCTGGATGGAAGAAGTCGGCCAGCGCGCCTCCAACCTGGTTTTGGCCGAAAACGGCACCGGTGCCATCCTGATGCGCGCCGACATCGCCGACGCAGCCTTTGTGCACAACACCGGCAACAGCATTTCGCCTCCGGATGAACTGTTCGGAGCGGTCAATACCCTGACCGGGTTTGGCAAGAAGAAGGAGCACCGCCTGGAGAACGTGTTTTTCTCCGGCTACGACAACCAGTCGGTGATGCTCTACGAGGATTCCACCATCGGTCCGGGTACGGTCTTCGCCGGCGTTGGCATAGCCAACGAAGGCATTGCCCCCCGCGTTGCCTTCAACCAGCCGGTTGTCCACGGTGCCATTGTGGACCAGGACGGCAGCCTGATGGGCATGGGCCCGGCCTTGATTTTCCACGAGGACTTCAACTACGCCAAACACGGCAGCTGTTCCCACGACAATGCGGCCAATACCCGCACCTGCCCGATGGACATGTACGGTTTTGTCACCTTCCGCTCGGAGTTCGGGGCTGCTTCCGGCATCGGTCCGGTTGAAGCCCAGCGCTTTGGCGGCGGTGGTGGCGCCGAGTTCTATTCCTACGAGGACAATGGCGACTACACGCGCTACCAGTACCTGCCGATGAACAGCCGCTACATCGTCAACCCGGTGGCTCCTCCAGCAGGCATCCTGCCCAACCTTTACCACATCGATCTGAAGGCCCAAAAAGCAGGCTTTGTGGCCATGCGCATCCCAGTGGCCAACGGCTGGGCGCGTTATGTGCTGGATGAAAACGACCACCTCCTCCCCCGTGCAAACAGCCTCTCGGAGCTCTCCCTGAGTACGGACAACTACTTCATGGACACCGAAAACCAGCTGTTGTACCTCGTGCTGCGTGCCGAAGCCGCCCAGGACTACCGCAAAAGCGTGGCCCTGTTTCGGGTACCGTCCCATGCGTTTTTGCGCACCGCGGAGTTGGATGTAGCCCAGGCCGTGGTCCAGCCCAACCTCGGTCAGGGGCCCTTTACCTGGCACCTGAACCTCAAGCAGGCAGGCATGGTCCGCTTGCGTCTGATCGACAACCTGGGCCGGGAACTGCCCGATGGATTCAGTGCACGGATGACCAGCGGCCCACTGCAACGGACGCTCAACCTGGACCACCTCCCGGCCGGCCAGTACCACTGGATCCTGGAAAGCCCGGACGGCATGGAACGCGGCCGCCTGATCCGCACGCCTTAAGCTCCAAATCCGCTGCGTGCGGACCGGGCTTGCTCCGCAGCAACGTGCTCGGTCCGAACAAAAGCAACCCCGCCACCGATGGCGTTTCCGGAATGTGCCGGAAGCACGCATCGATGGCGGGGATTTTTGTTTCGCCGGAGGCGAAAACCAGGCGCACGCTTAGCGCTGCACCTGGAGTTGGGCGCTGTCGAGCACCTGGCCGTCGGCCAACAGCCGCAGGCGGTAGCTGCCGACGCTCCAGTCGGTCGTGTTCAGGACCGCCTGCGCCTGACCGCTGGCCGTTAGCGCTTGATGCAACACGCGGCGGCCCTGTTGGTCGAAGGCCTCGAGGAAGGCGTTCCGGGTGGTCGGTGCCAGGGTAAAGGACACGGTGCATTGGCCGAAGCTCGGATTGGGGGCAATCAATCCCAGGCTTCCGGAGGCCGGAGTGGCCGGGCTGGCTGGCGTGGAACCGCTGCTGCCCGTCTGCTCTGGTGCCAGCAGAAGGGCCTCCAGCCGTTCCAGACGCTGCGCGTGTTGGGCCAGCTGGGTTTCCAGCCGCTGGACTTCCTGCTGGAGCTGCTGGCGTTCCCGGTTTGCTTTGGTGGCCGCTTGCTCGCGGGTTTGTTCGGCTTCCTGCAGGGCGGCCACCAAAAAGGGAATCAATTCGGTATAACTCACGCTCAAAAGCCCGGTTTCCGATTCGGTGTGGATCAAATCGGGCAGGACCTCCTGGAGTTCCTGGGCCACAAAGCCGTAGTACTGGCGTTCGCCGGAGGCGTCCGAACGGAAGCGGTAGCGTACGGGACGCAGGTCCATGAGGGTGGCCGTGGCGTCCTCCATGGCGCGGATGTTGCTTTTCAGGCGGCGGTCGCTGATGACCGTATAGTTGCCCGAAACGTTGTCGAAACGGCCCTTGAGGGAATCGCCTTCAAACAGGCCGAGGTCCCCGTCGATGAAGCTGTACAAGCTCCAGGTGGTGGCGCTCAGGGCATTGGTCACCGCAAGGCCATTGCCGGCACCGGTGCCGATGGGATGTACGATGGCCATGGTGTAGTCGGGGGTGGGATCTCCGATGGCCACACGGCCGGAGGCCGGGTCCGTATACCAGACATCGCCCACATTGACCGAGCCGCCACCCAACGCAATATTGACCGCGCCGCCGCCCACATCGGCCAGGTTGATGGTACCGCCGCCGTCGCCGATGAAAATGTCGCCGCCCAGGGGGTTGAGGTTCAGGCGTGAATAACCCGATGCATTCTCCGCCTGCACGGCATCCTTGTACAGGCCCAGGCGGTTGGCGCCAGACAGGCCCACCAGGACCGGAGGCACGGCACCCGGAACGGCGTCGCGGTTGTTTTCCAGGTAGAGGTTGTCCAAAATGCTGCTGTCCGAGGACAGGGTGCCGGCAATCCGCACATCGCCGGTGGCATCCAGGGCATACAGGGCGGAGGCCATATCGGCCCGCGTCCCAGCAAGATGGCTGGCGCGCATGCCGATGCCGTCGGCATGACCCAGCACACCGATGTTGTCGGTGCTGGGCGTTCCGCCCAGCGAAATGCCCAGGACACCGATTTCATTGCTCGGTATATCCAGGGGACTGCCATCGAAGCCGTTTTCACCCACCACGCCGAGGTAGCCCACGGTTTGGTCGTTGAACCCCTGTCCGCGGACAGCGCTGCGCTGGCTGCCGCCCGTGCTGTTCGCCGCAAGGCGGGCGAAACCGCCGCTGCCGCCCAGGTCCAGGTTGCCGGCCACCCGCAGGTCGTCCTCGATGCGGGTGCTGCCTGAACTGCCGCCGGTGGCGGTGATGGCCACCACCGCATCACCGCCGCCGTCAATGAACTGGTATTCGTTTTCGGTGACGTTGAACAGCAGGCCGGCCGAAGACCCATTGGCCTGGAACGCATAGGTATTGGAGGCCACGCGGTAGCCTGCCGAACCGACAAAACGCAGGTTGCCGGAGGCATCCACGCTCATGTAATTGGAGGCGCTGCCCAGGCGCGCATCCCCGATGACGTGCAGTTGTGCGTCCGGATTGGTGATGTTCAGGCCGACCTCGCCCCGGAAATAGGACCGCTGCTGGATGGGGTTGACCGAAAATTCGCGGTCACCGGCCAGATCGCGGAACTCGTAGCGGTTCTGGCTGGAATTGAAAAACAGGCCTACCTGGGTGGGCGTAGCGCCCGGTTGGTATTGGAAGGCGTAGGAGTTGGGACCGATGGTGATTGTCTGTGCCCGTGCACTACCGCTGCAGATGAGCAAAAGCACAAAGAGCGTTTTGGCCCATGGTGCCACAAAAGCAGCGCCATGGTGGTCAACGCGTTGGGGAAAACTGGCAAACATAAGGGAGCGAACTTGTTGCCCGCAAGGTCGTCAGGACCAGGCAGGCTGGGTGCTGAATGGCGGATCCGGAAGATGGCCTGAAGCTGCCTTTCCGGCCTCCGCTGGAACAAGGTGTTCGCCGGATACGGCGCCTTTGCAGCTCCAAAACGTGGTTGGCACTACATAGTCCGGGATGAGGCCTGCAAAACAGTCCTTCCCTCCCATCCGGCAAACAAAACATCGAACTGGCCCTCGTGTTTGGAGCATCGAGGCATCCTTCTCCAAAACACCCATACAAGATACACCTGATGCACACATCTGCCGCTTGATGATATCCCCATCGGGAAAAGAAGTGTCTGCCCGCATGACCATCACCTGACGCGTTGCCGGTGGCCTACTTTTTCAGCCTTCGTATGTGCGGTCTCGGCAATGCATAGCAGCAAGAGGCTTAAGTCACTGGATGGGGTATTGCATTCATGGTTTTTTCCCGCCTCCGGCGAACCCTGAATCCGGATTTGCAAAGCCCCTGCATAACCGTATATTGGGTTCAGAACGTGTTGGTTTTCATTAGTTTACCATCACATAATCCAACCTTCGATCCCAAACCGTCCCAAAACATTTAACCGCATGATCCGCAAGTTGACCCTGCTTGGAGCATTTGTTGGCCTGTTGGCCGTCGGCGTTCAAGCCCAGTCCTGTCCCCCGCCCACCGGCGTGGACATCACTTACACGCTTGGCACGCCTTTCGATTTTGCCAACATCAACATCCTCGGTCCCGATTCCCTTTGGGAGCGCATCGAGGTACAGGTGTCTGCCCTGGACGACACGACCGGTACGTTCAAACGTGCCCGTTTGGCCAGCACGTCCATTCTGGTCTCCATCAACGGCCGCAACCTGGACCCCGGCACGAGCTACATCATCCGCACCCGTGCGGCCTGTGAAATCAGCCCGGAAATTGTCGCCAGCAGCTTCTCCCCGCTGGACACCTTTACCACCCCGGATACTGCGGCCGTGCGTCTCGCTGCTCCGGCCATGGACATGGAACTTTTCCCCAACCCGGTCGTGAACGCCCTGAACGTTTCCTTCCAGGCTGAGGGCTCCTCCCCCTCCACCGTGGAAGTCATCGATCTGGCTGGCCGCACCGTGGCCGAACAACAGCTCGCCGCTGGTGTGGAGCAGGCCCAAATGGACCTCAGCCACCTGGACAACGGAAGCTACTTTGTCCGCCTGCGCAACGGCGATGCCGAACGCGTGGAGTCGATCCAAATCGCCCGCTAAAGCGGCATTCGCGGTGCCATGGCACCGAAACATGCCGTTTTAAACCTTCTTTAACGCACCGGGTTTCTCCGCGAAGCCCGGTGCGTTTTCTTTTTGGGCATCTTTATCGCCCACTCCCGATCGTATGGACATCCTGATTGTCGTGTTGGGTGCACTGGCCATACTGGCCGGCATCACCTTCAGCATCCTTCCTCCCCTGCCGGGTCCCCCCATAGCCTGGCTGGCGCTGTTGCTTTTGCGCTGGCACCCCGCCGACAAGGCCATGGCCATCAACAGCCTGATCCTATGGCTGGTTATTGCGCTGGCCTCCACGGTCATGGACAATGTGCTGGCCGTATGGGGGACCAAATTCACCGGCGGCAGCAAGGCAGGCACCTGGGGTTCTATGGTGGGCTTGCTGGTGGGACTGGTATTTCTGGGCCCCTTTGGCATCCTCATCGGCCCCTTTGCCGGAGCCGTCCTGTTTGAATTGGGTACGGGCCGCGCCTTTGATGTGGCCGTGAAAAGTGGTTTTGGGGCTTTCCTTGGCTTTCTGGCCGGTACCCTGCTCAAAGTCGGCATCAGCATCTGGATTTTTGTCTTGTGGTTAAAGCTGCTGATCTAGCGCCCGGCTTGCGGCCCTTTCTGGTGGCCACACGGTTCCTCGACGCACTGCATCCGCGGGTACAGGCGTATGCCCTGAAGCACGCCGCATCTGCAAACAACCAGCGCGAGGCTGCAGTGGCCCTGTATTACGCCGTCCGCGATGGCTTTGCCTACGATCCTTACGCACTGGACCTGGACCCATCCAGCATGCCCGCCAGCGCCTTTTTGCAGCGGAAGCGCGGCTACTGCATTGAAAAGGCCAATCTATTGGCCACCTGCTGCCGGGCTCTTGGCATCCCCAGCCGGCTCGGGTTCGGCGATGTGCGCAACCATTTGGGTACGGCCAAATTGGAGCGGCTATTGGGCACCAACCTGATGGTCTTTCACGGCTATGCCGAAATCCACCTCGATGGGCACTGGATCAAGGCCACCCCGGCCTTCAATGCCGGATTGTGCCACAAACTTGGGGTGGCCCCATTGGAGTGGGACGGCCGCAGCGATGCGGTTTTTCAGGAGGCTTCGCCGGAAGGCAAACGCTTCATGAGCTACGAGCGGGACCGTGGTGTCTATGCCGATTGGCCGGTGGCAGAGATGCATGCGGCCCTGCAAAACGCGTATGGACACCTGTTCAAAGGAACCGGAAGCCAACCGCTGGCCCACCTCCGGGCACAGCATACCGGTGGAGGCTGAACGCCCGATGCGGTGGGCATGGAACGCAAGGGCTCCGCTTTCGTATCCTTGAACGGAGGCGCAGGCCATGCACTGCTTTTGGGCATTTCGGCCAGGCATCCCGGTATTTTACCAACCCATGGTACAGTCTTTTGCGCGCATGATCGAGGCCGGGTTTGACGACTACTTGGCCCGCTTTCGCCTGCTTACGCAGGCGGCTGAAACGCATTTCCTCAACGGGGATTTCCACGCCATTCAGGCCAATACGCGCTACCGTCTGGCCTTGTACAAGGACAGCGTGCGCAAGATCTCGGGATGGCTGAGCACCGACATGGGCCAGCGGCGCCACGACCATGAGCTGTGGCATTCCATCCGGGAAACCTATGCCGTGCGCGCGCTCCACAAGCCGGCCTATGAACTGGCGTTGACCTATTTCAATTCGGTCTACCGTAAAGTGCCTGTCGGCGAACACCGCCTGGACGTGCTGTTTGTAGCTCCCCAGCGCCATGCGTTGAAAAGCAAAGCGCCGATCTACCGCCGTCATTTTGCCGTTCGCCCGCTTGAAGACATCGTGCGGCGCATCCTGCTGGACACCCCCTTCCGCGGCCATTGGGAAGACCTGGAACGCGATACGCTTCGGGTTGCCGGCCGGATTGAGCAAGGCTTGCTGCAAGGCCAGCGCAGTGGCCAGCGCAACCGCGATGGCCTGGACCGGCATGCCCGGGTGGAGGTGCTCAAAAACCCCTTCTACCGCAACAAGGGGGCGTACATCGTCGGCCGCGCGGTATTGCACGAACAGGTGCACCCTTTTTTGCTGCCCGTGCTGCACGGTCCTGCGGGACTGTACGTGGATGCCTTCATCGACGACCCGGATACGGTCTCCATCATTTTTGGCTTTACCCGGTCCTATTTTCTCGTGGACGTGGACATTCCATCCGAAATGGTGGATTTTCTTGGAACGCTCATTCCACAAAAGCGGAAAGCCGAACTCTACAACTCCATCGGCTTCAACAAACACGGCAAATCGGAGCTCTACCGAAGCTTTGCCGAACACCTGGAACACTCCACGGACAAGCTCTGCGTAACACCGGGCATCCGGGGCATGGTCATGGCCGTCTTCCACTTGCCCAGTTTCCCCATTGTTTTCAAATTGATCAAAGACCGCTTCGATCCGCCAAAAAGCAGTACGCGGGAAGAAGTCAAAGCCAAATACAAACTGGTTTCCCAGCACGACCGGGTGGGACGCATGGCCGACACCCACGAGTTTGTCGATTTCCGCTTTCCCCTGGACCGCTTTGAGCCGGAACTGCTCGAAGAGCTTCGCGCGTGCGCGGGAAGCCTTTTGAACGAAGAAGAAAACACGTTGACCATCCGCCACCTCTACACCGAACGGCGCATGGTACCCTTGAACCTGTATCTGGAACAGGCATCTGCAGAAGCTGCCGAGGCCGCGGTTTCCGATTACGGACGCGCCATCAAACAATTGGCGGCGGCCAACATCTTTCCGGGCGATATGCTGCTCAAGAATTTCGGGGTCACGCGGCACGGCCGTGTGGTGTTTTACGATTACGACGAAATCCTCTTTTTGACCGAGTGCCGCTTTCGGCGTATCCCCGCTCCCAGACGGCCGGAAGACGAATGGAGCGGAGAAGTGTGGTACCACGTGGAACCCAACGACATGTTTCCGGAGGAATTCACCCGCTTTTTGATCGGCGACCCGGCCATCCGGGCCATTTTCCATCGCCTGCACGGCGAACTTTTCGACGCCGATTTCTGGAAAGCCCGCCAGGAACGGATCCGCCAGGGCGAGATCGTTTCGGTGTTCCCCTACCCGCAGCAGGCCCGCTTTGAACCCGAGCGGGACGGGGAAGCCTGATGGCTTTGACCTTCCGCTCGGAAGGCCCGAACGTGCGGGCTATCTTTAAGTGCTAACGATGGGTGTTCCCGGGACCTGTAGCCCGCACCACCCGCTCGCCTCCACCATTCCCATCTGGTCCATGCCTGTACTCCATACGCCTCCTCCGGCCTTGATGCCCATTGTCCGCCCTGTACTCCGCTGTTTTTTGGCCGCCTTGGCCCTTGTTCTGCTGGGGCTGCATCCACGCGTAATGCAGGCTCAAAGCAGCACGCTGGGGGATATCCAGCTGCTGTTCAATGGCTCCTGCACCTTTTCCAGCTGCCACGATGCCTCGAGCCCGGCAGCCAACCTGGACCTCAGCGGTTCGGCCAGCGACATCTACAATGCCCTTGTGGGCCAGAATCCGGTCAATCCCAGTGCCCTGGGCAAAGGCTACCGCCTCGTGGATCCGGGCCAACCGGAAAACAGCTTCCTATTGCGCAAGCTGGCCCGCTCGGCTTGGGACGACTATTACCCGCTGGAAGCGGGCGAAGGCAACCCCATGCCATCATCCGGCGCACTGGCCCACGAGGACATTGAATTGGTGCGCCAGTGGATCCAGTTTGGCGCCCCGGCATCAGGCCAGGTCGTTGATCCCGATATCCTCAGCGACTACTACGGGGGCCTGGGCAAAAGCAAACTTGCACGTCCGGCAGCACCTCCGGCCGGGCAGGGCACCCAGGTCCGTTTGGGCACCATTTTCCTCGGACCCGGGGAGGACGTGGAATACTTCTACAAAAAGCCGGTGGCCTGTGACGACTCCACGGAGGTAACCCGCACCCAGGTCTTCTTCAACGACGAAAGCCACCACTTCATCCTCTACCGTTATCCCGAGCAAGCCGCTGCGGACAACTACCGTTGGGGCCTCCGGGAGATTTACGAACCGGGAGGCGCACCCGACAACGATGTGCAGATCGTGGCGGCCTGGCAAGACCCCTACGACATTCCGCTCCCCGAAGGCTCGGCCTACTTCTGGGCGGAAGACGAAGTGCTGGATATGAATTTCCACATCTTCAACGACGAAATGGACTCTGTGCTGGCCGCAGATGTGTATGTCAACATCTACACCCGTCCGCGCGATGCCACCCAGCCCACCGTGGAAATGTTCAGCCAGATTTTGCCCATCGACATATTCGCGGCCCTGTCGGGCACGGGATGGGTCGGACAGAGCCTGGTCATACCCGGCGATGGTGCCGAGTACACGTTCGAAGACAACATCTGGTTCCCGGTTGCCGAGCCCCCCACCTGGCACCTGTGGTACCTCAGCAGCCATACCCATTCCCGGGGCGTGGACTACGACATCTACCTGCGCAATACCGGAGAGCAAATTTTCGAGGGCTTTTACAACACCGACTACAGCTTCAACCAGGGCTTTTACGATTGGGAACATCCCCCGGTCCGCATTTTTGATGAACTCCTTCCCGTCTACATGGGCCTCAGCGGTGGCCTTCGCCATGAGGCGAAATACATCAACACCACCGGCAGCACCATTACCTGGGGCGACCGCACCACGGATGAAATGATGCTGTTTTTCATCCAGTACACCGAGCAACCCCTGCCCGACCTCACCAGTGTGGACGATCCGTCTGCCTCCGGCGAAGCCCTTGCCCTGCAGCTTTCCCCGAACCCCGCCCGCCACAGCGCCAGTTTTCAGTGGAACCTCCGCCATGCCGGTGAAGTCTTCCTGACCGTCTATGATGCCATGGGCCGCGTGATGGCCACACCGTCCGCTGGTGCAGTTTACGGTCCTGGCCCGCACCGCCTGCAACTGGACATCAGCACTTGGCCTGCAGGCATGTACACGGTGGTCCTGGAAAGTCCTGAAGGACGGCGCATGGGGCAGCTGCTCTGCATGCCTTGATGCACCGCTTTGCACGGATATTGCTCTGCGCCATTGCCCCATTATGGGCATGGCCGCAGGCCAACGGCCAGTACTTTCTGGAGCGCCAGGAAGGTCCGAATGTTGAAGATCCGTCCGGGCGCGCATTCCCCCTGGCCTGGACCGGCGGCTTGATCCATGCCAGCGCTGCCAACGCGGATCTCGACGGAGACGGCACCGTCGAGCTGCTGCTGTACGACAAAAGCGGCCCCAAATGGTTGCCCCTTTCGCCGGCTCCAGCCGGCAGCCCATTTCCCTGGCGCACCGCCCCCGGATTGGCCGAACGCGTCAACCGGATTTTCCCGGATGCGGCTGTTTTTGCCCTGCTGCAGGATTACGATGGTGACGGCGATCTGGACCTGCTCAGCTACCGGGACAATGGCCTGGTGGCATTTCGGAACGTACGTTCCGAAACTGGTGCCTTGGGTTTTTCGCCCTACAACGGCGGTCGTACGCTGCGCAGTGCTGCAGACGGAAGCGCCTTTTCCCTGAGCGGCAGCGGCTTGGAAGTGCCGGCCTTTGAAGACGCCGATGGCGATGGGGACCTGGACCTGTTGCGCTTTGACAGCAACGGTGCTTTTGTGGAGCTGCACGCCAACCGGAGCCTGGAATGGTACGGGCACCGGGACAGCCTCGTCTTTGAGTTGGTTACGGCATGCTGGGCGCGTTTCCGCGAAAACGCCGGCGATGCCGGCATTGCCCTGGACAGCTGCCACAGCGGCCTGTTGCCGGGAGGCGGCGGCACCGGCACCCGCTTCGGCCTGGGGCTCCAGACCGCATTGGACCAGCGCCATGTCCCGTCCCCCACCGCTAGGGCAGGTGCAGCGCACGCGGCTTTCAAAGGTCCCCACCTGGGTTCCACCCTCCTGCTCAGCGACTGGACCGGGGACGGTGATCCGGACCTGTTGATCGGCGACAGCGGGTCCGGCAGGCTGACTTTTTTGCGGATTCAGGGACAGGCCATGGCCGCGGTGGCGGACAGCGTAAACCCCTCCTGGCCACCGGTGCATCCGGCCTTCACCTACCTGCTCGGCATGCCCAGCCGGGTGGACCTCAACGGGGATGGCGCGCCGGACCTGTTGGTCAGCCCGAATGCCGGCAGCCTTTCCGACAACCACCGGGGCCTGCAGGCCTGGTTTGGCGACGGGAGCCCGGACACTGAAGGCCTGAGTTTTGCGGGCCAGGGCTTCCTGCAGCGCGACATGTTGGATTTTGGCCGTTCGGCCGGCCCCGTGGCCGCCGATGTGGATGCGGACGGGGATATGGACCTGTTGATCGGCAATGCCGGTTACCGCAACGCGTCCGGCCCCTTGCCCGCACGCCTGGCCTGGTTGGAAAACACCGGCCTGCCCGCCCCGCGCTTTGTGCTGCGCGACACCGACTATGCTGGCATCTCCGCGTTGGGCCTGGTGGAAGCCCGGCCCGCCTTCGGCGATCTGGACGGCGATGGCGACGGCGACCTGCTCATCGGGGACCAGGATGGCCGCCTGCACTTCTACCGCAATACCGGTACACCGGACAGCCCGGTCTGGAGCCTGGCTGAGGAGGATTGGCAAGGCATCGATGTCGGGGCCAATGCCGTGCCGCAACTGCTGGACCTCAACGCCGACGGGCTCCTGGACCTGATCATCGGTGAGAAAAACGGCAACCTCAACCGCTACGATGCGCTGCCCGGCAGCGGCGATGCGGTCTTTGTGCTGCAGGACGGCAACTGGGGTGGTGTGGACGTGCGCGATGGTGGAGCCTTTGGCATCGGGCAGGCAGCGCCCTGGCTGTTTGCTTCGCCGCAGGCGGATCGTTTTGAAGTGCTGGTTGGCGCCAATGGAGGACGCATCCACTACTACAACAACGTGCATCCCGACATAGGCCCTTTTGCCCTCTACGATTCCAACTTTGCCGCCTACGGCGAAGGCGCCCGCGCCATGCCCGCCATGGCCGACTTTGACGGAGACGGTCTAGGCGATTTGGTGATCGGCAACAGCTCCGGAGGCCTGGTCTGGTACCAGGGTGTGGGCAGCAACGGCTGGTCGGCACCCGACCCCGCAGCGCTGCATTGCCGACCAAACCCCCTTGTAGCCGGCCAGCTGCTGGAAACGAGCGCTGCCCACGGCGGCCGCTTTACCGTTCACGACGCACAGGGACAGTTGCGCGCCGCCGGCGTAACCCGGTCAGGATGCTTTCCAACCGCTGTTGATTGGGGCCCGGGCCTGTACGTATTGCGTGTTCAGGCGCCCCCTTCCCGCGCTGCGCGCTCCTCCGCCCAATGCCGCTTCATCCTGCTCGAGCCGTAAGGGCTCAAAACCGCTGTGGCGTTTTATCCAGCGGTATGTTCAGGCTGCTGCTCCTTGGAGCAGCGATTCCTCATGGGGTATACGCCGCGGTAAAACGCTGCAGGGCTTCCAGCAGCCTGTCCACTTCCTCCGGTGTATTGAAGGCGTGCAGGCAGCAGCGCAGCCGTTCGCTGCCCGGGGCTACAGTGGGCGAACGGATGGCCCGCAGATCCAAACCGGCTTCCAGCAGCTGCTCCGACAGGTCCAATACGGCCTGGTTGCGGTCGGTCTCCTGGGCCGCCGGCAGCATCAAGGGGACCACGGCCGCGTCCAGGTCAAGCAGTGCCGGAGGCTCCAGAACGGTACCGCGCAAGCCTTCGAGCAATTGGCGGCGCAAGGCCCCCAGCCGGGCACGCTGGGCATCTGCTGCAGCCACAGCTTCATAGGCCAGATCAATGGCCTGCACCTGGGCCGCATGCGGCGCGGTGGTGTACAAAAAGGGCTTGCAATGGTTGATCAAGTGGGCGCGCAACAACGGAGGCCCTAACACCATGCCTCCGGCTGCGCCGAAGGCCTTGCCGTAGGTCACCACCCGAGCTACAACGGCTTGTTGGAGTTCGGCCGGCAAGGCCGCCACAGCTCCGGCGCCCCGGGGACCGAGCAATCCGGCCCCATGCGCCTCGTCGACCAGCAACACCGCTTCGTGGGCCAAACACAGGCGCGCCATATCGGCCAGTGGGGCCACGTCGCCGTCCATGGAATAGACGCTTTCTGCCAGGACATACACCTGGCCGCCAGGCTTGGTGTGCTGTCCCGCCCAGGCCAGGGCTTCGGCCAGGGCCTGCACGCTGTTGTGTGCAAAGGGGCGCGCCGTGGCCGGCGAAAGCTTCATCCCCTCGTGCATGCAGGCATGTACGAGGCGGTCGAACAACAGCACATCGCCTTCGCGCGCCAGCGCGGCGATCAATCCCGCATTGGCATGATAACCCGAACCGAACAACAGGCCGCTTTCCACGCCGTGGTAGGCCGCCGCCTTTTCTTCCAGGGCCAGCATGTCCGGATGGTTGCCGGTCAACAAACGGGAGCCACCGGAACCGCCATGCTGCGGTCCGTGCTGGCCATTGGCAGCGCGCCCAGCCAGTCGTTGGGACAAGCGTTCGGCAAGGCGCTGCTGCAGGCCCGCGTCCCTGGCCAGGCCGAGGTAATCGTTGGAGGAAAAATCCACCGCCTGCCGGCCATCCGGCCCTGTCCGGGGTCCGGGAAGTTCCCGCAATCGGCCTTCGCGGGCACGCGCCTCAAGCGCGGCAGCCCATCGTTGTTCGAGGCGCTTGGCAGGGCTTTCGGCCATGAATGGAGGTTTGGGGCATCGGGGGAACCTGCACGGGTCGGTCCGGGCACGGTCAACGCCACTTCAAGCGCACCGCGGCAGCGGGGAAGCCTACCCGCTGGCAGCTTCCTCACTGCGCTGCCAGGATTTGCAGCCGCTGCTTGGCGCCGGAGTTTGCTTACGGCATCAGCTGCTGGTATCTGCTGCCAGGGCCTAGCCGGCCGTGGCCTGGCTTGCATCCGAAGGAGCCGCATCCACCGGTGCCGGACCTGCCTTGTAGGCCGCCCGCGGGCGAAGGCCCAATTGCTGGAACAGCTGCTGGTCCCGGTCCACCGTTGGGTTGGGTGTGGTCAGGAGCTTTTCGCCGGCAAAAATGGAATTGGCACCGGCCAGGAAACAGAGGGCCTGCTCCTCATCGGACATGGTCTCGCGGCCGGCGCTCAGGCGTACCATGGCCTTGGGCATCAGGATGCGCGCCGTGGCAATCATGCGGCACATCTCCCAGACGCTCACCCGGGGCTGCTCAGCAAGGGGTGTGCCTTCCACCGGCACCAGGGCATTGACCGGAACGGATTCGGGGTGCGCTGGCAAGGTGGACAGGGTATGCAGCATGGCCACGCGGTCGGCGTCGCTTTCGCCCAGGCCGATGATGCCGCCGCTGCAGACCGACAGGCCGGCCTCCCGAACATGCTCCAGAGTATCCAGGCGGTCGTCGTAGCCGCGGGTGGAAATGATCTCTGCGTAGTGTTCCTCGGAGGTGTCGAGGTTGTGGTTGTAGGCGTACAGGCCGGCCTCCTTGAGCTTCTGCGCCTGTTCGGGCGTGAGCATACCCAAGGTGCAGCAGACCTCCAGGTCCAGGGCCTTGACGCCCCGCACCATGTCCAGGACGCGGTCAAAATCGCGGTTGTCGCGCACATTGCGCCAGGCGGCCCCCATGCAGAAGCGGGTGCTGCCGTTGGCCTTGGCTTCGCGGGCACGCGAAAGCACGTCTTCGGTATCCAGCAGACGGTGTACGTCCACACCGGTTTGGTAGCGTGCGGCCTGGGGGCAATAGGCGCAGTCCTCCGGGCAACCGCCGGTCTTGACGCTGAGCAGGGTGCAGACCTGAACCTCACCGGTGCCCATGGCACGCGCATGTACGGTCGAGGCCCGCTGGATCAGCGCCATCAGCGGCGCGTCATAGATGGCCTGGATTTCCGCGCGGCTCCAGTCGTTGCGCAGCAGCACTGGGCCTTCGGCGGGTATGGCCGCCAGGGGGCCTGTGGTATCCGCCGCTTGCGGCTCGTGGGCCCAGGTAGCGCCGTTGGCTTTGGCTGGGGCTCCGTGGTTGTTCCGGGCCGCTTCCGCCCCGCTTTCCAGAGCCACTGTATTGCCCTTTTGGGCACCCGATTCAGCCGGGGGCTGAACGCTGTTTTCTTGGAATTCCGACATGCGGGCAAAGGTACAGGATGGCCCGTCAACCTCCCGGCCAGCCAGCGGCCGGCCGCCTCGCACAGGTGGACACCATGCAACCAGGTTGCTGGCGGCCACATGCCGCGTGACCGCCCTGGTTGGCCCTACTTTTGGGCAGCCCCCTTACCCATCCCCGCAACTTGCGCTTCCGCGCCCGAAAACCGCCTAAACCGCCTTAACCGCATGGCCGAAACCCCGCTCCCGCAAAAACGCCTCTTCCGTCAATTGGGCCTTATTGCCGTATTGGGGCTGCTGTACCTCGGCGGCCTGTATTTGCGCCGGGATACCGGCGAAGGCGCTTCGCCGGCAGGCGGTACAACCCCAAACAGCAGCACCGTGGATGGGCTGGCCGGAGTCTGGGAACGCGATGCCCAGGGGCTTCCGGCAACCAGGGCCGCCGAAACCGCCCTGCTGGCCGAGCTAGCCGCCAAACCGCTGGTGCTGACGCGGCACGGCCGATGCCGGATGGACTGCCGCACCATCGACCTGGATGAGGTGCGGGCCATTCTGCGGGAAGGCCGCCTGAACCGGCGCAAATCCGAACCGGAAGACCGCCCCTGCCCCGCCTGGGCCGTAGAGGGCCGAACGGACGACGGGCAGCAGGTCCGGATCGTGTATTCCGGCTGCAGCGGCGAGACCCGCGTGATCACCGCCATCGATCTGCAAAACGAATACGCCTGCGCCTGCGATTGAATTGCTTGAGACCCGCTCGGCTTTTGCGGCCACAAAAGTCTGCCGCGACTAAAAGCCCGCCCAGGTCATGCCGATGCCCGCGCTCAGGGCATGCAGCAACAATGTGCCGTCCAGCCAACCCAGGTATAAAAAGGCGTTTTCGGCCTTGTACCGCCGATCGGGCATCGGCCGTGACCGCTGCACCAGGAGGGCCGTAGCAAGGACCAAGGCAACTTGCGGCATCAGCAATGCCCATATCCAGACGCCTCCGTGGAATGGAAGGCCCATGTGGCCTATCGGAGGCGTGGGCGACAGGGACGCATAAACAGGCCAGGCTTGTACCACGGCGCCCAAAACCAGGGAAGCCATCAGCAGCACCAAAGAAAGTTGGATGCTGCGGCGGATGCCCAACCAGGATGGAAGCGTCTGCACCCGCCGCACCCGGTCCAGTTCGATGTCGCGGATGTCAAAGGGCAGGGTAATGGCTACCACAAAAAGGAAGCGGCCCAGCATCGGCAGCAGCAGCATGCCCGGAGGTGGATAATCTGCCGGCTGATGCAGCCAATGAAAGGGCCCCTGCAATCCCACTTCTGCTGCGTTCCAGTCCCAGGTTTCCACGATCGGCAAGCCTACTCCGACCCATGTCCACACCGCAGCAATCAGGAATATTTTGAGGTATGGCCTTTGGCGAAGCCGGAACCGGTCGGGGATCGGCAAAAAGGGCCAGCCATAGGCCAAAAAAAGCAGCACCGCCGGCACAAGGGCGAGTCGGGTGTCGGATTGGACCTGCCAAAAACCGGCCAGCGCCAACACGATCCCTGTAGCCAACAGCCCCCAGGCCAGACGGCGGTGCTGGTTCACCCAGAGCAATCGGTCCACATGACCGTTTTCGTCCAGCCGCCGCGCACCTTCCAGCCTCAAGGCCAGATAGCCGGCCAGGGTCCCGCCAAAGACCAGACTCAACAAGGGCCAATGCGGTCCTTCATAACACAGCCAGCGCAGGTGCGCCTGCGTAAAGCCTGCGGCACATAACGCTATGAAGACGTTGCTGTACAGCAAGGCGTGCAGCGCCGCTTTGAACCGGTGTATCAACGGCAACTGCTCCATGGTGCTCGGCTGAGCGGTACCGCGTGGTCAGTGGGGCCGCCAAGCATGTCCTGCCTGCGCCAGCAGGCGCGCTCTGCAATCAGAGGTAGCGGAACTGCTCGCGGTCGGGCTTGATGGCCAGCAACGTTTCGTAGATCAGCTTGATGACGGCCTCCACATCGTCCTTGTGCGTGCTCTCCACGGTGGTGTGCATGTAGCGCAAAGGCAGGGAAATGAGTGCAGAAGGCACACCGCCGGCGGCATAGGCAAAGCTGTCGGTATCGGTGCCCGTACCCCGGGAGGCCACCTCGCGCTGGAGCTTGATTTTCTTTTTCTCGGCCACATCCTCGATGAGGCGGAAGAGCTTCTTGTGCACGGCTGGGGCCACGGTCACCGAAGGGCCTTCACCGGCCTTGACATCACCTTCCACGATCTTGTTGATCATGGGGGTATGGGTGTCGTGCGTCACGTCCGTGACGATGGCCACATCCGGCTTGATGCGCTCGGCCATCATGTGGGCACCACGCAGGCCCACTTCTTCCTGCACCGCATTGACGATGTACAGCGCAAACGGCAACTTCTTCTTCTTTTCCTTGAGCATGCGCGCAACCTGCGCAATCATGAAGCCGCCCATCCGGTTGTCCAATGCACGCCCCACATAGTAGGTATCGTTGAGCATCATCAGGGAGTCGGCAAAGGTGATGGCGTCACCGACGCGGATGCCCATTTTCTCGACGTCTTCGCGGGAAGCCGCGCCCACATCGATGAAGATGTTCTTCAGGCTGGGTTGGTCCTCCTTGGATTTGCGGGTATGGATGGCCGGCCACCCAAACACCGCCGGCAGCATGCCGTCTCGGGTATGGATGTTGACCCGCATGGACGGGGCAATCTGGTGGTCGGAACCGCCGATGCGCATCGGATGGATGAAGCCGTCCTTGGAGATGTAGTGCACCGCCCAGGAGATCTCGTCGGCGTGGGCCTCGATAACCACCTTGAACTCGGCCTCCGGGTTGATGACGGCCGCCACGGACCCGTAAGGATCCACCATGTGCTCATCGATATAAGGGGTGATGTAGTCCAGCCAGATTTTCTGACCAGCGGACTCATAGCCTACCGGCGAAGGATTGTCGAGGTAGGCGTGCAAAAAATCCTGGGCTTCTTTATCCAGGAAGGGTTTGGACTTGGCCATGCGGGTAAATTGGGATGGGGATCAAAAGCAGGTTCTCGCTGCCGATATGCACTGGAAGGCCGCTAAACTAGCCCATTGCGCGCTAGTCCCCGGTGCAGGCACCCGGCCCTGCAGCAGGGTGTGCACATACCATTGGGGCCTTACAACGGGATATTGCCGTGCTTTTTCCGCGGCAGCGCCTCGGCCTTGTTTTCCAGCATGGCAAAGCCGTCCAGCAAGCGCTCACGGGTCTCCGAAGGCAGGATCACATCATCGATGAAGCCCAGCGCTGCTGCGCGGTACGGATGCGCAAAGGTCTCGGTGTAGTCTGCGATCTTTTCGTCCAGCTTGGCCTGCGGATCCGCTGCCTCGGCAATCTCTTTGCGGAAGATGATCTCGGCGGCACCCTTGGGGCCCATTACGGCGATTTCGGCCGAAGGCCAGGCGTAGTTCAGATCCGCGCCGATGTGCTTGGAGTTCATCACGTCGTAGGCGCCCCCGTAGGCCTTGCGGGTAATGACGGTGATGCGCGGGACGGTGGCTTCGCTGAAGGCGTACAAAAGCTTGGCCCCATTGGTGATGATGGCGTTCCATTCCTGATCGGTGCCCGGCAAAAAGCCCGGCACATCCTCCAGCACCAGCAGGGGAATGTTGAAGGCATCGCAGAAGCGCACAAATCGCGCCCCTTTGGTGGACGCGTCAATGTCCAGTACGCCGGCCAGGTAAGCCGGTTGGTTGGCCACCACCCCGATGGACCTTCCGCCCATTCGGGCGAAGCCCACTACGATGTTCTCCGCAAAATCCCGGTGCACTTCCAGGAAGGAGTCTGTATCGACCAGGCCTTCGATGGCCTCCCGGATGTCGTAGGGTTGGTTGGGATTTTCCGGCACCAGAGTATCCAGCACGGCACGGCTTTCGTCTCCGCGTGTGAAGGGCAAGGCCGGTGCGTGCTCGTCGCAGTTCTGGGGCATATAACCCACCAGGCGCCGAAGCTGTTGGAGACAAGCCACCTCGTTGGGGCAGGTAAAGTGGCTAACGCCGGACTTGCTGCCGTGGGTATCGGCTCCGCCCAGGTCCTCTGCGCTGACCTCCTCATGGGTCACCGTTTTGACCACGTTGGGGCCGGTGACAAACATGTAGCTGGTCTTTTCCACCATGGCGATGAAATCCGTGATGGCCGGCGAATAGACCGCGCCACCGGCGCAGGGCCCCATGATGGCCGAAATCTGCGGAATGACCCCGCTGGCGCGTGTATTGCGGTAAAAGATGTCGGCATAGCCGCCCAGGGACTTGACGCCCTCCTGGATGCGGGCTCCGCCGGAATCGTTGAGGCCGATCACCGGGGCACCGGCCTTCATGGCCAGGTCCATGATGCGGCAGATCTTTTCGGCATGCGTTTCGGACAGGCTACCGCCGAAGACGGTAAAGTCCTGGCTGAACACATACACCAAACGGCCTTCGATGGTGCCGTAGCCGGTGACCACGCCATCGCCGTAGGGCCGGTTGTCCATCATGCCGAAGTCGTAGTTGCGGTGGCGTACCAGCGTACCCACCTCCTGGAAACTGCCCTCGTCCAACAGGAAATGCAGGCGCTCGCGGGCGGTCAGTTTGCCTTTTTTGTGCTGGGCTTCGATGCGCTTGGCACCGCCACCGGCCAGGGCAGCTTCGCGGCGTTGGAACAGGTCGCCGCGGCGTTCTTCGCGGCTTTTGAAGACGGGGGTGTTCGGCGTGGAATCGGACATGGGAAACGGTTTGATCGGCTCGAAGGATGCAGTGAGGTGAAACCGCGCCGAAGTTACGGGCCATCACCAAGGCACTGCAAGACAAAGCCGATGCCCTAACTCCTCTCCCAACCTGATGCTCCGCAGCATCCCGATATGCTGTCAGGCGCTGAACTTGTACCCAACCCCCCGCACCGAATGGAAATACGCCGGGTTCTTGGGGTCCGGCTCAAAGTATTTGCGGAAAGCGAGGATGAAATTGTCGATGGTTCTCGTGGAGGGAAAAACATCGTATCCCCAGACCGTTTGCAGGATGTGCTGACGGCTGACCACTTCGTTGCGGCGGTCCACCAGCAGCTTGAGCAGTTTGACCTCCTTGTTGGTCAGGCGGATGGGGCCGTCCTTGCCCACGGCTTCATAGGTGGCAAAATTCACGCGGTTGCCCCCGAACTGGAATTCGTCCACTTCCGCAGCCGTGCTGCCGCTGGCGCGCAAACTGCGGTCCACCAGCTTGCCCACCCGGAGCAGCAATTCCTCCAGGTGGAAGGGCTTGGTGAGGTAATCGTCACCGCCCGTTTTAAGCCCGGCCACGATGTCCTTGCTGGCATCCTTGGCCGTCAAAAACAGGATGGGCACTTCCCGATCTTCCAGGCGGACTTGTTCGCATACCGATAGCCCGTCCATCTCCGGCAGCATGATGTCCAGGACCAGGGCGTTGAAGCGTTGGTCGCGGAACGTTTTTACCGCATCCAGTCCATTGTCCACGGAGACCACTTCATAGCCTTCCAGCTCCAGATTGAGTTTGAGGTTCTCGCGGATGTTCGCTTCGTCCTCCACCAGCAGAATGCGCGCAGTCATGGGAATAGGGATTTGGGGTGGGCAATGGGTGATTCGATGGGGCGATCTGCGCCGGTTCTTCCGGCAGACAGGCTGTAGTGCTCCTTGCTCAATGTTAGGGCAATGCGAAGCTGGAATTGTCAGGCGGGTGTCAGCGAGGCCCGCTCACGGTCCGACACATTTTTCCATTTGTCGGGAATTTGCACCACAAAGCGGCTGCCTCCGAAACGGCTGGTCTCCACCTTGATGTGCCCACCATGGGCCTTGACAATCTCCTGAACAATAAACAGCCCCAGCCCCGTTCCCTTGCTGGAGCGGGTCTCTTCATTGCCGATGCGGTAAAAACGCTCGAAGACCCGTTCCTGTTCCTCGGGAGGTATGCCCGGCCCCGCATCGTCCACGCAAAGGGTCCAACCGGCGCCTTGCCGTTGAATTTCCAAATGCACAGGACTGCCTTCGGGCGAATACTTCACGGCATTATCCAGCAGGTTGGTCACCACCGAAAGCCAGGCAAAGGGATCGCCCTGTAAGGGGACTTGATGCGTGCCCTGATACTGGAACGTTTGTTCCGGATACCGGCGCCGCAGGGCGCGCAGGGCTTCCTGCGCCGTATGCGCCAGGTCCATGGGCTCCATGGCAAAACGGTGGCGAGGATCTTCGATGCGCGAGGCCAGGAGGATGTTTTGGACCAGACGTTCCAGCCGGTCCACATCGTCAAGGGCCATGGATGCAATCCGCTCCACGTGCTCCTGATTCAGCTTGCGGGAACGGAGGGTATCCATGCTCAATCGGATGGATGCCAGCGGCGATTTGAGTTCGTGGGTGATGGACAACAGAAAATTGTTCTGCCGCCTGGTGAGCTCGATTTCCTGCCTGAAGGCACTCTGGATGCGCCAGAAGCCCACCGCAATGAGGCTCAGAAACACAAATCCCTCCCCGATGACCATGCTGTTGCGGCGGCGCAACTCGGCGTGCAGGGCGGCATAGGCTTCTGTCTGCTCAAACCCTTCGGCCTGGCGCTTTTCGCCGACGGCGAGTCCCCTGGCCACCCAGGTAGCACTGGCCTGGGCCACATCCTCGCGGAACGCGTCCCGGTTGGCCCGCAGAAAAAGCATGGCCCACCACAGAAAAGACGCCACGATGTAGACAAACATGGCGTAGAAAACGGCACGGTCCAGCCGTCTGCCCCTGGGAAGGGCAAGGCTGTTCTGGCCGGATGGACGGTGAGTTTTCATGGTAATCGCCTGCAGGCGGAATGCCGGAATGGAGCCGGAATGGGAAAACTACGCCAGGCATGCGCCCTGACGGCTCAGGAATCCGGTCGATACCGGGGCAATTCCACATAAAAGACCGTGCCCTGCCCGGCCTTTGAGCGGAAGCCGATCCGCCCCGCGGCCGATTCGATGATGTTCTTGCTCATGGCCAGACCCAAGCCCATGCCGGAACCCTTGGTGGTAAAATTGGGTACAAAGACCCGGTCCTTCATCTCCTCCGGGATGCCGCAGCCGTTGTCTTCCACTTCCACGTGCAACAGGTTTCCGCGCTGCTGCAAGCGCACTTCGATGCGGCCAGGGCGTTCTCCGGTCATGGCCTGACGGGCGTTTTTGACCAGATTGTTGAAAACCCGGATCAACTGTTCGCGGTCCGCCCAGACCAGATGGGACAATGCCGCATTGGGATCCGTCGGCAACACCACCGCAGCACCATGTCCACCTGCCGCATCCTGCGGAGGCAAAACGGTGAGTTCCACATTGGCCACACCTTCTTCGGTATCCTGATCTCCGGAAGGACCAAACAAATCCACCACCCCCTGCAAGACCACCTGAAGGTCCACTGCCTCGGGTTTGGGTGTGGGCATTTTGGCAAAATTGCTGAAGGCTGTGGCAATGGTGCTCAGTGTGTCGATTTGTTCCAATAGGGTCTTGCTCACCCGGCGGCTGAGTTCCTCGGCACGGGGATCGCCCGCATCGAGGGCACGTTGCAGGTGCTGCACGCTCAGGCGCATGGGCGTGAGCGGATTTTTGATCTCATGGGCCACCTGCTTGGCCATTTCCCGCCAGGCGCTTTCGCGTTCCGAACGCGCCAGCAAAGCGGCAGAGCGTTCCAGTTCCGCCAGCATTTTGTTGTACTCCCCGACCAGGATGCCGATTTCATCCTTGCCCTCCCAGGGAATGGGCTCGTTGCGATGGCCCAACTGCACTTTTCGAAATGCTGCACCCACACGGGCCAGGGGCCGCGTGATGGAATTGGAAATAAAGAGGGCCAGAAGACCACCGCCAACCAGCAAAAGCAAATACACATTGACCAGGGCCACCAGGAAAGCCGCCACATCGCTGCGCAGGTTCTGGGCCTGGGCAAAGTAGGGCATGTGCAGATAGGCCACGGGCTGTCCCTGGTCGCTGCGCAAAGGCACGTAGGCAGACAGGTAGCGCAGGCGCCCAATGCGTTCGCGTTGCAGCCACTGGCTCACCCCCCGATCGTGCAAGGCTTCCCAGGCCCGGGGTTCCATCACCCGCGCCAATAGCCCCTTGCCAAAAATCTCCGGCTGTGAAGAGGCCAAAAGACTCCCGGTGGTATCAAACAGGTTCAGGTCGATGTCGTGGATTTCGCCCAGGGCACCAAGGTCAGCCCGCACGCCCCCTTCATAGGGATAAGCGGGATGTTCCACCCGGCGTTCGCCCGCGGCCTCGGCGCGGGCCTCGTAATCGATTTCCGAAACCACCGCGCTCATCTTGCGCAACAAGCGGCTTTGGTGGTATTCCTGGTACTGCCTCGAGAAATGCCAGACAGTCACTGTTCCTACAACCAAAAACGAAAAAACGATCAGCAGAATAACCAGCGACTGTATCCGCCCGCGCAGGTTTTCGCGCCTCCTGCCTTTGCGCCTGCTCAAACTGCGGAGCACCCAAAGCGGAAGGGCCATCAACCCGCCGAGCAACAGGAAAAACAAAAACAGGTAGGAGGAATGCGAAAACGGCGCCGTCCAGGAGGTAATGGGCCGGCTGAGCACAACCACATCGCCGGGACGCGGCCGATAGAGCATCCAGAACCGGCCCTGGTCGTCGAAGGTGCGGTATTCCGGAGCATTGGGCGCAAGGACCATCTGCCGCCACAGCTGGGGTAAACGCAAATCAAAGGCAAAGGCCCCATCGCTTTCCAACAGCTTCTGGTTGCGGTACACCGCCCAGTCGTAGCCCGCAGCCTCGGGCCCCTTCTGGTCGCGCAGCAGCAGCTCGGGATACACGCTGTTTTTGCGCACCGGCCTGCGTTCGAGCCGCAGGTACAGGGCCCCGCTTGCACCGGGTTGAAAAGGCACAGCCACGCGCGCCAGGTAATAGGCCCTCGGACCGCCGTGCATATGGTACAAGCCCACGGCAGCGGTGGTCCGGCCATCAAACTCAATAAGGCTGTCCATGTGGGCCTGCGGCAGGACGCCTTCCGGCGAAAGCGGCAGACCCGCTCCGTCATAGAACATGGACTGCATCCGGTACCGGTCAAAATAACTGCCCAGATGCCGCGTGCGGATTTGCTCTTCGGCGGCCGCCATGCCTTGTCCGCTGCGCTGGAAGACCCCCTTGACAAAGGGATCGTTCCGGATCCCGCGCACCGCATCGGTGAACAGGTATTCCATGATCGGATCGCTTTCTTCGGCCAGTTCGGCCGCCTGCCGGCGAAGCACCTCCCCTTCCCGGCGTGCGCCGGCCTGCTGCAGAAGCAGCCCGGTCCAGATGGCGGCCCCACCGGCCAACACCAGGATGCGCGCCAGGGCCGTCTGGCTTTGGCGCGTGCTGCGCAACCAGGCCCAAAGCCCCAATACGCCCAGGGCATGCCACAACAAGCCATAGCCTGTCGGACCGCGGGATATCCCCTGCAGATTAACGGTGGCATCTGCAGTCCACAAACCGGTCAGGGCGGGCAACATCCCCGCCTTCCAGCACAGCAGGCCCAGCACTGGCAACAGCATCATTCCGAGCAACACGGCCCATGGATATGGCCGCAAGGCTTCCTTCCAAATGCGGAACTGCGCCAGGACCAGCAGCAGACTCCAGCCGATGGCCAGGTGCGCGGCCAGGCCAACAGCATCCAATTGCAGGAACGCGTGGATGTCAAAGCGCAGCACCGAATCCAGCACCAGCCGCTGGCAGGTCCATTGCAGCGCCAGCACCAAACCCGATAACCCAAGCCCTAGCAGACCGGCCTGCAGTGCCGGAGCCGTGGAAAGCAAGCGCCTCGGGCGACTGGCCCACCAGAGCGTGGCCGTCGGCAAGAGGAGCACCTGCAAGCCCAACAGCAGTTGGCCCAGCGATCCCGCGAGGCCCGGTGCCGCAAACCAGTGGGGATCAAAAAAGCGGGCTTCGTTCCAGACCTGCGGCCACCAACCCTGCCGCAAAGCGGCGAAAGCCAGCCCGGTGAACATCAGCACCGGCGTCCAGACCCGCCAAACCGCTACCACATGCTGCGCCTCCCCTGGGACCGCTTCTGCGCGGCCACCCAGGCGAATGCTCCAGCGGTGCATGGCAATCTGCAGAAACACCAGGCAAAGCCAGGGCAAAAACCAGGGCACCTGCGCTACCTGTTGGTCGAGCAGCAGGCGGAACTGGGTTTCGCCGGAGGCGTCCCGAACGGGAAATCCCGCCCCATCGGCGGCCTGCAAAATGGCCCCTTCGGGCACGTGCAGGTAATCGGCAAAGCGGTCGGTGAGGTAGCGGTTCTCCACCGCATAATCGGTCCGCAAGGGCAGCAGGCCAATGGCCAGGACCTGGCCATGCTCCGCCCTGCGGAAGAGGTAATAGCCGTTGGCCAAACGCACAAAACCCTCATCGGCTCGGGCGTTGCGCAGCCCGGGTCCTACCAGTACACGGTGGTCGCTCCAATAAAACAGGGAATCGCCCTGGTAAAGCAGGACGATGCCGGGCTGCTCCTGGATGCCTGCGGCGAAGGCACAGCGTCCCCCGGTCTCATTGAGGCACCGCAGTACGGCGGCATTGGCCAGGCTGGTCCGCAGCTGCTGGTCGGCATCCCGGAAAGCGCTTTCCACGCGGGATACCTGCCATCCCTCCACCACCTCGGTGTGTTGCAGCGCGGAAAGCCCAATGGAGAGCAAGAGGCACAAGGCCGCGGCCAGGGTCCAGAATGGAGCCG
>JAUIHG010000247.1 GCA_030432405.1 Bacteroidia bacterium | reverse complement strand
CTGAACCCCAACGGAAAAACAAACGTGGCCGTCCATGCCCTGTGCCCTGGACCGGTGAACTCCAACATCGCCCGTGAGGCACCGGGCTGGGCGCAACCGCTGCTTAAAGGCGTTTTTGGGCTGTTTTTTGCCGCCCCGATGAAGGCCGCCGAACCGGTGCTCTATCTGGCCTGTGCCCCGGAACTGGAAGGCCGCTCGCATGCGTATTTGCATTTGATGCAGGAAAAGCAAATGGATGCCAAAGCGCTCGATCCCGAAATGGGCAAAAAGCTTTGGGCCCGTTCAGAGGCATTGTTGGCACAGGAAGCTGTTGGTTGAAGGGGTGGCTATTCCGCAGCCGAAGCATCCGATGGGAGCGCCGTATTTGCGGGCATGGCCTCGCAATGCTGTTTGAGCGCACGGCCCACGTCGTCAAAGCCCCGTTGGATGGCACCGCGGTACATGGCCATAACCAACGGCGTCAAAACCCCATGAAAGGCATCCGAGGTATAGTATCGCGTGGTATGGGCGTCGATGCGTTCCAGCTCCTGCACGCGGATGGTGCGTACCGGAAAGACTCGGTCAATGCCCCAGGCCAGTTTTTTGCCTTCGGCGAAAGCCAGCATCTTTTCCGTTTGCCGGTGCAAGGGCTTGCCCGGCTTGAGGCGCACGTGCAGAACCACGTCCGAACCAAGCTGGAAATCGGTTTCCACCTTCGGGGTAAATGGGTTCCATGTGCTGTACGCGTCCAAATCCACCAACACCGACCACACGCTTTCCACGGAGGCCTTGATTTCAATTTCGGATTCGATCAGCGCGCGAAACGGCATGGGGTGTTCAGGCCTTTTTGACAAATTGTGATTTGAGCCCCATGGCGCCGATGCCCGGAATCTTGCAGTCGATGTCGTGATCGCCGTCCACCAGGCGGATGTTTTTGACTTTGGTGCCGCCCTTGACCACCGTGGAACTGCCTTTGATTTTCAGGTCTTTGATGACCACCACCGTATCGCCGTCCTGCAGGGGATTGCCGTTGGCGTCCAGCACCTCGGAAGGGGCTGCAGGGTCGCTGTGTTCGGTGTCCCCACCGGTCGATTCGTCTTCGCCGGCAGGCGCCCATTCATGGCCGCATTCCGGACATACCAACATGGCGCCATCCGGATAGGCATAGGTGGATTGGCATTTGGGGCAGGGGGGATATTCGGACATGGCGTGAAAATGAGGCGAAAGCGCAGCGGGAGCCGGTGGGCAGAAAGGGCTTGATGGTGCCAAAGGAAACGAAAAGGAAGCTACTTTTGCCCGGCCGTTCATTCCGGCGGCATTCGGCTGACCCACGTGGTTGAGCTTTACGAAACCCTGATACAGGGCCTCTTGGACAGAAGCTTTGTATCCGTAGACCACTGGCTGTCCCCGGACCGCGTGGTGGATCTCCGAAAATCCCTGATGGACCGCTACCAAGCCGATGCCTTCCACCTGGCAGGCGTGGGCAACGAAAGCCGTCATCAGACCAAAGCCGATTTCCGCAGCGACCGCGTCCACTGGCTGGAGCGCGCTAAGGCTTCCGAAGCGGAAAAGCGCCTGTACGGCCAAATCGACGGCTTTGTGGAGTACCTGAACCGGACCTGTTATGCCGGGATTCAGGACAGCGAATTCCACTACGCCGTATACGAGCCCGGATCCTTTTACGGCAAACACGTGGACTGTTTCCGGCAGAACAACCGGCGGCGCTACACCATGGTGTTTTACCTGCACGAAGCCTGGCAACCCGGCGACGGTGGGGAATTGCAGCTCTACCTCGGCGACGCCGTCATCCCCATCCAGCCCCAACCCGGGCGGGTGGTCTTTTTCGACAGTGGGGTTCCGCACGAAGTGCTCAAAGGCCACATGCGCCGCATGAGCCTGACCGGCTGGTTAAAAACCGGCTGATTGCAGCACACGGGAGCGGAGGCTTTACCGCGCAATGTTCGCCTGTGCGTGCCGGAGGCACCCGTTTGGTCAGCCCAAGTGTTTGTGCGATCCGTCGCAGCGCGGCATGCGTTTGGACAGGCCGCACACGCAATCATGGATGCCTTTGCCTTGCAGGATGCGGTCCCGATGCTGCTCCACCCGCTTGCTTCGGGTGGCCGGTTGTTTGGCCCCTTGGACGAAGAGCACATAGCCGCGCTGCCGCCCCGGGGTCAGGCTGCGGAAGGCTTGATCCAGGGCTGCGTCACTGGCCAGGATGGCGCTGAGTTCCTCCGGCCAGTCTTCGGCCGTCAAGGCCACGGGTTTGACGCGGGCACCCGAAAGCTCCAGGGCAATGGCCTGTTGGAGCAGGGCGCTCAGGGTCGGTCCATGGGCTTCGATGGACGCCAAATCGGTAAACCGCGCCTGGCGTGCATGCCGGGAATTTGGTCCGGGCGGGGAGAGAATACCGGCCGGGTCGTCCAGCAAAGCGCCTTTGAAAAAGCTCAACGAGCAATAGGCCTTGAACGGCGCCACCATGGCCACATTGGCCCCTTGCCAGGTGTAGCAGGGCTGCTTCCATTTCAGCGTTTCCCGTAGCCCCGCATCCAGCGCGAGGCCACGCAAGGTCAGCATTTCGGGGACCCAGGTTGTAGCCTGGGCAAAAAAGGCATCAACAGCCGTTGCCATGGTCTGAAAGGTAGCGGCTATAAACGAAATTCAACCGTGCAAGGCGTTCATCGGGAATGCGCCAAGGCCCGCCATTGATCCGCTTGCATGAAGTAGCGCAGCTCGCAGCCTTCCGCCACCTGGCTTGTATCCGCCTCCGGCGAAAAGCCCAGCCGTACCAAGAGCTTGATCGAGGCTGTATTCTCCTTCAGCACATCTGCTGTGCAGCGCTGTTGCTCCATGTTTTGGAACATATAATCCAGCAGGGCAGCTACAGCTTCGGTGGCCAGACCACGGCCATGCTCGGTACGCGCCAGGGTGTACCCGATCCCAAATTGGCCCTCCGCATCAATGCGCACCCCGATGTCGCCGATGATGCGGCCGCTCTGCCGGTCTACGAGCACCAATTGCGACCACCCGGGTTCGCCGAAGGCGGGCGCTCTTTTGTCCATCCACGTGTACACGTCCTCCAGCCGTTCCGGCAGCCAGCCCTGGTAGCGGTTGGTATCCCGGTCCGAGCGGTAGGCAAACACCGCTTCAGCATCCTGCACGTCCATCAGCCGCAATTCCAGGCGTTCGGTGCGCACCATGTCAGACATGTTGATCCACCAGAATGGCGTTGCCGTCGGGGTCGAGCACCACAAGACTGGCCGGGCCGCTGCCCTGTTCATCGGCCTCTCTTTCCAGTTTCACGCCACCCTCCTTGAGCTTCTTTTGGATGGCCCTGACGTCATCGAAAGCCTCCAGGGGCTCCGCATTCTCGTTCCAGCCCGGGTTGAAAGTCAGGATGTTGTTTTCGAACATGCCCTGGAAGAGCCCGATCAGGGCGTTCCCGTTTTTGAGGATCAGGTAGTTTTTTGCCGGATCCCCGCCAAAGACCTCGAATCCCAGGTGTGCGTAAAACTGGCGGGAGGCCTCCAGATCCTTGACGGCCAGACTGATGGAAAATGCGCCGAGTTGCATGAGATAGCGTTTGGTGGACCCATGAAGATAGGCGGCTTCCGGAACAGGCACGGCCATCTGCATGCCGAAAGACAACTGCTCAATGCTGGAGGTAGCGGCGGAAAAAGGCGTCTTTGTAGGATCGTCCGATGGACAGGCGCATGCCGTTGGCCAGGTGCACCTCCGAAGCCGTAATCTTCAGGATCTTGTCCGTATGGACGAGGTGCGACTTGTGGATGCGGCAGAATCCCTCTGTTTCCAGGCGTTCCTGCCAGGCCGAGAGCGTCTCCGGACTGAGGACCACCCGATCTTTCAGGTGCAGTTCCGTATAGTCCAGGTCGGTGCGGATGCACAGCACCTCGTTGAAGTCCACCCGAACATAATCGTGGCCTGATTTGATGAAGCGGATGTTGGATCCGGTTCCGTTCGCCGTCAGGCGGACCTGTTTGTGCGCTTTGTCTACTGCTTGGCAGAAGCGGGAAAAGGCAAAGGGCTTGACCAGGTAATCGACAACGTCCAATTCATAGCCTTTGATGGCGTAGTCGGTAAATGCTGTGGTGAGCACCACCATGGGAGGGCGTTCCAGGCGCTTGAGCAGCTCGATGCCCGACATGCCGGGGAGGTGGATGTCCAGGAACATCAAGTCAACCTCTTGCTCTGCGAGGAAGCACGCGGCACTGCGTGCATCAAAAAAGGTTCCGAGCAGTGCAAGCTGATCCTGATCCCGGATGAATCGCTGCAGGATCCGCTGAGCGGGTGCCTGATCTTCTACGATGATGCAGCCCAGGGATTTGATCACACCAAGTTCAGGCTAAGGTGAACGGAATAGCGCTCCTCATCCTGCTCGGTGTGCAGGACATGGGCGTTGGGATACAGGAGTCGAAGGCGCTTTTGCACGTTTTCCAGCCCGATGCCGCTAGCCAGGTCGTTTGTGTTGCTGTTTGCCGAACAGGTATTGGCACAGTGAAACTCCAGGCGATCCACATCCTTGACGTCCAACCGGATGTCGATTTGGACCTGATCCCGGTCGCTGGACAAACTGTGTTTGAAGGCGTTTTCAACGAAGACAGGAAGGACCAGGGGGGCAATGCGCAGGCTTTCGGGCACCGGACTGACCTGCAAATCCACCGTCCCCCGCCCCTCCATTTGGAGCCGGCTGAGGTTGACAAAATGCTGTAAATGCTCGACTTCGCGCGTCAGCGGGACCTGGGCCTCCTGGCACTCATAGAGCATGTAGCGCAGGACGGCGGACAGCTCCAGGATGATGTCCGACGTTTTTGGCGAGTTGTCCAGCGCGTAGGCATAAAGGTTGTTCAGGTTGTTGAACAGGAAATGCGGATGGAT
>JAUIHG010000024.1 GCA_030432405.1 Bacteroidia bacterium | reverse complement strand
ACGGTCATGCTCAGCCGGGATTGCCTGGCACCGGATACGGTGTTCATCCGCGTGGACTGGTCCGGCGGTTGTGGCGGCTATCAATTGAGCTACACCTGGGACGCACCGGATTACGCCAACGACGTGGAGCCGAACAACAGCCTTGCCCAAGCTCAATCGTTGATGGGTTTTGTGGAAACCACAGGCCGTTTGGGGTATGTGAATGCCCCGAACATCCCCACGGATCAGGACGATTATTACGGCACCTGGATTCCGACCAACGGCACCTTTCAGGGCCGTCTGATTACAACCAATACCCTGAGTGCCCGGATGATCCTGTACAACCGGGATGGCACGACCCTGTCCTTCAGTCCCTTTGCCACCAACGATACGTCAAACCTCAGTTTCAGCTGCCTGCGGGAGGACAGCGCATTCCTGCGCGTGGATCTTTCCGGCGGATGTGGTGCCTACCGCCTGCAATACACGATTGACTCGCCGGATGTTGCGCGGGACGTGGAACCCAACAACAGCTTTGACGATGCCATTTTCCTGGGCCAGGGCCTTGGATCGGGCCGCACCGGTCACATCGGATTTGTCAACGGATTCTCCGACCAGGACGACTACTACTTTGGCGTTCCGACATTGGACGGCCGCATCCGCATCCGCATCATCAACGACGGGGCCCAGTCCTCGCGCGTGCTGCTCTACAACGACAACCGCAGCTTGCTGGCGTCCTCAGCGTTTGTTTCCGATACCGTTTTCCTGGAATACGATTGTGTGGCCGGCGGCGACACCATCTACTTTAACGTCGACAACTCCAGCGGGTGTGGCGGCTACCGCTTGAGCTACGGGGTGGTGCCCAACAGTACGCCCAACGATGTGGAGCCCAACAACAGCATTGCCGAAGCCTTTGGTTTTGCCTTTGGCGCACCGCAAAGCGGCCATTTGGGCTACGCCAACGGGACCGACAACCCCACGGACATCAGCGACTATTATGCCACCGTACCACCAGCGGATGGACGCGTGACCTTCACCACCATATCCGAAAACAACCTGAACAGCCGGATTGCCCTGTATTCCAAAGGCGGCGGCCTGCTCAGCACCACCAGCTATGTAACGGCCGATACCGTGACGCTCAACTACGATTGTCTGGCAGCGGATACCATCTATGTGCAAATCCAGCGCGGCGGCGGCTGCGGTGGATACCGGCTGTTCAGCAGTTTGGAAACGCCTGTACAGGCGAACGATGCCGAACCGAACAACAGCTTTGCTGAGGCAGCATCGCTGACGTCCAACATTGCGCAGGAAGGGCACCTGGGCTATGCCAATTTCCCTGTCGCCCTTGACGCCGACGATTACTACGCCTACAACCCCCAGGATACCGGGTTGCTGCACGTTCAAGTAATCAGCACCAATACCCTGAACGCACGGCTGGCCACCTACACCAGCTCGGGCAGTGCCATCGCCTTCACAAGCTTTGTGACGGCAGACACCATCGACTACTTCTACAACGCGCCTTCCGGCGATACGCTGTATTTCCGCATCCAACGCGGTGGCGGATGCGGCGGCTACACCATTGAGGTGGACAACGGCTGTGCCCAACCGACGGGCATCACCGAAGACCTGATCATCTCCATCGGCGCCCAGTTGGAATGGGACGACATGCCGGACGCCGTGGGCGGCTACAACATCATGGGCCGCCGCCAGGGCGGGGCGAATTTCCAGGTCGGCCTGGGCATTCCCAACAGCCGCTACCGGGCCTTCCCGCTGCAGAGCTGCGAGACCTACGAATACAAGGTCGAAAGCGTCTGCGCCACGCGTACCTCCGGCTACACGCCGCTGCGTCCGTTCACCACGCTGTGCTCGCCGTTCTGCCCGGCACTGACGGGCGTTACGGCGGACATGATCACCAGCTCCAGCGCGCGGGTGCGCTGGGCCAACAGCATTGTGAATACGGGTACGCAGGTACAGTACACCCCGGTGGGCGGCAGCACGCAAACGGTCAATGCGCCGGGCGGCCAGAACTTCGTCAACCTCAGCGGTTTGATGGCCGGCACGACCTACAACTATACGGTGCAGCAGGCCTGCTACGACGGCGGTATTTCCCCGCTGGTGTCGGGCAGCTTTGCCACGGCCACCCTGCGCGAGGACGGCAGCTTCTCGGCGCTGCTGTTCCCCAACCCGGCCATGGATCAACTTTCGATCCAGGGGCTGGATGTCGCCACACCCGCCGTGGTGCTCAATGCCCAAGGCCAGGTGGTGCTGCAGGTGCAGCTCCAGGCCGGAACAAGCAGCATCGACGTATCGGGGCTTGCCCCGGGTCAATATGCCCTTCGCCTGACCGGCGAAAACCAAAACAACACGATGCGCTTTGCCATCGTACGCTGATCCCTTTCCGGGTCAGTGATGCCCAAATCAAGGGGCTGCTCCACAGCGGAGCAGCCCCTATTTTTTTGCCCGCTGAAGTTGTAGTGAATTATAAATTAAATGCCTGAAAAACAATGGTTTGGGTAGGGCAGTGGTCCGTCTGGGCAGTCATCTGAACCGGTGTTTTTGCTTTTGAGCACAATCGGGAAAGCGGTATTATGTGACGATGGTTACGAAGCCAGATTAACCAGCAACGACATCAACATACGCATGAAAACGCTACGCTATACATCATTCCTTGTGCTTCTGCTGATTGCAGGAATACTGAAGGCCGATGTGGAACCCAACAACAGCATTGCCGAAGCCGAACCGGCCGCTTTGGGCACCGTCAATGGATCCATCGACGGCACATCGGACTTTACGGACTACTATGTTTTTGCCTTACCGGCGAACGGGGAGGTCCAATTGTCCCTAAGCACGGTTGGCCTTCAGGCCCGTCTGCGGATTTACAACGCAAGCGGCTTCCTGCTGAACAGCTCCGGTTATGCGCTGAACAACACAGTCGTCTTCAACCAAAACTGCGTTGGAGCTGGCACCTTCTACGTGCAGGTGGAGCGCAACAGCGGTGGTGGCACGTATTCCTTTGACATTGCCCTTGCGCAGCCTGCTGAAGCCAATGATGCAGAGCCCAACAACAGCATCGCAACGTCGATCGCACTGCCCTACGAAGGCACGGTAACCGGTCAAATGGGATACAGCAATAGTGCTGCAACACCTTTTGATGCCACGGACGTTTACCACACCCTGCCTGTCGAGGAAGGCCGCATCAACCTGACCGCCACCTTGAGCGGGACGCTGCAGGCCCGCATTCGCTTGTACAATGCCGAGGGCTTCTTGCTGTTGAGCAGTGCCTACACGATCGGCGGCACCACCACGCTGGCGTACGACTGCCTTGCACCAGATACCCTGTATGTGGAAATGGAACAGAACAGCGGTTGCGGAGGATACACCCTGAGCTACACGTGGGATGGTCCGGCCTTTGCCAACGATGCGGAACCCAACAACACCTTCGGCGAAGCCGTGGGCTTGACCGGTCCCAATGCCACGGGTCGATTGGGCTATGCCAACGGCAGCGATTTTCCGCTGGACAACTTGGACTATTATTCGTTTGTGCCGGCAGAGGAAGGTCGGGCTACGTTGCGCTTGATTACGACCAACAGCCTCCAGGCACGCCTCCGCATTTTCAACAATGGCGGCGGATTGCTGAACACCAGCGGATATGTTACGGCCGACACTGCATTCCTGACGCTGGATTGCATGGCGCCGGATACCTTTTACATTGAGGTGGACCAAAACTCCGGTTGTGGCGCATACCGCCTTTCAACCAGCTATGAGGTACCGCTGTATGCCAATGATGCGGAACCGAACAACAGCTTGTCCGAAACCAGCAGCATCGCCGGATTTGTCGAGCAGACCGGTCGACTCGGATACGGCAACCTGCCCGACATGCCCTTCGACATAAACGACTACTATCAGACAGTTACTCCGACCAACGGCAACATCAACATCCGCCTGATCACCACCAATACCCTGCAAGGGCGGGTGGTGCTGTACAACAAGGATTTGACCTTGCTGGGCTCCAGCGGCTATGTGACCAACGACACCACCAGCCTCAACATCAGCTGCCTGCGGGAAGACACGGCCTACATCTGGGTGGACCAGAACAGCGGATGCGGGGCATACCGCTTGCTGTATACCGTGGACTCTCCGGACGTGGCGCGTGACCTTGAGCCCAACAACAGCTTTGATGACGCCATCTTCATCGGGCAGGGCCTCGGCTCTGGACGTACCGGCCACATCGGTTTCGTGAACGGCTTTTCGGACCAGGACGACTACTACTTTGGTGTCCCCACCCTGGACGGGAAGATCCGCATCCGCATCATCAACGATGGGGCCCAACAATCCCGCGTGGTCCTGTACAACGACGACCGCAATTTCCTGGGCGCTTCTGCGTACTCCACCGATACGGTCTTTTTGGAGTACGACTCCATGGACGGCGGAGATACCATCTACTTCAACGTGGACAACAATTCGGGTTGCGGCGGATACCGGCTCAGCTACGAGATTGTGCCCAACGTCCTGCCCAACGACCCGGAACCGAACAACACCACGGCTACGGCCCGATCCATTGCCGAAAACACGGCACGTGCAGGCCACCTGGGCTACGCCAACGGCAGCGACAACCCCATCGATGGGATTGACTTCTACCGTGCCCGCCTGGCGGACGATGGCCGGGTGAACATCATTTCGGTCAGCAACAACTCCCTGCAATCGCGCATCATTCTGTATTCCAAAGGCGGCACACTGCTGGCCTCGTCCTCTTACGTAGTGGCTGACACGGCCACCTTGAGCTACGATTGCCTGGCGGCCGATACGGTCTACTTTGCCGTTCAGCGTGCCAGCGGTTGTGGCGGGTACACCATTGCCTATGATTTGGTTTCGCCTGACCAGGCGAACGATGCCGAACCCAACAACAGCATTGCCGAAGCGGCTCCGCTGGCTTCCAACACCCAGCAGGGCGGGCACCTGGGCTACTTCAACACACCGATTCCGACGGATTTCAACGACTACTACGCGTACAATCCCCAGGATACCGGTTTGTTGCACATCCAGGTCATCAGCACCAATACGTTGCAGAACCGCTTGCTGATTTACAACAGCGCGGGCCTCCAGATCGGCTCTACAGGATATGTGGTCGCCGATACCATCAACTTCTTCTACAACGCGCCTTCCGGCGATACGCTCTACTACCGCGTGGAGCGTGCCAGCGGCTGTGGCGGTTACACCATTGAGGTGGACAACGGCTGCGCCCAACCGACAGGCATCACCGAAGACCTGATCATCTCCATTGGTGCCCAATTGGAATGGGACGACATGCCGGATGCCGTGGGCGGCTACAACATCATGGGCCGCCGCCAGGGCGGGGCCAATTTCCAGGTCGGTCTGGGCATTCCCAACAGCCGCTACCGCGCCTTCCCGCTGCAGAGCTGCGAGACCTACGAGTACAAGGTGGAAAGCGTCTGTGCCACCCGCACCTCGGGCTACACGCCGCTGCGCCCCTTCACCACACTCTGTTCGCCATTCTGCCCGGCCCTCACTGGTGTGAACGTGGACATGATCACCAGCTCCAGCGTCCGTGTGCGCTGGGCCAACAGCGTGGTCAATACCGGGACGCAACTGCAGTACACCCCGGTGGGCGGCAGCACGCAAACGGCCACCGCACCGGGCGGCCAGAACTTCATCAACCTCAGCGGTCTGATGGCCGGGACGACCTACGACTACATGCTGCGCCAGTCCTGCTACGACGGGGGCATTTCGCCCTTCGTTTCCGGCAGCTTCTCCACGGCCACCCTGCGTGAGGACGGTAGCTTCTCGGCGTTGTTGTTCCCCAACCCGGCTATGGATCGGCTTTCGGTCCAAGGGCTTGAGGACGCCACGCCCGCCGTGGTCGTCAACGCCCAGGGCCAGGTGGTGCTGCAGGTGCAGCTCCAGGCCGGTACGAGCACAATCGACGTATCGGGGCTTGCCCCGGGTCAATACGCCCTTCGCCTGACCGGCGAAACGCAAAACAACACGATGCGCTTTGCCATTGTGCGTTAAGCATAGCCCATCGCACTGCGAAGGAGGCCGTCTCGTTGAGGCGGCCTCTTTTTTTGTACCTTATTGCTTCGGAAACGCGATCCGAACCTTCACCTTTCAAGCCCCAAATCATGATCCGCATTTTTTCTTTTTTGCTTTTGGCCATCAGTGCCGCGGCCCTGAACGCGCAGTTCTGGACCACCGCTGTGGCTCCTTCGCCGGACCCGGCGACCGAATGTGCACCGTTTGGATTGATCATTGACGGCAACAAACCGGCCACCAACTACAGCCTCAGTTCCGCCGTGGCTACGGTCAGTGGGAGCACCATTACCGTAGTGGTCGAATTCACAGCCAGCGGTTTTGGGCTTCCGACCATCACGCCGGTCAATTATTCGGTTTCGGTGCCCGGACCGATCCCGGCAGGCACCTATACGGTGGTGGTGGACTACACCGCAGCCGGAAACATGGAAACCAGTTCCTGGCCTCTGGAAGTTGAGGCGTGCAGTTCTGGTCCGGCTTGCAGTTTGCCTCCTGTTTTGTTGGGCGACACCCTCAATCCGGATGGCAGCGTGACCCTGCTTTGGGCACCGGTGGACAGCTCGATCGCTTGCCGCGTGCGCGGACGTGAATTCGGGTCCAGCTCCTGGAAACGCACGTCTCCGGAATTCGGTACCGAACCCAGCTCCTTTGTTGTGCCTTCCGCATTCATCATGCCGGGCACGTATTACGAATGGGGCGTGCAGTGCGCCTGCAACATTGCTCCGGTAAACGCCACGCCGTGGTCCGTAACCGGACTTTTTCTGGTGCCCACCATGCGGGAAGGCCTTTCGGCCGAAGGCCTGGCTCCCAATCCGGCGTCCAATGCCGTACGGATCATGAATCCCGAGGCGGCGGGTCAGCCCTACTTCCTGATGGATGCCACCGGAAAGCGTGTGGCATCCGGCACCGTCAACGGCCCCATTGACGTATCCGCTTACCCCACGGGCCTGTACCTGTTGCAATGGGGTACAGAAGCCGCAACAACCCTGCAGATCGTGCGCTGATTTTGGGCTTCTTGCTTGAAAAGCGCCCTCCAGTTTCGGCTGGGGGGCGCTTTTGTTTTTACTACCGCAAACAGGGTAGGGGTATCCCACATAGATGGGGCCAGGTACCGTATTCCGGTCATCCCCTTTGTACCGGAAGCCCGGGGTACGATACCCGTCATGGCGGGATTGGTGCTGGACGTGCCGCATCCGAATCTTGCCCTTGTTTAGAGCCGGTCTAAATAAACGGCGGCCAGCATGCTCAGGTCCTGGGTACAAACCCGGGACTTCACGACAAACGTTCCACTGGCCTTCGCCTCCGGCGAATACCCTTCTCCTCCATGCGCAAATCCCGTTCCTACTCCCTGCCCTTCTCCTTGATGGTTCTGCTGGCAGGCTTATGCATGAGCGCGGCATCCTGCACCCGGACCGAAGCCGCACAATCCGACCGCAGCCCGCGCAGTGCGGGTGCGCGGGCTGCCGAGGAGCCTGTGGCCCAGCGTTCGGTGGAACAGCGGATGGTCTCGCTGGATGCTACCGCCACCGAGTGGCTGTACGCCCTTGGGCTGGGCGAGCAGCTCGTAGGCCGCAATGCCCAAAGCAGCCACCCGGCAGAAGCGCTGGACCTGCCCGACCTGGGCCACCACAGCCAGTGGAGTGCCGAGGCCATCTTGGCCCTGGAGCCGGATCTGGTCCTGGTGCACCGCGACCAGGCCGCCCTGCCGGTGGTGGACCAGCTCCGCACTGTGGGTCTGGAAGTCGCCGTGCTGGACCGTACCCCCGACCCGGCAAGCGCCGTGGCCTTTGTCCATCAGTTGGGCCAAGCCCTTGGCCGGGAAGACCTGACCGCCGAGCACGCCGAGCGGCTCAAAAGCGCGCTGGTTGAACGCGGGCTGTTGGAAGGGGAGCAAAACGCGAAAAAGCAAGCACACAGCGCCACGGAGGCCACGACCCCCTCGGTGCTTTTTGTTTACGCCAGCTCCGGCGGCCGCGTGCTGGTGGGCGGCGCGCATACCCCGATGGACGCCATCCTCCGCCTGTCCGGCGCGCGCAACGCCGCAGCGGCCGTGCAGGGCTACAAGCCGGTCAGTCCGGAATTCCTGATGACCAATCCCGCCGATGTGGTCCTGCTCTTTCCCCACAGCCTGGCCGCGCTCGGCGGCATGGAGGGCCTGCAGAAAGATCCCGGCCTTTCGGCCATTTCCGCCGTTGGCGAAGGCCGCGTGCTGGTGCTGGACGGGCTGATGCTGACCGGCTTTGGCCCCCGCCTGCCGCAGGCCTATGATACCCTGCGCGCCGCATGGGCACGCTTTGAACCATCCTCCACCGGTGCCTGATCCGCTGACCATCGCACCCACTGGGACACCGCAGGCCGAGGCACGGCGCATCCCGCCCGTGCTGCAGCGCCTGGGCCTCGCGCTGGGTTTCATAAGCCTCTGCCTGCTGGCCTATGCCCTGGGTCCGGTGGCTTCAGGCTGGGAAGCTCTGACGGTGTGGACCAAAAGCGACCCCGAAGCGCTTCGCCTGCAGGCGGTCCTCTGGCAACTGCGCGTGCCGCGTGTCCTGCTGGCCATGGGCATCGGCGCCAGCCTGGCCGCTGCCGGCGCTGCATTGCAAGGCCTGTTCCGCAATCCCCTGGCCGATCCCGGCCTGATCGGCATCACTGCCGGCGGGAGCGTGGCAGTGGTTCTGGCCCTGGCCCTGGTGTCGATGGGCTGGATCAGCGGCCACCCGCTGCTGTTGATTGCCTTCGGCTTTCCCGGCGCCCTGCTGGCCGTGTGGTTGGCCTACCGCCTGGGCAGCAGCCGCGCTGAAAACCCCGGCGGCGGGACCGCCACCCTGCTGCTGGCCGGTGTGGGCATCAATGCCCTGGCCTTTGCGGCTACCGGCTTCCTGTTGGCTGTGCTCGACGACCAAAGCCTGCGCAACTTCAGCTTCTGGACCCTGGGCAGCCTCTCGGGTGCGCGCTGGTCGCTGCTCCTGCCGGCCCTGCCGCTGCTGGTGCTGCCGCCCATCCTGCTGGCCCGCATGGGCGGGTCGCTGAACCTCATGGCGTTGGGGGAGGGGCCGGCGGCCTATGCCGGGCTTTCCGTTCGCCGCCTGCGGCGAAACGTCCTCCTGCTGGTGGCCCTTTGTGTGGCCGCTTCGGTGGCCCTGGGCGGGGCCATCGGCTTCATCGGCCTGGTGACCCCACACATGGTGCGGCCTTTCACCGGCCCGGACCAGCGCCGGCTGATCCCGGCCTCGGCCCTCGTCGGCGCACTGCTGCTCTTGTTGGCCGATGCCCTGTCGCGCAGCCTGCTGCCGCCGCAGGAAATTCCCGTCGGGGTGCTGACTGCCGGGCTGGGTACCCCCGTTTTCCTCCACATCCTGCGTTCGGCCCGCGGCCGGGCCCTCAACCGTACGGCCGCATGATCGAGCTTACGCAGGTAAACGCCGCCCACGGCCGCCGGACGGTTTTGGCGCTCGACCAGCTCCGGCTGCTGCCCGGCCAACGTGTTGCCGTGGTCGGTCCCAATGGCGCGGGCAAATCCACCCTGTTGGCGCTGCTGGCCGGAGCCATGCACCCCCGCCAGGGCCGGGTCCGGATCAACGGTTTGAATCCGGCCACCACGCCTCCCGGCGAACGCGCCCGCCACATGGCCGTGCTCACCCAGCACGAGCACGCCAGCCCCTTTGCCGTGCGCGACATCCTGGCCATGGGCCTCTACGCCCTGCCCAAAGGCCCTGACCGCAACGCCCGAAGCGCGACCGCAAACAGCGGCCTGAACCCCGATGCGCGCATAGCCCGCATACTGAAGGAACTGGAACTCACGCCGCTGGCCCGGCGTCCGCTGGACCGCCTTTCGGGGGGCCAGCAGCGTCGGGTGCATTTGGCGCGGGTGCTGCTCCAGGCTGAAGCTTTTGCTGCCCAGGCATCCTCCACTCAGGTTTCTGCCGCCCAACCCTGGATCCTGCTCGACGAACCCACCGATGCCCTGGACCCACGCCACGCGCTGCTGGTGCTGGACGTGCTTCGCCGAAAGGCAGAACAGGGCCACGGCCTGGTGGCCGTCCTCCACGACCTCAACCTGGCTGCCGCCCTGGCCGACCGCGTTGTGCTGCTGCACGAAGGCCGCCTGCTGGCCGACGGCACGCCCGATGTGGTGCTGCAACCGGAACTGCTGGAAAAGGCTTATGGTTGCCCCTTCCGGCGGGTCCTGGTGCCGGACGGCGAAGGCCAGCCCCGACCCGTGCTCCTGCCGGATGCCGGAGCCTTGTCCTGCATCCGGACCGATGCCCATCGGCTGGCCCACCGCCAGGACCCATCCACCGAAGCCCTCCTGCGGCCTTCGCCCGAACGGGCGGCCGTGGGTTTTTGAGCCACCCCTTAGTACACTGTCCATGTCTACCCCTACCGCAACCTCCACCACTCCAGCGCCCCAGCTTTCCCCCCAGCAATTGGCCGACGCCTGGCGCGCCTACAAGGAAGCCCATCCGCGGGCCTATCCCCGCCAGGCCGCCCTGGACCTCGGCGTTTCGGAAGCCGAGCTGCTCAACACCCGAACGGACGGCAGCGTGCGCCGCCTCAAAGCGGATTGGTCCGGCATCCTGAGCCAGGCCGGCAACCTGGGCAAAGCCATGGCGCTGACCCGCAACGACGATGTGGTGCACGAGCGTAAGGGCGTCTACCCCAAGTTCATGGCCCATGGCGGCAAGGTGGGGCTCTTTGTGTCCAAAGACATCGACCTGCGCCTCTTCCTGGAGGCCTGGGCCTTCGGCTTTGCGGTGGTGGACCAGAGCCCGCACGGCACGCGGCGAAGCATCCAGTTCTACGACCCCAGCGGCACGGCGGTGCACAAGATCTACGCGGCCGAGGATGCCGCGGAGGCTTTTGAAGGTCTGGTCGAAGCTTTCGCTGATTCGGCGAACCCCGTGGGCCAGGCCGCCCTGCCCATCAACCCCGCCTGGAATGGCGAACCACAGCCCGCCGCCGAAGCTGCCGGGGACCTGGACGCCTTCCGGGCCGAATGGCGCGCGCTGAAGGACACCCACGATTTCCACGGCCTGGTCATGCGCTACGGCCTGAGCCGCACCGAGGCCCTGGCCGCCGCGCCCGAGGGTTATGCCCAGCGCCTGACCACCGACAGCGTACGCCTGCTGCTGGAAACCGCGCGGGACCACAAAGCCCCGATCATGGTGTTTGTCGGCAACCCCGGTTGCATTCAGATCCACACGGGTACCGTGGAGGAGTTGAAGGCCATCCCGGAATGGTTCAACGTCCTGGATCCGGATTTCCAGCTGCACCTGCGCGAAAGCGGGCTGGCCGAAGCCTGGTGGGTCCGCAAACCGACCGAAGACGGGGATGTGCATGCCCTGGAAGCCTTTGACGCCCAGGGCCGTGCCCTGATTTCCTGCTTTGGTGCACGCAAGCCGGGCATCCCGGAACGCGAAGATTGGCGGGCCGTGCTGGAACAGGTCCGTCAGGCTTCTGTCATGGCTTTGTCAGAACATGCCGATCATCCCTGAGACGGGTCAAGATCAGTGCCCCAAAACCCGGTTCGGTGCTTCTTGCGCTCGACTTTTGCAGCCCCTGCAGCAAACGGATGATTGTCCAACACACGTCAACGTTTGATCATTTCCCCGTCAATTTTTTCCATGTGGTCCTTGTTCCGTAAGCAAGCGCTTGCCGCTTTGCTGCTCGGTGTTTTGCCGGCCGTTCAGGCTCAGGTTTCGGAATCCTCCGATGCCCTGGCGCTGCAGGATGCCCCCCGGACGCTGGTGGAAAGCCCCAGTCTTGAATTGCAGCTGCAGACTCCCGGATCGGAAAGCCCCTCGGCCACGGCCGAAGGCTTGCCTGACGCCTGGATCGACTGCCGCGCTTTGGAAGGGGATTCGCGCGCAGCGGGCCTTTCTGACGGCCGCGGTTACTGGAACGGCAGGGTGGCCATTCCCGCCATCTGCACGGTGCAGCACCTCAGCTACCACACGGCCGTGGACACCATTCGCCGCAGCGGGGCACGCCTGACCCTGGAACCCAAGGCCCACGCCCTGCAAACCCTGCAGGTGCTCGGCCAGGGCCAATCCACCCCGACCTACGTGGCTACCAAAAGCGTGGCGGTGGTGGAGGCCCGGCAATGGGAGCGCCGCGCCGCACCTTCCGTGGACGAGGCCCTGCGCCATGCGCTGGGGGTCAACCTGGCCGTGGACCCGATCCTGGGCAGCCAGGCGGGCATTGACGGCCTGGGTTCCTCGCGGGTGCTGGTGACCATCGACGGCATTCCCCTGACCGGCCGCATGGGCGGCGGGATCGACCTGGGGCGGCTGGACGCCGACCGCTTTGAACGCATTGAAGTGGCCCGCGGCCCCATGGCCGTGCGCTATGGCTCCAGCGCCGTGGGCGGGGTCATCAACCTGGTAAGCCGCAAACCGGACACCAGCGCCCAGTATGGCGTGCACGCCAATGCGGGCTACAGCAGCGACGGCTGGTATACGGGTTCGGCCTCGGCCGACTGGCACAAGGCCGGTCAATCCTTCCGCGTGGGCGTCAGCCGCGACCAGTTTGTAGGCTGGAATCCGGACGGCTCGGAATCGCGCAACCTGTTGTGGAACCCCAAACTCCGCCACGGCTGGGACGCGATGTACCTGCGCAGCGGCAAAAGCCTGAAGGCCCAGCTGCGCTACGCCGGCTTTGACGAGCGCATCGACAACCTGGGTGCCGCCCGTGCGCCCTGGTACGTTACCGCTTTTGACGACATCTACCAGACCCAGCAGCACGACGGCGCGTTGCGGCTCGAATACACGCCCAAAAGCGCCTTTGGCGGGGAGGCCCAAGTGGGCGGCGGTTACCTGCGCCGCTTCAAGAACACCTATTTCAGCGACCTGAGTGCCCAGACCAGCACCCTGGTCGAGACGGCCGGTTCGCAGGACTCCACCCGGGCGGGGAACGGCTTCGCCCGCCTGGCGGGCCATTGGACCAGTGCGGATGCGCGCTGGCACCTGGAAGTGGGCGCCTCCGGCGAATACGAAAGCCTCAGCGGGCAGCGCATTGAGACGGGCACAGCGGAAGCCTCCGAATGGGGCCCCTACACCGAGACCACCTGGAAGCCGCACGGCCGCTGGACCATCGTGGGTGGTCTGCGCTACGCCCAGCACAGCGATTTTGGCCGCGAATGGATGCCGGCCCTGAACCTGCGCTTCGGCAGCCGCCGGGGCGTGTGGCGGGCCGAATACGGCCGCGGTTTCCGGACGCCTTCGCTCAAGGAGCGCTATTTCGAATTCATCGACGTCAACCACTTCATCATCGGCAATGCCGACCTGCAGGCCGAACGCAGCCACTTTGCCGCGCTGCGCTACAGCCACGACCTGGGCGGCAAGGGCAAGACTTCGGACAACCGCAGCCGCTGGAAACTGGAAGCTTCGGCCAGCCATCAATGGCTGGAAAACGGCATCCAGCTGGTTGCCCTGGACGCCACGCGTTTTTCCTACGGCAATGTGGAGCGCCTGCGCCAGGCCGCTTTGTCCACCGGGCTGAGCTGGACGGGCCGCTGTCTGGGCGACCGCGCCTGGTCCATGAGCCTGGAGCAACGCTGGATCGGCCTGGACGCCTTCCACGACGGCGACTACCGCTGGCAGGTTCAGGTAGGCCTGGGCGGCACCTTCGAGATGCCGTTGGATCTCGAGCTCTCCATGCAGGCCCGCATCCAGGGGCCCATGCAGCAGTGGGTGGAAATCGACGAGGAACAACCAACCCTTCAGCGCATTCCTTCCTACACGTGGCTGGACGCCGGACTGGGCCGCCGCTTTTGGGGCGAACGCCTCCGCGTGGACCTCGGCGCACGCAACCTGCTGAACATTACCAACCTGAACGCCACCCTGGCCGGGCCGGCCGGCGGGGCCATCCATGGACCTTCCACCAGCCTGCCCATTGCCAGCGGCCGCGCGCTCTACCTCCGCCTGGCCTTTGACCTGCAAGGCGGCTCCGGCTCCAAGGCCGCAGCGGCGCTTTGAGCCGTACACTTCCCTTCAACATTGTCAGATTCCCGTTTCCCCATGACAGCTTTCCGTTTTGAAGCCGCCTTCGCGCGCATGCGCGCCTCGGCGAAGCCCTCCCGCGCCTGGATCATGCTCCTGGCTGCCGGCCTGGTGGTGTCCACCAGCTCCTGCAAGGAAGATCCCCCCGTCACCCCGCCCGCCGGTCCCGAATCCAGCTCCGTGGACATTGGCAGCGATTACAGCGACCGCGTCTTCTTCCGCCTGGAAGACGGCAGCGAAGTGGGCCGCTACGACCGCAGCGCCGCCGACCTGTTGGTGGGCAGCGACCAGATCCGGATCAACAGCGCCGCTACCGCGCGCGTGTGGCTGACCGGTTCCAGTGATTTTGCCGCCATCACCGACACCACAGCGGCCGACTGGACCTGGGACCTGCCGCCTTTTGCTGCGGCCGATCTGGCCCTGGACGACTGGAACGTGGGCGACGTGGTGGTCCTGGACCGCGGTGTGGACCCCGATGGCAATCCCATTGGCGTGGCCAAACTGCTGCTGGAATCGCGCGACGCCACCGGTGCCACCATCCAGTGGGCCGGCCTCGGCGATGCGAGCGGTTCCTCCCTGGTGGTGAACGTGGATGCCGACCGCCGCTTTGTCGGTGCGTCTTTTGACGGCGCCGGCAGCGTGCTGGAAGTAGAACCCATGGCTTCGGATTGGGACATGGTCTTCACGACCTATACCGAGACCTTTTTCATTCCCGATGCCGTGGCCTATTCGGTGACCGGTGTGCTTGGCCAACGCGGCCGTACCTCGGTGGCCCTGGATACGGTCATCGGCTTTGCCAACCTGGACCTCGAAGACGCCATGGCCATGAGCTATTCGGACGACGAGGACGGCATTGGCTATGCCTGGAAAACGCTGGACTTCAGCACCTTCCTTTTTGAGGTGGACACCAGCATGGTCTATGTGGTGCAAACCGGCAGCGACGGCACCTACAAGCTGCGCTTCACGGATTTCTACAGCCAGACCGGTACCCGGGGCGTTCCGTCCTTCCAGTACCAGCGGCTGGACTGAGGTCCTACACCGTATCTGCACAAACGGGGGCTTTCCGAAAGGGGAGCCCCCGTTTTTTGTAGGCGGTTTTTTGGGGCGCGCTGTGGAGCTGAGCGGGCATTTTGTGCTGGGAAGCCAGCCCAAATCGCCGGATATTGTTCGCAAATCCCCTCTGCTCATGTTCCCGCCCGATTTCCGGCGCAGCCTTCGCGCGCCCCTGCGCGCATGCCGGTCCTATACCGCTATGCCTCTTTCTTCCCGCATGTGGCGGGCTGTGTTCACCCTTCTTGCTTTTGCCGCTACGGCAGCGCTGCAGGCTCAGGAGGACCACAAGGCAGGCCACAACACGGTGGCGGCAGGTGCAGAAGGGGATTTCACGGCGCGCTCGGCACCGGACATCGCGCTGTTTCCCTTTTTCCACGGGGTCGCCTCCGGCGATCCGCTCGAAGATGCCGTGGTCATCTGGACCCGCCTGACCAGCGACGATGGGGGCATGCTGCCGGTCAATTGGCGCATGGCCACCGATACGGCCATGGCCAACGTGGTGGCTTCGGGCACGGCCATGACCAGCGCCAGCCGGGACTATACGGTCAAGGTGGACGTGACCGGCCTGCAGGCCAACCGCTGGTACTACTACGAGTTTGAATACCTGGGCCGCCGTTCGCTGATCGGCCGGACCCGCACCGCGCCGGCCGCGGGGGCCGCTGTCGATTCCCTGCGCTTTGCCCTGATGAGCTGCAGCAATTACATGGCGGGATACTTCAACGCCTATGCCCACCTGGCCCAGCGCAACGACATCGACGCCGTCCTGCACGTGGGCGACTACATCTACGAGTACGAAACGGGGGGCTATGGTTTCGCCGGCCTGGCCGGCAGGGACCACGATCCGGACAACGAAATCATCACGCTGAGCGACTACCGCCTGCGCCATTCCTGGTACAAGCTGGACGACGACCTGCGGGCCGTGCACCAGCAGTTTCCCTTTGTGGTGGTTTACGACGACCACGAGTTTGCCAACGATGCCTGGAAAAACGGGGCGGAAAACCACAATGCCGGAGAAGGGCCCTGGACGGCCCGGCGTTCGGCCGCTTTTCAGGCCTGGCTGGAATGGATGCCGGTGCGCGACCCCTCTGTGGCCTTGCCCAACAGCATCTTCCGCAAGTTGCCGTTTGGCGGGCTGATCGACTTTTTTGTGGTCGATACCCGGGTGGAAGGCCGCGACGAGCAGGACTTTGGCATGGCCTCCGACCCCAACCACAGCATCCTGGGCCCGGTGCAATTCGCCTGGCTGGCGAAGGGTTTGAAAGAGAGCAGCGCCACCTGGAAGGTCATGGTCAACCAGGTCATGTTTGCGCCGCTTGAGGTCCTAGGCAGTCCCATCAACTCGGACGCCTGGGACGGCTACGCGGCGGAGCGCGGCAAATTGTTCGACACGCTGAACACCTACGGCGTAGACAATTTTGTGGTCCTCACCGGCGACATCCACACCGCCTGGAGCAACAACATCCCTTCGCCTTACGGCACCATCGGGGCGGAATTTACCACGACGTCGGTTACCTCACCGGGCATTGATCTGCCGGGCGGCGAAGGCTTCATCCAGCTGTTCAATCCCCACGTCCGCTACGTCAACCTCACCGAACACGGCTATGCGCTGCTGGACTTCAACAGCAGCCGCGTGCAGGCCGACCACTGGTTTGTGAACACCATCACCTCGGTGAACCCGAGCGCTTATCCCGCCTCCAGTTGGAAGATGGATGCCGGTACGGTGGGCCTCACCAACGTGGGCAGCGCCAGCACCAGGCCCGGTCCCGGTCCTGCCAGGCCGCCGCTGGCACCGGTCAATTCCTGCGGCATTCCGGCCAACCCAAGCACCACAGGCATCACCAGCAACGCCGCCACGATGTCCTGGGACGGCAGTCCCAGCGCGGTGGGCTACCTCTTGCAAGGCCAGCGTGTGGGCTTTCCGGGCACCAAAAACGTGAAGCTGAACACCAACAGCCGCACCTTTAACATCTTCAAACCGGCCCGCAGCTACCAATGGCGTGTGGCCGCCACCTGCGACAGCATCAACCTCTCGCCCTACACGGCCTGGCAGGGCTTCACCACCGACAGCGCCGGCATGCGGTTGGCGGCCCCGGTGCTGCACGAGCCGCGGTTCCTCGGCGTGTACCCGGTGCCTTTTGTGGACCGTGTGGGCGTGCATTTCGCCCTGACGGGCGAAAGCTCCGTCCAGGCCCGGATGATCAACGTGAACGGCCGTGTGGTAGCCCAGGAAGATTTCGGGACGCTGCCGGCCGGTGCCTTTTTCCGCGAATGGACGGCCGGGCAGCTGGCTGCCGGCACCTACGTCCTGCAGCTCTGCAGCGGCGGCCTGTGCACGGAACGCACGGTGCTCAAGCAGTAGGCGCCGGGGAGCTGTTGGCCATTCCCTACATTAGGTCCTTCAGCCGCATGGCCAGGCCCATGTCGCCCTTGATTTTAAGCTTGCCGGTCATCATGGCCGTCATGGGGTTGAGGTCGCCTTTGCGGATGCGGTCGATGTGGTCCAGTTTGCTGATGATGGTCGTGTCGGTGTCCACATCATCGGTATGCACACGGGTTTTCTCCCCGCTGCCGTCGATGACCACGGCGCCCTCGGGAAAAGAGAATTTGATGGATTTGCCGAATGCCGGCACTTTCTCGGCATGGGCCTTCAGGCCTTCGGCGAACTGTTCGAACGTCATATGGGGGTTTGAACAAGGACCGTGCCCGTTCGGAAAGCGGGCCGGTGGGTTGGGGGATGGATTTCGGGTGTGCACGCCAATATAAGCGCATTCGGGGAGCCGCAACCACCATGGAGCATGCCAGGGATACCCGGCCTATGGCAGCTTCGTCCACCAGGTCCGTTGTGGCCTTGGGGATCCGGCTTCGCCGAAGGCGGAAAGCGCCCACAAAAGGCGTTCCTTTGCAGCTTGGACCGGCACCAACGCAGGTGCCGTTTTTTTCATGGCCGGGTTTTTTGAGGCCCGACCGCAGCACGTTGACCCATGCAGATTGCTTCCAACGCCGTAGTAGGCATCGATTATACCCTGACCGACGACCAGGGCACCGTTTTGGACACCTCCGATGGCCGCGAGCCCCTCTACTTCATTCAGGGCGTCGGACAGATCATTCCCGGACTGGAAGAAGCGCTGGAAGGCAAGGAATCCGGTGCCGCCTTTGACGTGCGCATCCCGCCGGAAAAAGGCTACGGCGAACGTCAGGACAATATGGTTCAGCGCGTACCGCGCGACCGCTTCCCCTCCGATCAGGAGGTCTCCGAGGGCATGCAGTTCCACGCCAAGACCCCGCAGGGTCCCGTGGCCGTGACCGTCACCAAGGTCGAGCCGGAGGAAATCACCGTCGACGCCAACCATCCCCTGGCCGGTCAGCACCTGAACTTCAAGGTGGAGATCAAGGAAGTGCGCGAAGCCACGACCGAGGAACTGGACCACGGCCATGTGCACGGTCCCGGCGGTGTGGAGCACTGATCCACCGCTGCAACGGCAGCACTGCTTTCGTTGCTTGACCGCGGGCCTAAGGGGCCTGTAGAATGAGCAACCTGTGTCCCATTCCGTCTATCTGAAGGATGGCCGGGCCGGACCAGGTCCGCAAGCCCGGGTTTTGGGCGGATGCCCAGTGGATGATGCCGTCGGCAGGCAATTGGCCCGCTGCCAAAACCCGTCCATCCAGGGCCAACAAGCGCCAGGGAGTGCCGGTGGGCACATCTTCCAGGTGCACCGAAGTGCTGCTCGGATTCGGATGCAGCGACCAAGGTAGCTGTGCCGCAGTGCCCTGCCCGATGCCGCCCAAAATGGGCTCGCCGGGCCCTCCGGCATCGTCCGTGCGGGCGATGTAGCCGTTGTCCCCGACCACCCAACCCAGATCCACGGTGGCCATGTGCACAGCGCGCACCCCACCGATCAATCCCGGCAGCGCCTGCCGCACCCAAAGCCCCATAGCGCGGTCAAAACGGTAGATGCGCTGGCCTCCCGCCGCGTACACCGCATCGGAACCCACCTGCACCGACACCAGGTCCACGGGGCCCAGCGCGGATAGGGCTGACCAGCTGTCGCCGGCGTTGCCGCTCTGCAGGACGGAGCCGTTTTCGCCTACGGCGAACAGGGCATTGCCCAGCCCATCGATGTCCGCCAGCGCCTCCCCGGCGTTGTGCACGGGGCTGCAGATGAAGGTGCTGCCCAGCCGCCGGATGCGGTGGATGCGGCCGTCACTGCCCGCGCTGAACGCCAGGGTGTCCGTTTCGGCGTACAGGGCTTCCGCGTTCACCGGGCAGCCGATGTTGGACACCGCCGTGAAGCTTGACCAGCCGTTGTCCGAAAACCAAACCCGGCCGCCGGCCGCCAGCCAGCCGTGGTCGGCGTCGACCTGCTCCAGGTCGCTGGTTCCGTTCAGGGGCGCCACGGAAGCGGCCACCAGCTCGTTGTCGCAGGTGGCGGGGTTGGTTTCCCGGTATTGGGCCCCCAGGATGTTGCAGAAATAAAAGACGCCGTCGGCCAGATCGGCGGCCATCAGATCGGCCGCAGCCGAACCCGTTCCGTCCCAGTCCGCGCCGCCGTCGATGGTGCACAGCAGCACGTTGCCTTCGCCAACGGCGATGCCCCGGCCATCCGCGTTCAGGCGGAGGTCGTGCAGGTCATTGGTGGTGTGGAATTGGGGCTGCTGGATCCATTGGGCCTTCGCCGGTACGGCGAACACCAGCAAGAGGATTAGCGCGGCAAGCCCCGGATGCCGATCAGGCGCGCACATTGCCCCCGCCGCCGCTGCCCTGGGGCGGCATGGTGCGGAAGACATGGTCCCACAACGAAGAGCTGACGCCAAAGGCCTTGTCGTTGTGCTTGTAGTGGTGCAGCGCATGGTGCTTCCAGAGGCCTTTGAGCATGCGGGGCGGCTTGAAACGGTGCATGCTGTAGTGCATCATCGTGTACATCAGGTAGCCGTTGACAAAGCCCGCGGTGAACACGAAGGCGTAGCCCCCCATCATCAGATAAAAGATACCCAGGAAGAGCGAAGAGATGAGGAAACCGGCCGCCGGGGGCATAAACAGGCGGTGGCTGTCGCGCGGATACTCGTGGTGGTAGCCGTGCATGATGTAATGGAAGCGCTGGCCTGCCTTGGACTCGTAGACGTAATGGAAGACGTAACGGTGCAGGACGTACTCAAAAAAGGTCCAGATTAGTATGGCGCCGAAATACACGGCCAGACCCTGTTGCAGGCTGTCGATTTTGCCGAACGGCCCATTGAGCAGGACCATGCCGGCAATCATGGCGCCGTAGGAAGTTACGGTCAGGGCCGGGCTGCTGAGGCTGAGCACCTCCAGGACCGGATTGCGGAACATGCGGACATGTCCCTTGTTCTTGACGGAAACGCCCGGGTCGGTCAATGGGGATGCGCCGTGGGTGGCGGGCTCCCGATTGGCGGTATCGCGCATGGTAAAGGCCGTTGGTTGGGTTCCGCGGCGGTTTTCTGCCGCAGGAATGCTGGGGAAGGGTGCGGCGCAGGCCACCATGCCTTCGCCATAGGCGCGTAAAGATAGCCATGACCTGCCTGACGGGCCTCCCTCTGGATGGTGCGGACAGCGCTTTTCAGGAGCCTATCAACGGCTGACCACCAGGGCCTCCCGCTGATGCTGGCCCCCGGGACCGAACCATTCCAGGCTGTACCAGCCTACAGGCCAGCCGGAAACGTCGAGGTCCAGCACCTCGTCCCGGACCTTGCCGCTCCAACGCTCTTGCCCATTGGCGTCCACCACACGGACAATGCCCTTGCCTTTCAGGCGAACCCGCACCCAGTCCGAAGCAGGATTGGGCACGATGTTGGCCAATTGAGGATCCATGTTCCGTTCGCCGTTGTCCGGCAAGGTGCTGAAGGACCCAATGGCGCTGTAAGGGCCTTTGGAATTGGGATTCCCGTCTTTGTCCGGGCAAAAAGCGCGCACCACAAACTGGTACTCGGTGGAATCCTGGAGGCCCGGGAAGGTGGCGGTATAGGATCCGTTCAGCAGGACACTTTGTGTCGGGCCACCGGCCGTGCGCCGGACGTAGACCTGATGCCCGGTCATGCCATCGTTCTGGGGATCAAAAGAGAGGGTGGCCGAGCTGATGCCCACGCTGTCCACACGGACGTTGATGGGAGCATAACAAGGCAGGGTTCGGAAGTACACGGGCCGCGACCAGGCGCTGGTGTCTGTAGCGGCACCACTGCAATGCGTCCGGATTTCCAACTCAAGGCCCAGGTTGGGCTGGAGCGGCCGGATAAGGTCGAAGTTTTTGTTTTTCATCCCGTAGGCCCAGTTTCCGATGGGGTCGTCCTGGGGGCGGTAGCGGTATTCATAAAAGTCTGCCAGCTGTACATTGGCCCAGGTGGCCTTGACCCGGCGTGCCCCGACTTCACTGATGCGGATGCCGGTCGGACTTTGGCAGGGCAGGGACTGGAAGGCCGTGTCCGCAATTACAGCCAGCGTATCGGCGCGGACCGAGCAATACTGTTCCGGATTGTTGCCATAAAAGGCTTCCACCCGTACGGGAAAGGTATCCGCATAGCTGTAAGCATGGGGCGCGGGGCGCGGGTCTTCCGTGGTGAAACCATCCCCGAAGTCCCAGGCCACGCGCTTGGCCAGGCCATTCATACCGGCGCTGACCAGGACACTGTTGGCCGTCGGATAGGTCAGGTCGATGTCCATTCTGGGAACGGCATCCGCACTGAACGCCAGGCGCACCAAGTCTTCGGCATAGCCGCCATGCACCGTGTCAATGGCCTTCAGGGTCAGGGCAATCGCGTCCCGACCGGCCAATGTTGCGCTGTCCAGCAGGCTTTTGTGCACAAAACCGCTGGAGCCGATTTGCACGCTGTTCAGCGAAGGCGCCGACCAGGTATACACCACACCCGGTGCTGCACCGGTGTACACATTGCCGTTGCGGTCCGTGTAGCGCAGCCCGATTTCGGTGACGTTGTTGAGGTTCAGCAGGCAGTCGAGCGAATCGCGGACAATCTCCACCTGGGATACCGGCCCATAAAGCTGAAGGCCATCCGGCGGCAACATGCTGGCCAGAAAGTCCATGATGCCCCGGTAGTCGGGATTGCCGGCCAGGTTGTGCCATTCGTTGGGATCCACTTCACGCCGAACGCCGATTTCGTAGAGCTCCTCCTGAATGCGGGATTCAGGACGGCTGCAATAGGCCGCTGAATCTTCAGCGGCATTGGTCAGGTAGCGCAGGTAGTGCCAGCGGCCGTAACGGATGCCATAATGCGGGAAGCACTTCCCGTCCACATACGCGCCGCTGTGGCTAATGGCCGAAATGGCGGGGGTGCGGCTTTCCAGATCCGGCTGGTCCAGGTAGGGGACCAGGCTTTCGCCGTCCAGGTACCGCGAGCCATCCGGCAGGGTGGGTTCTTCAACACCGGTGAGGTCCAGGACGGTCGGGAAGAGGTCGATCAAGCTCACCGGCGTATGCACCACCTGTTTGCCGGGGCGGCGCGGATCCACGATGATGAAGGGAATCCGGGTGGTCTGGTCCCAGTTGCTCACCTTTCCATAGTGGCGCTTTTCGCGCATGTTGTAGCCGTGGTCCGAAACCACGATGATGATGGTCCGGTCGCGGATTTCCGCGTTGCCGTCCATGGATTTGATCAGGCGACCCAGCATGGCGTCGGCATAGCGGATGCTGGCCAGGTAACCCGCCATCGCCCCGGAGCGCGCGCTTTCGGCCAGGACGGCCATGCGTGTGGCCGTGTCCATGCCCGGGGCCAGGAGCGGCAAAGGATCCAGGCTCAAACCGAAGGTGTCGAAGCGGCTGTTGATGGCCGCCACACTGCCGTTGGCATTGACCTTGCCCAAAAAGGGCAGCTGTGCATAATCCGATAAGGCGCTGTCCGGTTGCGGTGCCATGACAATGCCGTTGGGCGGCCAGGCGTTGGGCGGGTCGTTGTACGGAATGTTGTAGGGATACTGGTTGTAGTCCGGATTGAAATCCGGCAGCCAGTATTTGGCGGGGCTGAAAAAGGGGGTGTGCGGACGGTAAATGCCAACCCCCAGGAAAAACGGACGGTTGCAGACCGCTGCGGGATTGGTCTTGTACTGCTGCAGGAATTGCAGTCCGGCATTGACCGCATAATAATCTTCCGTGTCGGCCTCCTGGCTGTCGTCGATTTGGCCCCAGATGTATTTGGTGCCCAGAAAACCGTGGGTATTGGCCGGGCTGGGTGTGGCAGTGACAGAGGGAGGGGCAAACGCCACGCTCCAGGACTTGCTGCGCGCACAATTGTCGGTGCCGGCCGTGTCGAAATCCACATCCGTGAAAGGCGGGTTTTGCCGCTTCCCGTGGTAGATCTTGGAAGAGGCTGCCGTGAAATAGCCCCCGGAATCTTTGAGCACTTCCGGCAGCATCCAGTGCGGCTGCGTGCCGAAATTGCCCCGCAGGTCCCCGTCATCGTATTGGCCAGCCAGGTAAATGCCGGTATAGTCCGGCAGTTTGCCGCTCATGAAACTCAGCCTGGACGGCGAACACTGCACGGCATTGCAATAGGCATTGGTAAACACCGTGCCCCGCTCCGCCAGTTGGTCCAGATTGGGCGTGACCGACTGGGGATGGCCGTTCATGTAGCCTACGTAGTCGTTGAGGTCGTCAACCACCACCAGCAATACGTTCATGCGCTGGCTGGTATCGCCCTGGGCATGTACATCCAGGGTAGTCAGGCCACAAAGCAGCAGCAGGACGGAGAAGCGTCTGAAGTCCACGAGCAAAGGAAACGTTGGCAGAATGGGAACGATGGAAATCCAGGCCACAAGGCAGAAACTGCAGCAAAATACGGCGCCCTTCGGGCGAATCCATGGCCCATCGACGATGATTGAGCAAGCGCAACGCTTCACAGATGGACCGCGTGCAGGCCCTGCTGTGACACGTGCAGCGCCTTCGCGCTGAGCGCGAAGGCACCATGCTGTTAAGGCTTTCCTAATACCAATGCCTCGAAGCCTAAGAAATTCTTAAACCCGGCATCGCATAGGGTCCAAGCTGTCCTTTAACATTATCTTGGAGCGGACGGAAATCGGCCTGTTAGCCGCTGTGGATCAAGCTTTTGGCAACCGGTCTCCGTGCTGTCCTTCCCTCAACCGCTACCTGTTTCAAGATGGCCAACGACACCTTCGACCTGCTCGAACAATTGGGCGACCCCCAAAAAGTGGATGCCCTCAAGGCCGGCATCGACCGCAAGAAGACCCAGGACCTCATCGGTCGCCTGGACCGCATTGAGTCGGAAAGCGAAACCGCGGTACAGCAAGGCCGCAACACCGACGAAGTGGTCCGGGACATCATCCAGGCCAACTTCCAGAACCTCAATGAGGACGTCAGCGCAACCGAGCGCGACCTCAACGAACTGATGCTGCACCTGCGGGCCATGCTGGATTCCTGCGGTGGCGAATTTGCCCAGCTGCAGGAGCTTAATGCGTCCGAACAGGCCATCGTGGACCGCGCCAATGCGGCCTATGCCAAGGCGGAAAAAGCGCTGGAAAAGGCCAAGGACATGCCCGACCTGGCCAACCTGTTGTTCGGCATGAAAAACCGCCGCATCAAACGGATGTCCGCCGAGGTGGAAGAATCCCTGGCCGAAATCAAGGAAGCGGAGGAAGAGGCCAACAAGATGTACCGGGAGCGCCTCAAAAACGCCGACATCGGCGATTCGCTGAACCGCATCATTTCCCAGGTCACGGGCATGGTGGGCATCATCGAAGGCATGTTGGCCGATGTGGAAGCACAGATCGAGGCCCTCAAGCACCGCAAGGAAGCCGCTTTTCAGACCAAGGAACGCGCCGCTCAGGTCATGGAACAGCGCCAGGCCGATCTGGTGGCCCTGGAGGATGAACTCAAGCAGGCTGAAATGGCCCTGGGCGAATTGGAAAACGCCACACCCGAATACACCGAACAGCAGAAAAAGATTGCCGACCTGCGCGAGCGCCGGGCGGAATTGAAAGGCAAATACAACATTGCCCTGGGCATTTTCCAGTCCAAGGAGCGCTTCGTGGACCAGATCATCGTGCACCTGGAGGCCCAAACCACCACCAAAAACAACCTCAAGCAGCTCATCGGGCAACTCCAGTCCGATACCGAGGAGCGCATCACCACCTACGAAAGCGGCCTGCAGCTGATCCAATCGGCCACCGCCCAGGAAGCGGCATCCATTTACGAGGACGCCGGGGTGAAAACCGATCAGCTGATCACCGAGATTGCGGCCAAGGTCTATGTCTCTTCGGAGCGCGACCGGATTGAGCGGATCAAAAAGCACCCGTCCCGCATGGCGCAGCTGCATCAGGTCCTCGTGGCCATGGCCCAGGCCACGCAGCAGTACAAGGAGAAAGACGCCCAACTGGCCGAAGAACACCGGGAGAAATACGGCATTGACGTATCCCGTGAATTCTCTTTTCAATACGCACAGCCGGAGGCGGAAGGCGCGCCTGAAGGCACCCAAAGTGCTTCGCCGGATACGGCGAAAGGGGGCGTCAACGACCTGCTGGACTGAGCGCTTGCGCTGCCCCCTTGTTTTACCTCCTGTTGTGCTAACCGCTTGCTGAACGCCCGTGCGCCAATCCGACCTGCTCCGTGAACTGACTGCTGACAACAAAGCCTCCCTGCCCGGGGGTGTCGAGGGGCGTGCGGCCTATCTGGCCTACTTCCATCAGGTGGAGGAGGTGGTGCGGCAATTGCTGCAGGCCATGCAAACGCGCTACCGAAGCCTGGAGCGCTCCGGAGAGGCCAGTGGGCATCCGATCGAAACGCGCATCCTGGAGACCTACCTCCGGCGTTTCCTCAACAGCCTGGACTGCCTGCACCTCAAGTACCTCTGCGAGCCCGACCGGCGCCTGCGCTACGATCCTTCGGATTCAAGTTTCCCCAACCAGATCGAGTTTCGGGAAATGGAACAGGACCGGGCGCGCACCGAGCAGGTTCGGCGCGACCTGCCCAGCGCCGATGCGCTCAAGCAGGCCATCCTTGATTTTGTGTTCCAGCACAAGGCCCTGCCCGATGCCCTGATGCGGCAGCTCGGCCAGCGTGAATACTACAATGCGCTGTTGACCCACGAAAAGCTCTGGGGCCTTTTTATCGGTTTTACACCGGGCAGCATCGAATTGCTGGACGATACCGGAGGGCGCTTGACGCGCGAATACGCCTACCATTGGGGGGCGTACGATGTGCTGACCAACCGGCCGCACATCTATTATTTGATTTTCGAACAGGCGGCGCAAAAACCGCTTTTGGAATCCGATGCCGTGTCCCGCGAAGCTTTTCTGGAGGCGGTGCAAAAGCATTGCATCAATACCGCGCCCCTCGGTGTGATGGCCCGGGACCTGGACGCACACGACGAGGACCTGCACCCCAAACTCCTCAAGCGCATGGTGCTCGGCCCCTTGCACGGGCGCTATTCGACCGACGACAGCACCTATACCAAGATCCTGAAAACCCATTTTGGACCGGACGATCTGGTCTTGGAATTTGAAACCGAAACGGTGTTTTCCATCGGTCAGGAGCGGGTGCGCAAGGGCTTGATGGGCGGGAAAACCCGCGAACGCTTTTTCCTGGATAATGCCGACCCGCGCCACCGCCAGCAGGGCATCAGCGGGTCGGAGCGTTTCCTGTTGGCCAGCCACGGGGTCATCCAGTACCTGCACGATCAGCACAAGCACCTGCTCGAAGACCTGGCCCATCCGCCCTTCCGTTTCCAGCCGCCCGCGTCGTCCGGTTCCACCGCCTATGGAGGGCCTTCGCCGGGAGGCGGCACCGCACAGGACTCCGATAAACCCCATGCCCATGGAACGCGCTGAAGCACCCCTTTTGCCGCTGCGCGGCGAAGCCCTGCTGCGCTGGAAGGAGGACATGAACGCCTACCTGCGCCAGGCCAGTTGGAAGCCGGACCGCCGCAAGGCCGAACAGCACGACATCGACCTGGGCTTTTTGATCCAGAACAAGGCACTGGGCATCGAGCAGGAGGATCAGACCAGTGTGATGGCTTCGGCCGTACGTGTGGCCGAAGACCGGATGCTGCTCACCACCACCCTGGCCTTTGTGCTCAACGCGGTGCGGGATGGCCTGTGCCTGGGTCGGGAACTGGCACATCTGTATGAACAAGCCTCGGGCCTGGAGGTGCTGATGCAGCGCAACCGCGAAGGCCAGCTCCACCATTCCGAGCAGCCGGAGTTCCACGACAAGCTGTCGGTGGCTGCGGCCATTCAGCTTTTTGGCAGTTCGGCCTATGTGTTGTGGCGGCTGGCCGAGCACCGGCCGGAGGAGGTCAGTGCCGTTTCCATCGATTTTGCAGGCATTCCCGAAATCCGAATGGACCGCCCGAGCAAAGCCTTGTCCAGTGCCCTGTATTACTACGGGGCCTACCTGGAGCGCTCGGGCAGTGTGAACACGGAACTGGAATTTGTGGCCATGACGCAGCGCTATTTCGAGCGCCTGGCCGAAGAAGTGCAGTTGCGCGCCGAATCGCTGCAATACGCGGAGTTTTTCACGCGCCAGCATTACAAGCTGGAACATTCGGATTTCACAGTGCAGGGTTTTGCGCTTCGCGCGCACGCGCGTGTTCATACCGTGGAGTTCAACCGTGTGGACTGGGGGCAGATTGTGGCCAACCGGGAAGCCAAGCACCAGTTCCGCCGTTTTGCCGAGCGCTTGATGTGCTACGATCCGGAAACGCAAAAAAACCCGATGCTGGAATTCGGCGGGCTGCCGTCCATCGCCATGGGCGACGGCAAGCCGGGCACGGGCAAAAGCATGCTGA